>JBGOUJ010000015.1:0-31099 GCA_041477005.1 Terriglobia bacterium | reverse complement strand
TCTGCTCTGGGAATCTTGGCAGATGCTTGCGGAACCAAAGGCTGGAGTTCTTTGTCTTCAAGAAACGCAATCTCGGTGCGGTTGGCCTGTGACTGCGGTGAGTCCACCGTGCAGCGCGCCGCACTGATGATCTGAGGTCGCTGGACTGTCACATTCTCCTTCGCTCTGATCGTCTCTTGAACCGCTCCATAGACGATCCCCGAAAGGTCGTAGACAGGTGGATCATTGTCGCGTGCGCCCGCGTAGGATGCTGGGAACACCGGGAAATCGATCCCGCCCGCCGGTTCCAGCGATTCAATGACACGAACCACCGCCGGGAGCTTGGCGGCAGTGCCCGGCTTGCGTGCTTCTACACCAAGCAATTGGTCGAGGAGTGCGATCGCCTCTTTAAGATCGTTTTCGTTTACTTCTGTCATCTCTGGTTTTCCTCCTAACTTTGGAGTGTCGCTTCGGGAAAGAACTTGAAACCTGCGCCCGATCCATACGATCCACCGTGGTTCTTTACATGATAGCGGCGCGCGGGAAGCCCGCCCAGTCGGCCAGCTACCGCATAAGACACCAACGACACGGAAATGGGTTGGGTCCAGATAGAATACCCCGCGGCATTCTCACCTGACTGCCACGCCTGGACTGAGGCAAAGAATGAGGCGGCGGCAATACTCAGGAGTTCGATGGCTGGATAGATTGGGTCCAACTTGTCGCTTCCTTCCTCATTCGAACTGAAGCCAAGGTCGTACGCGTGGGAGCCCACCCGAGAGTCGAAACCCCAGCTCGAAATGCCAGTTTCCAATTGCGAAAGCCACTGATCGCTGGGATTTGGGGGCTTAAGGCGATCCCGCTGCTGGTTGAGCAGGTGGTCCGCAGGATTCTGATTGGCAGCGAACGTCTTGAACGGCGAGTTCGCCCGTCCGTCGTCGGCGAGAGAAATGAACGGATTTGACCCGACTTCGCCGGCGGCTGCGAAAGTCCCTTGCTCTTTTCCTCCTATGCCCGGAACCCACCGAACGCTGCGGACAAATTCGTCAGCCGCACCGAACAAAGCGGCTTGACCCAGCGCCGTCTTTAGGACGAATCCCCGCTCATCCCACCAGCACGTCGACTCGCCGGGGCGGGCGTCTGGGCTCCGGGATGTCAGCGCGGCGAACGCCACCGCGGAGAGCACATGGGCGAGGTTGCGTTCATCCAGTGGCAGCAATAGCTGGTGCAGGCCGTCATTGCTCATCGCTCTCCTCCAGCTCGGTGGCTTGGCTGGCTGCGACGTCCACCGCCTTGAGTAGACCCTCCAGATAAGCCAACCGCCAGGGCCCGAGGTGACGCTGAAGGCGAACGAAGCGCTCAGCCGATTCAAGCCGCAGCGCGGACTGCTGCTGCTTTCCGACTTCGTGTGCAAAGCCGTTGTCCGAAAGCCAGGGTCGCAGGTGCCCATGATGTGCCGCAACTAGGTGAGGCCAAAGATCAAACCAGTGCTGTGCGTCGGATTCGGATAACGATTCGGGGACATCGGGAGAGCAGGTGCGCATTCTGAGAAGCGACTCCCACTCATGCCGGAAGCCTCCGGTCGACGCAGGCCGTTTGACCGGTTTCGCCACAGGATTTGTGCAGTCCGGATTGCCCATGGCTCGCTGCCATTTCCAGTTACGCTTGCCCTCATCATGTACCTTTGCTGCCTCGACAAGCAGGCTGCGCAGAAATCCGTTATCAGGCGCCAGGGTCCGGGCGATCCTGGCAGCGTCCTTTTCGGCTCTCTCCAGATGCTCGGCCAGGAGTTGGGATTGTACTTCCCTCCTCGGCTTCAGGTATTCAAACCGGAAAGCGTCCGTGCCGATCCTCAGGGCCCACGATCGAACCTGCCACGTTGTACCGTGAGGGGGCTCCGGAACGGCGGCGCGATGGGGTACCGCATGCGATTTTTCCGCTGCCTCAATTGCCTCGAACCGGGAAGCTCCATCTTCGGACTTCAGCCGGTAATCGCCCGGCTCAACCTGCACGATTCGGCGCCAGTATCGCGGGTGCTGGGTTGACACGCCTTCCAGGACATCACGAGAGGCTCTTTCATCCTTGGGGTCGTTCGCGCTTTCCAGGAGCTTGCTCACGCTAGCGCGAGCCAATGTCGGCAGAATGAGGGTCGCACCGGGCCGGAGGGACGTTTTGTCCCTATGATCCCAAGTCACCGAACATTCCTCTCCGTCAAAGAAAGCGACCGGAATCCCGGATGCCTCCGGCGTGGAGAACCACTCCCTCGCGTCGCCCAAGGAAACGAGGTGGAACTCAGCCCGCTGAGGCGGAAACCGACGGAAGATCTCCCTGACCTGCGTTTCGGCGGTTTGTCCCTGGTATTCGTCGTCCTCATCGGACGGGGCGGCGGCCAACGCGTCCATCTCCAGCCGGAAAGCCACCGACACGAGGGGGGTTCCTTCCGGGTCTGGCAGGATGCCATAGAGGAAAGGATGTACAGGCAGGAATGCGCTACGCGGATCCGTGGTGCCAGACCAGTGTTCGACGACGGCAGCGGTCAGCGGCGGGACAGCGACAGGGCCACCAGTGACGCAGGATAACGGATGTTTGAGCCATGTGGAAGGAGGCTGGGCGCCCACCTTCACGGCATCGGATCCGTCCTGCCCTCCGCCGAGTAACACCCCCCGAGTCGCCGCGCGGACGATTTCGCTCGGATCAACATCCTTGGCCTTCTTGTCTTCCGCTTCCGGCACCTCGATTTCCGCTTCCTTCGACTTCGCGGTCGCCTCCTTCCATCTCGTTCCTACCAAGAGCGAAGCGGGAAGATCATCCTTTTCCGCACCCAACTCTTGTGCCAATTTCCGGACCCGCATTTGGATGTCGGGCCTCGTTTCCTCGCGCTTCGCAAAAATAGTCATGGTCGGAGGCGCTTCACATTCGCCGTCGCTGAAGCGACGGCTGAGACAGCCCCGCCGGTCCAGCCGGCCTAGCCTCTGCAGAAGGGTTGGAAGCGAAGCGAAATCGCAGACAATAGCCGCGGCATCCGCGTCGAGGCCAACTTCCGCGGCGGCGGTCCCCACGAGAAAGACAGTTTCCTTCGCCCCGCCAGCCTGATCGCCCTCCTCCGCCGGCCCAAAGCGCTCGAAAACCTTCTGCCTTTCGAGACGGTCGCGTTCGTATCCGCGAAGCCGCCCGGTGATCTTCAGAACTCTCTCTTTATTGAAGCGCTTGGTGAGCCCAGCCGCTATTTTGTTCGCGTCCTTCGGCGCACGCACAAACACGGCGACAGCCTCGACTTTGCCCTCCAGCTCAGCAGCGGCCTTTTCTATCACTTCTTCTGATTTCTCGGTGTTAGCAAGCCATCTAACGCTCACCCGCCGAGTTCGTGCCGCCAGGATCCGATCTTGCAGCCGAGGATCGCCCTCATCATCCGGGAGCAGGCGAAAAGCCGATTCCGCGCTCGGGGGCGGGAGAGCCGGAGTGGCGGATAGCTCAGTCATCCAAAAAGGGAGCCGCTCGAAAACAGCGAAAAGGGCATTGGACGTTCTGTGGGCTTCATCTGCGATCATGCGCTGCGTTTGACGGAGAGTGAGCACGAAAGCTGGGACGAGGTGGGCTTCATCCAGGCAAATCCAAGCGTCAACGCCCAAGAGGGCGGCCTGCAGCGGCCGGCTCCATTTGCCGAGGCTGTAGCCTTGGAACAGCAACCGGCTGCCAATCTGGTCAACCGTGCCAATGATCAGTTGCGGCACGGATGGAGCAACGGACCACTCCCGGTCATCGACAAGTTGGCCGCGGAGCTGGATGACACGAAGGATGTCCGCTGGCTCTCCGCTCAAGCGTGCGAGCCCCTCCCGGACGTCAGAAAGTGTACAGCGGTCACCACCAGCCCCAGAAAGCTTCCCCTGGAGCTTGCCTGCCAGTCGGAAGACCTGCTGAACAAGCACACGGCGGTTGATGACCCAGATCAGGCGGCGCGGCACCGGCTTTCTCGCCGCCGTGTCTAAGCCGTACCAGGATAAGGCGAGAACCCAGATGACAACGACATCGGTCTTCCCGGCTCCTGTGGGGAGGTCAACAAGCCTCGGGTACCCGCCATCCGTGAGTCGGAGGAAGAGTCTGCCCATCCATTTCATCGGGGTCTGTTCGCGCAACAGCGGATAATTCAATTCGAAGAACTGCTCACGGCTGCTGGTTGAAGGCTGAGTGGATGGCGCGTCGGTTTTCATCGGATTGCAACCGCCGGCCCGAAGGTCCTCGCCTCCTCTCTGAAGGCGTGCAACTGCGTTGTAGTTCCCAAACCATTTCCCATCAACTGCACCTCATCACAAACCCATAGACAATCGTTGTTCAGCAACCCAAAATGTACCGGCCGCCTGTACCGGTTCATCGCGTAGCCGCGGTTGAGCAGCATGTCCTGCGTGGCGTCTAGAATCGCCGCCTGCTCCGGGTGCATTTCCCATCCCTCTTCCACCTCGCCGCCCATCAGACTATACGCCTTGACCTCCGACGCCACGCGCCCCACCCACCTGTCGACCTCACCCCTCACTTGCTCCACCAGCACACGCGTCGGTAGGCAGTACACCAGCCGCCGCGGCGTGTGCTCCTTATCGACCTGCCGCCGCCACAGCCACGCCAGCACCACCGCGGCGGTCTTTCCCGCCCCGGTTGGCACATGGATGGCTCGGCCGGCGACCCTCTCCCTAGCGAGTCGACACTGGTAGGGAAACGCCTCTTGGCCTTCCGTGGCCTCCCGGAAGAACCCCTTGTACTCTGAGGCCTGCCCGCTATCGCTCATACCTCTTCCGGACACAGGCGTAATGTTAGTACATACCAAATCTCTTTTCAACGAATCCATTCGCTTTATTTCCGACGCCGCCCGAATTTTGCAGGCGGATCAACTACAATTCCGGAAAATGGTTTTGTTTGTGCTACACTTGTCTTACGGCGGCGTGTACAACCACAACCGGGGGCTGTCGGAGTTGTACCTGGCCGACAGCCTGGGGTAGCCCTACTGAGCGGCCCCCTTGCGGGACAGTTCCGACGAAAGCCGCTCCGCAACCCAAGCGTTGAGGCTTTTCCCGTCTTTGGCGGCGGCGATGGAGATCTCGCGATGCAATTCCGGGCTGATCCGCACAACGAACTTCCCGGAAAAAGGTCTCTCCGGCTCCTCGCCCCGTTCAGCGCAGAAGGCCAGGTAATCCTCCACCGAGTCCCGGAACGCCCGTTGCAACCCTCTCACGGTGCGGCCTTGGAAGGTCACCACATCCCGGATGTTCATTACCTCTCCATGAAACAAATCGGCCCGATCGTCAAACTGCACGCGTGCCAGATAACCTTTGTACTCCATCATGGCTCGATCCCTGCCTCGGTCAAGAAGCGTCGCACCGAAACGACCGCTCCACGGTCGGTTTCCTTTCGAGGATGCGGACGATGAAAAACAGCCCGCACGCCTTTCAGAGCCACGCGCACTCGCGAGCCTCGCCCCTCGTTAATCTCGGCGCCACACGCTGACAGAAGCGATTCAATGTCCTTCCACCGAATGTCGGCCCGCACCGGACGCTCGAATATAGCCTCTAGCGTGCGACCCTGCTTACCCTCCACGGGTCTATAGTATCATGTTCTGATACTGAAAGGGCGTGCAGACTTGTCACCTTTTCTTGGGTGTCGCAACGCCGAGCGTCGAACCGCCGTCGCCGCATCCCATCCGCGCTCGCCCTGCTAAACTTGCCACCATGAATCCCCACCAGCCGGCCCCGGCCAAACGCACCTGGCGGGAGCGGGTGAAGGCCTTGGAGAACGTCCGGCCTCTGGTGAAGATGGTGTGGGAGACCAGCCCTTTCCTCAGCTTCGCCATGGTGGCCCTCGCACTCCTGCGAGCCGGGCTGCCCCTGGCCCTGCTGTGGGTCGGCAAGCTGATCATCGACGCCGTGGTCTACCGGGGCGCTGCCGGAACCGGACGGATCTGGAAGCTGGTGGCGATCGAGCTGGTTTTGGCCGTAGCCTCGGACGTGCTGGCCCGCGCCTCGCAGCTCGTCAACAATCTGCTCGGCGACCGCTTCACCAACCGGGTCAGCATCGAGATGATCCGGCACGCCGCGACGCTCGACTTGGCCCATTTCGAGGAGCCGGATTTCTACGACAAGCTTGAGCGCGCTCGCCGCCAGACCAATTCCCGGCAGGTCCTGCTGGCCGATCTGGTCATGGACGCCCGCGACCTGCTCACCCTCGCCAGCCTCACGGCCTCCCTTGCCGCCTATTCACCCTCGCTCCTCCTGCTGCTGCTCTGCGCGGTCGTCCCGTCCTTCCTCAGCGAGATTCACTTCGGCTCGCTGAACTATTCCCTGCTCTACCGCTGGACGCCCCAGCGCCGGGAGCTCGATTACGTACGCTGGCTGGGCGCCACCCAGGAGAGCGCCAAGGAAGTCAAGATCTTCGGCCTCGGCCCCTACCTTGCTGAGCGCTACCGGCGGCTGGCCGAGCGCTTCTATGGCGAGACCCGTGCGCTTCGCCTCCGCCGCGCCGGGGTCGGCTCGCTGCTCGCCATGCTCGGCACCGGCGGCTATTACGCCGCCTATGTAGTGATCCTCTACCGCACGGTTCACGGCGCGCTCACGGTCGGCGACCTCACCCTGCTCGCCGGCGCCTTCTCCCGCAGCCGCAGCCTGATCGAGAACGTCCTGACCAACTTCTCGAGCATCACCGAAGAGGCCCTGTATCTCGACGACCTGTTCACCTTCTTCCGCATGGAGCCGCAAATTCGGCCGCTTCCCCGCCCCGGCTCCGGCCCCTTGTCCGTCCCGCGCCCCATCCGCCAGGGCATCGAATTTCGCGACGTAGGCTTCCGTTACCCCGGCACCGAGCGCGACGCCATCCAGAAGGTCAGCTTCGAGCTGCGGCCCGGCCAGCGCATCGCCCTGATCGGCGAAAACGGCGCCGGCAAGACCACCATCACCAAGCTGATCGCCCGGCTCTACGACCCGACCGAAGGCGTGATCCTGCTGGACGGCGTGGACCTGCGGGAATACAGCCTGGAGGACCTCCGCCGCGAAATCGGCGTCATCTTCCAGGACTACATGCGCTACAACTTGCTGCTCTGGGAAAACATCGGCGTCGGGCGCGTGGAGCGCATCGGCGACCGCCCCCAAATCGAGCACGCGGCGCGGCTCAGCCTGGCAAGCGAAGTGGCGTCGCGCTTCGAGAAAGGCCTCGACCAGATGGTCGGCCGGCGCTTCGCCGACGGCGTCGATCTTTCCGGCGGCGAGTGGCAAAAGGTCGCTCTCGCTCGCGCCTACATGCGTGACGCCCAATTGCTGATCCTCGACGAGCCCACGGCCACGCTAGACGCCCGCGCCGAGCACGCCGTTTTCGAGCGCTTCGCCGAGCTCACCCGAGGTAAGATAGCAGTCCTGATATCGCATCGTTTTTCCACGGTACGGATGGCCGACCGGATCCTGGTCCTGCACGACGGCCGAGTGCTCGAGGAGGGAACGCACGAGGAGTTGGTGCGTTTGGGAGGGCAATACGCAGAGCTGTTTGAATTGCAAGCCGCGGGGTACCGGTAGCCTAGCGGCAGCCTTCAGCCGTCAGCTATCAGAACGGCAGCTATCAGCCGTCAGCTATCAGCTTTCAGCTTTCAGCAACCGGCTTGCTGACAACTGATGGCTGATGGCTGAGAGCTTAGCTTTCAGTGACCGGCTTGCAGGCAACTAATCGCTGAGGGCTGACCGCTTGCTGATGGCTGATAGCTGATGGCTGGTGGCTGGTGACCGAGATCACATCGAGGAATTGAGACATGAAGAAACTACTGGCAGGGCTCTGTTTCGCGGGCCTATTGATTGCCCAGCGGGGGTCTGGGCCGCCCAACCCTTATCGGGAGGCGGACCGGAAGCTGTTTGCCGAAGTCGAGAAGAACAGCGAGCAGATGGCCAACCTGGAGTATCTGTGCGACATGATCGGGCCAAGGCTCACCGGCTCCGACAAGCTGAAGCGGGCCAACGAGTGGACGCTCGCGAAATTCAAGGAGTACGGCCTCGATAAGTGCCATCTCGAGGCCTGGACCATCGCCAACCGGTGGCTGCGCGGCACGGCGTCGGCGCGGATCGTGGAGCCGGTCGCCTCGCCGCTCGCGATCGCTTCGGCCGGCTGGGCTCCCGCAACCAAGGGCCCGGTGCGGGGACCGCTGCTGTACATCAAGGCGGAAAGGCCCGCCGACCTCGAGAAGTACAAGGGCCAGTTACAAGGCAAGGTCGTCATCACCACCGAGCCGGCGCGGATCGAGCAGCCGGCGGCCGCGCCCGAGGCCCCGCGGCCCACCAACGCCTTCGATGCGCTTGCCGTCGAGAGCGGCCGCCAGGATGAGAATCTTCGGTCCGAAGAGCGCGCGCGTATCCGGCGCCAGATGAACGAGTTCTATGCCAAGGAAGGAGCCGTCGCCGTACTGCGCGATTCATCCAAAGAGCACGGGCTGTTTAACATGGGTAGCGCGGGCGGCGAGAATTTCCAGATCGCCAACGTCCCCACGGGCTACCTGATCCACGAGGACTACGCCCGGCTGTGGCGGCTGCTCGAGCGCAAGCAAGCCGTCGAGATCGAGCTGAACATTCAGAACGAGATCATGCCCGGGCCATACGAGGTCTACAACACCGTGGCCGAGATTCCCGGCCGGGAAAGAGCGGACGAGATGGTGCTCGTCGGCGCGCACCTCGATAGCTGGGACCTCGGCACCGGCGCCACCGACAACGGCACCGGCAGCGCGGTGGTGCTCGAGGCGGCCCGCGCCATCCAGGCCTCGGGATTGAAGCCCAGGCGCACCATCCGCTTCGCGCTCTTCGCCGGCGAGGAGGAGGGCCTGGTCGGCTCCAAGGAGTATGCCAAAGCCCACAAGGATGAAATGGAGCGCATCCAGGGCGTCGTCATTCACGACACCGGTACCGGGCGCATCAAAAGCTTCACCGTGGAGGGCCGCTACGATCTGCGAGAGGCGCTCGACAAACTGGTCCAGCCGCTTCGCGAGGTGGGCCTGGAGGAGCTGAGCATGCGCCGCACCAGCGGCAGCGACCACGTTACCTTCCGCGACGTCGGCGCGCCCGCCTTGTTCGGCATCCAGGATCCGGCCGAGTACCGCAAAACGCACCACTCCCAATCCGACACTTTCGACAAGATCCGCAAGGCCGACCTGGTGCAAGGCGCCAAGGCGGTAGCGGCCCTGGCCTGGAACCTGTCGGAGTGCCCCGACAAGCTCCCGCATAAAAAGGTCGAGCCGCCGCCGGCCAGGACCTCGCAGTAATGCCACGCGCCGGGAACCGCTTGTTCAGAAGGCGTAACGGAATGGATGGCCGCCAATGGAACGCGCACAAACGCGAATGAAAACAATGGCCTCATTCGCGTGCGTTCGCGTTCATTCGCGGCTGAAGTCGATCCTCTTACAGCTTCTCACGGCCGCGGCCCTGAAGCCTGCGATCCGAGCCGCGACCGTAAGGGGCGTGAAAAACGCCGATCTCGCGCCAAGACGCCCAGCACGCCAAGAAAAACCGCTTTGTTTGCTTTGCGTTCTTTGCGCCTTGGCGCGAAATCTTTCGGCAGGTTCGATTTCGTGCACGGCTTCAAAAGAAGCGCTTTCAGAGCTTGAAAACACTGCGCCGACTTGCTAGAGTAATTGACTCCGCCCGAGGAGCTTGGAAACGCATGCCCTTCTTTTTGGCAGTGGTGGTCTGGCTGGTCAGCCTGGGACTCGCCATCCCGTTCTTCACGCGCACCTGGTGGTTTCCCACCGCGATCTCCGAGCACGCCCGAACCGTCGATGATCAATTCATGTTCACCCTGTGGGTGACCGGCATCATCTTTATCCTGGCGCAAGCCGCGCTGGGATACGTGGTGCTCCGTTTCGGCCGCAAGCGCGCCGAGGCGGCCGGTTACTCCCATGGAAACAACACCATGGAGATGCTGTGGACCACGGCCACGGCCATCCTGTTCATCGGCCTCACGGTGATGGGCGAGCGGGTGTGGGCGAAAGTGCACTTCCAGGGCGCGCCCGAGGGGTCGATCCCCATCGAGGTCACCGGCCAGCAGTTCGCCTGGAACTTCCGCTATCCGGGCCCGGACGGCAAGTTCGGCGCCTTGGACATCAAACAGATCAACGACTCTTCCGGCAATCCTCTGGGCATAGACTCCAAAGATCCCGCCGGCAAGGATGACATCACCGCCCCGACCATGGCCGTCCCGGTGAACCGCTCGATCGAGCTGATCCTGCGCTCCAAGGACGTCACCCACAGCTACTTCGTCCCCGAGCTGCGGCTGAAGCAGGACACGGTTCCCGGCATGCTGATTCGCATCCACTTCACCGCCGAGAAGGTCGGCAAGTACGAGATCCCCTGCGCCGAGCTGTGCGGTCTGGGGCATTACAAGATGCGGAGCTTCCTCGAGGTGATGGAGCAGGCGGACTACGAAAAGTGGCTGAAGGATCATTCGTCGCAGTGAAAAAGATTCCACCGCGGAGAACGCAGAGATCGCGGAGCAAAGCCGGCCGGTTTTCCTCCGCGGTCTCTGCGTCCTCCGCGGTGAAAAGGTTTTAGGAGACTAACGAATGGCAGAACATGCCGCACACGTGCATGCAGCCCCCACGGGCTTCATCCGCAAGTATGTTTTCAGCCTGGATCACAAGGTGATCGGCATCCAGTATTACTTTCTCGCCCTGGTGGCGGTGTTCGTCGGCATGGCGCTGTCGCTGCTGATGCGGTGGCACCTGGTCTTTCCAGCGTCCCAGATCGGCTGGCTCGAGAAGCTATTCCCGGCCGGCGCCGCGGGCGGCGTGATGACGCCGGAGCTTTACCTCTCTTTGATGACCATGCACGGCACGATCATGGTGTTCTTCGTGCTGACCACGGCCCCGCAGAGCGGCTTCGGCAACTACGTGCTGCCCATCCAGATCGGCGCCGCCGACATGGCGTTCCCCGTCCTGAACATGATGTCGTTCTGGATCACCTTCCTGGGGTTCGTGGTGCTGATCGCCGCGTTTTTCGTCACCGGCGGAGCGCCGCTGGCGGGCTGGACGGCGTATCCGCCGCTGAGCGCGCTGCCGGAGGCCGGACCCGGCCAGGGCATGGGCCAAACGCTGTGGGTCGTGAGCCTGGGGCTGTTTTCCATCGCTTCCCTGCTCGGGGCGCTCAACTTCATCACCACCACGCTCGATCTCCGCGCCAAGGGCATGTCGCTGATGCGGATGCCGCTGACCTGCTGGGCCTGGTTCATCACCGCCATCCTCGCCCTGCTGGCGTTCGCCGTGCTGCTGGCCGCCGGCGCCCTGCTGCTGATGGACCGCATCGCCGGCACCAGCTTCTTCGTCCCCGCCGGCCTGGTGGTGAGCGACAAGATCATCAATCACAGCGGCGGCTCGCCGCTCTTGTGGCAGCACCTGTTCTGGTTCTTCGGCCACCCCGAGGTCTACATCGCCATCCTGCCCGGCATGGGCGCCGTCTCCCAGATCCTTTCCACCTTCGCCCGCAAGCCGATCTTCGGCTACCGGGCCATGGTCTACGCCATCATGGGCATCGGCATTCTGGGCTTCGGCGTCTGGGGACACCACATGTTCATCAGCGGCATGAGCCCCTACTCGGCAATGGCCTTCTCGGTGCTGACCATGGCCATCGGCGTCCCCAGCGCCATCAAGACCTTCAACTGGATCGGGACGCTGTGGGGCGGGAAGATCCGCTTCACCACCCCGATGCTGTACGCCATCGGTTTCGTTTCCCTGTTCGTGACCGGCGGTTTGAGCGGCATCTTCCTGGGGCAGCCGCCGATCGATCTCTTCTTTCATGACACGTATTTTGTCGTCGCCCACTTCCACATGATCATGGGCGTGGCCTCGATCTTCGGGATCTTCGCCGGAACCTATTATTGGTTCCCCAAGATGTTCGGCCGGATGATGAATGAGGGGCTCGGCAAACTGCACTTTTGGTTTACCTTCGTCGGCGTCTACGCGATCTTCAGCCCCATGCATTACCTGGGCCTGATCGGCCACCCGCGGCGGTATTCGGAGACCACCGGCGTCACCTACCTGGCGCAGTCGCAACCGATTCACATGTTCATGACCATCGCCGCCTTCATCACCGTCGCGGCGCAACTGATCTTCCTGTTCAACTTCCTGTGGAGCATGTACAAGGGGAAGAAGGCCGAGGCCAACCCCTGGGAAGCCACCACGCTCGAGTGGACCGTTCCTTCGCCGCCGCCGCACGATAACTTCGCCGGCGTCTACCCGGTGGTCTATCGCGGGCCGTACGAGTACAGCGTCCCCGGCGCGCCGAAGGATTACCTGATGCAAACCGATCCGGAGGGCGTGAAAGCCGCGCACTGACCGCCATGGCCAGCGTTGTCGCACCTCCGAAACTAAAGCCGCCCGCTGGCGGGCCGCCCGTCGGCCCCACCGGCGGTGGCTTTGGCGGCGGGTCCGGCGGCGATGGATCGCGCGGCCGCCGCGACGACGGCGCCGCGGCTGTCCACCGCTACAAGACCGGCATGTGGGTGGCCCTGGGCGGCATCGTCATGGTGTTCGCCGCCTTCACCAGCGCCTACGTCGTGCGCAAGGGTATGTCGTTCGACTGGCGGCCGATCCGCCTGCCCTCGATCCTGTGGCTGAACACGGCCGTGCTCCTCGCGAGCAGTTTCACGATCGAGAAGGCCCGCCGCGAGTGGGAGTCTTGCTTGTCGTGGCTGACGGCGACCTCGGTCCTGGGCCTCGTGTTTCTGACCGGCCAATACCTAGCCTGGCGCCAGCTCGCCGCCGCCGGCGTCTACCTTGCGTCGAACCCCAGCAGCTCGTTTTTCTACCTGCTGACCGGCGCGCACGGCCTGCACCTGCTCGGCGGGATCCTGGCGCTGTTCTACGTGGTCCTGGCCGCGTGGCAGCGCAGGGTTTGGGTCAACAAGCGGGCGGCCGTCGAAACGACGGCGCTCTACTGGCATTTCATGGACGGACTCTGGCTGTACGTATTCTTACTATTGCAGGTGGGGAGGTAATTGGATGGCTGACGTAACAACCGGTTGGGGCGGAGGGGCGGCCCCGTATGCGGTCAACTCCAAGAAGCTCGGGATGTGGCTGTTCATCATCTCCGACGCCCTGACGTTCTCGGCATTGCTGGTCGTCTACAGTTACGTGCGCATGGCCAACAAGAACTGGCCGACGCCGTTCGAAGGGGCGGCGGTGGCCAACGCTACGGTCATGACCTTCGTGCTGCTCAGCTCGAGCGTCACCATGGTGATGGCGGTTTCGGCCGCGCACCGCGGGCTGCGTTCGCTGGCCGCAAAGTGGATCGGGGCCACGATGCTCGGCGGCATTGCCTTCGTGGTCCTGCACACCCGCGAGTGGCTGCACCTGTTCGAAGAGGGCGTCACGCCGTTCGGCAATCCCTGGGGCGTGCCGCTGTTCGGCGCTTCGTTTTTCACGCTCACCGGCCTGCACATGCTCCACGTCACCTGCGGCGTGATCTATCTGGGCATAGTCGCTGGCGGCTACGGCCGCGGCAAGTTTGAAAATATCGACGTAGAGGTCAGCGGCCTCTACTGGCACTTCGTCGACCTGGTGTGGATGTTCATTTTCCCGCTGGTCTATTTGATGTCGAATAAAATGATCTAGAGGATAAGGATGAGCGAAAACGCCGAACACGCACACACCGGTTCCCGGCTCTATCTGTTCGTCTGGTTCTGGCTGCTGGCCCTGACGGCGGTGGAGGTGGTTCTGGCCTACCGCCAACTGCCGATCGAGACGATGCTGGTCCTGTTGATGAGCCTGTCGATCGTCAAGGCGGCCCTCATCATCGCCTACTTCATGCACCTGCGCTTTGAACAGCGCAGCCTGGCGCTGACGCTGATGCCGCCGCTGGTGATCTGCATCATCCTGCTCATGGTGTTCGCTTTCCCGGACAGCCTCCGGCTGCTCGAACTAAGGCCAAGTTAGTATCATCCGAGCCGCGACGCCAGAAAAATGCCGAGCTCACGCAAAGACGCCAAGTACGCCAAGAAAAACTTCTCCGTTTGCGTTGCGTTCTTTGCGCCCTGGCGCGAAATCTTTCGGTCGGTTCTACTCTTGCGCGGCTTCTGTGGGAGCGGTCGCTCCCTCACGGGCGCGGCTCGGATTGAGAGGAGATGAGATGCCCGCATTCCTACTGCAGTGCGCGATGTGCTACCAGGCAGCCGCGTCGCAAGGCGCCCAGGCGAGGCACGCGCTGAACCTCGGGATCCTTTTGTTGATCCTCCCAGTAGTCTCGATCATCGGCTGCATCTCGGTGGTTGCCTACCGCTACCGCGACTCCAGCCCTCCCGGCGCCGGCCCGGGCGCCTCCAACTGAGCTTCGGGATGTTTTCCTTCCGCTATCCAGCCAACTGAACTCGCCATGGAAAAAGACGGTTTCTTGTCACTTTTCCTGATTTCCCGAGAACCACCACCGACGGCAAGCATGAGGATTCTGACATCTAGTACATTCTAATATCGTTAATTCCCTAATTCAAGGAATAACGACAGATAAAATGTAGTAGAAGATGTCCCGCGACATCCGAGAGATCTGGGCTTGCATCGCCGAAGACAACATCAAGGCCGTTCGCTGCAGATTCTCGACGCCTGCCAGAGGGTGGTTGAGAGCTCCCGGATCGGGCGCCGCCGGGAAGACCTGACTGACAAGCCCGTGCTGTTCTGGCCCGTAGGCTCGTACCTGATCATCTACAAAACCGCACCGAAGGCCGTCGAGATAGTTCGGGTGTTGCACGGAGCGCAGGATGTTCCGGGCAGGCTGTAGCTACTCCCAGAGCCGATGGCCGGTCTGCTGAATGAAGACGTCTTCGAGCGTCGGTTTCGAGACGCTGACCGAGTCGATCTGGCCGGGAAAGGCCTCCACCAACTGCGCGATGAACTCGTGGCCGCGCTCGCGCTCGATACGGACGGCGCCGTTGACCGTGGTGGCCGCGAGGTGGAAGCGCTGCTCGATCTCGCGGCTGAGGGTCTCCGGGTCCTTGGCGCCGAGGACGATCACGTCGCCGCCGATTCGCTTCCGGAGCTCTTCCGGAGCGCCCTCGGCGACCAGGCGGCCCTGGTCCAGGATCGCCAGGCGGTCGCAGCGCTCGGCTTCTTCGAGCAGGTGCGTCGTCACCAGGATGGTCACGCGGTCGGAATCCCGCAGGTAAGTCAGGTGCTGCCAGAGGTCCAATCGGCCGCCGGGGTCGAGGCCCGTCGAGGGCTCATCGAGCAGCAGCACGGCCGGGTTGTGGAGCAGGCCTTTGGCCAGCTCGATGCGGCGCTGCTGGCCGCCGGAGAGAGTTTCGACGCGGTCACCGGCGCGATCGGCCAAGCCCACCCGCTGGAGCGACTCGGCGGCGCGGCGGCGCAGGGCAGCCCCGTGAAGGCCGTAGAGATGGCCCTGGTGGACGAGGTTCTCCATCGCGGTCAGCTTCCGATCGAGACTCGAGGCCTGGAAGACCACGCCGATGCGGCGCCGGACGGCCTGCGGCTCGGCCGCCACATCGAGGCCGAAGATGCGGGCAGAGCCAGCGCCGGGCTGGAGCAGCGTGGAGAGGATCCGGAAGAGGGTCGTCTTGCCGCCCCCGTTGGGGCCGAGCAGGCCGAAGATCTCCGCTGCGCCAACGGCGAAGGTCACGCCGTCGAGCGCAGCGCGGTCGCCGTAGCGGAAGCTGAGGCGGTCCACCTCTATGGCGGGATCTATGCTGGGCCCGGCGGCAGGTGGCTGGGTCACGGCGGCTACTGCTTGTCCAGAACCATCAAGCTATAGACCAGGGGGAGATAGAAGACGGAGGCCTGCAGCAGGCGGCGGGCCTGGAGCTTGGTCTTCACCCCGACGCCGAAATAGAGGAACGCCAGGCCCAGGGCCAACGTGCCGCAAAGATAGATGGGGCCGGAGACGCCGAGCAGAGTTGGAATCACGCTTACCACGAGCAGCGCGATCGTGTAGGCCACAATCTGGCGGCGCGTGGAGGCGCCTTCCGGCTCGACCACCGGCAGCATGACGATGCCGCCGCGCTCGTAGTCCTCGCGGTAGAGCGTGGCGATCGCGAGGAAGTGCGGGAACTGCCAGAGGAACAGGATGGCGTAGAGCACCCAGCCCTCGAGCGTCAGCCGCCCACGGGCGGCAGCGTAGCCCATCAGGATCGGCATGGCGCCGGGAAAGGCCCCGACCAGGGTCGAGAGCGGCGTGCGCTGCTTGAGCGGCGTGTAGCAGAGCAGATAGGTGGTGCAGGTGAAGGCGCCGATCAGGCCGGTGAGCAGGTTAACGGCGACGGCGAGATAAGCGATGCCGGCGATCGAAAGCGTCACGCCGAACCAGAAGGCCCGCCGCGGGTCGAGGCGGCCGGCCGGCAAGGGCCGGTTCTGGGTGCGGCGCATCTTGGAGTCCACCTCGCGCTCCATCCACTGGTTGAGAGCGGCGGTCCCGCTCGCGACCAGGGCGGTTCCCAGGCAGGCGTGCAACAGAAGCACCAGCGAGCCGAGCGGGTGAGGGGCGCCGATGTAGAACCCAACCGCCGTGCTCATCAAGATGAGCCAGGTGACGTTCGGCTTGGTGAGCTCGAGGTAGTCTTTCATGTCGCGAGAACCGCTCCCTCACGGTCGCGGCCCGGCTGGGCAACCCGGAAACGGTAAGATACCACGGCCAGCCAGACACTGGAAGCAAGAGTTAGAGCCCCGGTCGAGACGTGAGCGACGGTGGTCCAAACCATAACGGGCATGGGCTGCGGGGCGTCGCGGGTGGCCTGGAGGGCGAAGTACGATCCCGCGCCCAGCACGAGCTGCACGACCAGCAGCGCGCCGAGGATGCCGGCGGGCCGCATCAGGGCGGGTTGATCGGCGTGGTGAACCAGAACCCAGTAGATTGTCCCCAGCACCAGCCCCGTGACTACTCCCGCGCCGAACAGATGCGGGACGATGCCGAAGCCTTTGTGACGGAACACGGCGCCCAACACCAGTTGCAGAAAGATTGCGCCGGAGGTGAGGGCGGGCAAGGTAGCCGGGGGCCAGGGGGCAGGACACGAGGATTGGGTCCAGCCCGGCCCGGTGACCAGGGCCAGGATGACCGTCAGGCAAAAGAAGATCTGGGCCAGACTGGCGTGGCCCGCCGAAATCGCCGTGGGAAGGAAGAACAGCACGGTGATACCGCCGAGCACGCCCTGGGCGACGACCATGGCCAGAGCGACCAAGCCGAGCCGCCGAACCCAACGGCGCGGCTCCTTGCGCCACAACCAGACGGCCAAAACGATCGTCAGCAGGCCGACGAACGTGGCCACCATGCGGTGGCCGTGTTCGTAGCGGATGTTGCCGACCCACGGCGGCATCAGGCTGCCGTAGCTCAGCGGCCAATCGGGCACCGCCAGGCCGGCGTCGTTGCTGGTCACGAGCGCGCCGGCCACGATCAGGCAAAACGTGGCACAGGCGGTGAACACGGCGAAGCGGTGCAGCCCGCGGTTCATTACTCTCCCTTACTCTCCCTTGAAGGCGAAGTCGACCGTCTGGGTGCCCGAGGTCGCGAGCGTCACTTTCTGCTCCACAGTGCCGTACTTCTCGTGCCAGGCTTCGAGGGTGTAGTCGCCCGGGGGCAGGCTCTTCAGCTCGTAGGCGCCCTGCTCGCTGGTGACGGCGAAGTAGGGGTTGGCCACCACGCCGATGTAGGAGCGCATCCAGGGATGGACGTTGCACTTCACCGGGATCATGATCTCGGGCCGCGCAAACTCCTTCTCCAGGACGGGCGTGTTGGGAGCCTGCGACTGGTTCCACTCCCGGTTGGTCTTGGGCATGGGATGGATGTTGTGGGTCGTGGGATCGCTGTTGGCGATGTCAACCTTCTGGCCCACCTGCACGCCGAACACGTGCGGACGATAGACGCAGCCCTTCTGATCGAGCTTCATGGGTGTGGGGGGGGCCTCGAAGTTCTTGCCCTCCAAGCCCGACTTCACGTAGACGAACACGTACTCCAGGGCGCCGTTCGCGTTCACGACCACTTCCTCGCTCTTGACGGGGCTGCTGTGCAGCTTCTTGCAGTCCGGCTCGGCGTCCATGATGATGGTCTTCATCGTCGGGGCCGTGCCGGCGAAGGTTGCTTTGCCGGTGATCGTGCCGGCCGTAGCCGGATCGACCTTGAAGGCGGCTCCGCCGCCGGCGGGGGCGGCTTCCTTGGTCGCTTCCTCCTTCTTGGCGCCGCCACAGCCGGCGGCGTAAGCGAACAGGGCGACAGCAGCAATGGTGCAGAGTGTTTTGCGATTCATCCTTTTCAAACCTCTCTTGTTTTATGATCTCTGCCGCTCCCTTACGGTCGCGGCTCAAATGGTGATCTCTATTGGCCTGCGCCCCCCGTGCCTAAGCGGCGGAGCTCGTCAGGCGTGAACTGAAACATATAGCGCACGAGCAGCTCGGCGTGGTCCTTGGTGTAGCCCTTGAAGCTGTCGGGCAACGGGCCGTTGAACACCCAGTGGTCGCTGTCGCGGCGGAACAAGCCGGAAGGCATGGCCGTCCCCGGGGCGATCATGGCCGGATCGAGCATCCAGCGCAGCGTCCAGCCGGGCTTGAGGCGCTCCTTGGCCATCAGGAAATTGGGCGCCGTGGCGCGGGCGTCATGGGCGGCGTTGCCGGTGGCATGGCACTTCAGGCAAGGCGCTCCCTTGCTGCTGAAGAGATTCCGCGCCATGGTCCGCTCGGTCTCGGTCAGCGTCTCCAGGCCTTTCTTCGGCTGCACGTAGGGCGAGGCCTGCGACGAGAGCGCCATAAAGAAGCGTACCAGCTTGTCCACTTCCCCTTCCGAGAAATAGAAGGTGGGCATGCGCGCCTTGAGATACGAGCGCACGCCGTCGCGGTTGACGTCGGTCTCGCTCAACGCCGGGTTGGTCAGGAAGCGCACCAGCCACTCCGGCTGCACGCGCGCGCCCTCGCCGACCAGTTGCGGCGGCATCTGCTCCTTCCAGTCCGGGTCCTGGTAGCGGGCGAGCGTCATGAAGACGGTCTGCTGGTTGGCCCGCAGCACGTGGCAGCCCATGCAGTTGTACTTGCGGACGACCCACCAGCCCTCTTGAATGTCCCGCCGCTGGTCCTCCGGCTTATAGAAGTAATACTCAGGTAACTGCGAATCCACGGCGCCGAGCAGGAGGGTGGTCGCGGCATCGATCTCCGGCTTGGTGAGGTGGAAGTTGGGCATCCGGAGCCGCTCTTCCTGCGGCTTTTCCTTGCCCTGGTCATAGACCGCCGGATTCTCGAGCTTATGCTCGAAGAAGCCTTTGTGGCTATACCAGCCTTCCTTCTCCGCTTTGTGGGTGAACAGGGCGAAATCGAGGCGCTCGATGGGCTTGCTGCCTTCCTTGGTCAGCTCGGTGCCGATGCGGCCTTCGTCTTCCAGGCCCGAGATTTCGTGACAGCCGGCGCAGCCGTAATTCCGCACCAGGTGAATGCCCTTTTCCTTGAGCCGCGGGTCGTTCAGATAGGCCGCCGCCGGATAGTCGGCGTTGGGCCGCTTCAGCGTCACCAGGTAGGAAGCGATGTCACGAGCTTCCTCCCAGGTGAGCCTCAGGCTGGGCATCACGGTCATCTGCTGAACCTGCAGCGTGTAACCGTCGTTGGGGCAGGCGGCGTGATCGAGATCGAACACGAACGGCTTGCCGTGCTTGGCGTAATCCTCGGGGCCGATGTCGCGCTTCTCGAGAGCGCAGTAGGGGCGCGTCCGCTCACGGGGATTATGAACCCAGCGAACCAGGTAGTTGTAGTTGTCCTTCTCGCCGACGCGGGAGAGGTTGGCGGCGAACGTGCCGCCCTGCAGGCTCGATCCCTCGCCGACCGAGTGGCATCCCATGCAGCCGCGGGTCTCGAACAGCTCTTTGCCGTGGCCGGCGTTACCGGCGGGCTGGTCGGGAAGTTTGCCCTCCACCCCCGTTTGCCACACGAAGGCGGCAATGGCCTGGCGCTCCTCTTCGCTGAGGCGGAAACTGGGCATCTTGGTCGTGGGGCGCCAGTCGTGCGGGTCCTTGATCCACACCGGGATCCACTCCGGGCGCACCTTCACGCGCAGCTCCTTCCAGCTTGGCCCGACCTTCTTAACCTCTTTCATGAGGCTGGCGGACTGCATGTCGAGCTGCTCCAGCTTCTCGTTCATCCGGTTGATGCCGACGCGAACCTGGTCGGCGCGGGCCTTCAGGCGGGGGAGCTCGGCGTCGGGCGTCTTGGGGTCGTCCAGCCGCTGGATGGCATGATTCATCTCCCGCTCGGCGTCGCCGTGCTCCATCTCGATTTGCCGGATCTGCTGGCGGGCGGCCTGCAGCACCTCCGGCTCGCGATCGAAACCCTCGAAGCGGTGGCAGCCCATGCAGCCGCGGCCGCGGAAGATCTCCCGGCCCTGGTTGAGCGTCTCGGCGTAGTCGGTGACGATCTCGTTGGAGTGGCACTGCTGGCAGCCGGCCTGGATGTTGGCTTTGACATAGAGCGGCCACAGCCAATGCTCGTAATCGCCGTGAGCCTTCTCGGCGGCGGTGGTGGCGATGCCGTTGCCGTTGTGGCAGGGCGTGCAGCCGAATTTCTCGGGGTTGTGGATCTTCAACAGGTCGCACTCGGGATGGCTGACGTAGACCTCCTGGCCCCCCATGGCGGCCTTGGTCAGCTCCACCGGCTCGCGGGTCCCCAGGTGGCAGGATTCACAGCGGTCGATCAGATCGATTTCCTTGACGTGGATCTGCTTGATGTCGACGCTGAACTTGTCCATCTTTTCGACCAGGCCCTGGATCTGCTCCTTGGTGAGGCCGGTCATCTGGTTCCTGACGTACTCGTCGAGCTTGGCGCGCAGCGCGGTTTCGGGGCCGGTGACGCGGATGACCTCGGCCTGCAGCGCCGCGCGGCGGTCCTTCA
Organism: Terriglobia bacterium; assembly: GCA_041477005.1. Taxonomy (GTDB): domain Bacteria; phylum Acidobacteriota; class Terriglobia; order Bryobacterales; family JACQDG01; genus JBGOUJ01. Next base: position 10,272 of record JBGOUJ010000015.1, on the reverse strand, counting down.
GCCGGTTGTATTCCTTCTCCATCTGGCCGAAGTCCCACTCGAGCTTCTCGGTTCCGCCGCTGCCGTCGGTCTTGGTCAGCGTCAGCTTCTGGCGCTCCTTGCGGACCTCTTCGATCTGTGTCCGAAGCGACGGCTTGGAAGAGGGGTCGGCGATTTCCAGGTCGTAGTTCAGAGCGGCGACGTGGCTGCGAACGCTCTGGAAGTCGGGCGTCAGGTCGCCAAGGCGGGGCTGGACGATGGTAGTGAGTTCCTTATTGACGCGACCCAGATCCGGTGCGGCGGCCTTGCGGGCGTCTTCGATCTGCTTCAGCAGTTGCTGGTAAGGGGCCGCCTTGCGGATGGCCTCTTCATTCTTTCCCTGCGCCGGCTCCAGCTTTTGCAGGTAGGCCGTGTAGATTTTCACGAAGCGCGCCTGCACAGTCTTCCAGGGCCGCATGAAGTACGTTTCGTCGAGCAGCGCCCAGACGAACGTCACTACCACGATGAACGAGGAGACCAGCAGCATCCGGCTGAGCGTCTTGCTGGTTACAGGATCTTGTTCCGGGGTGGGGGTCTCAGGCATAGGCTGGATGTTAAGCGATCAAAGATTACACATCAGATATTAAACATCAGATATTAAACCAGGGCGTGATCCAGACGTACTTGATGCGGAACAAAAGCCGGAGCGCCATCTTCACCGGCAGCATCACCATGAGGACCAGGAACACCTGCATGGTCACGTACTGGAAGATGTTCATGCGCTCGTAGATCTTCCGGTTGAAGCCCGGCCGGGTGATCAGCTTGTGGACGCCCCAAGCGGCGACGGCCAGGTAAAGACCGATCACCACAACTCCGAAGATGCCCTTGCTCCAGAAACTGGTCAGTCCGAACAGATCCGGCAGGTCGCGGTTGACTTCAAAGATCAGCCGATTGTGATCCCAGGTGACGCCCGGCCAGAACCACATCCAGCCCGGCCCGCGGATGAACGTTCCGATGATCACCATCGACACACAGAGGCCGATGAAGCCGAAGCAGAAGGTGAGGATCGCCCATTTGCGCTGCTTGTAAGTGTAGTAGCCGGCGCCAAGCGGGTTGGCGTCTATGTAGGGAATGACCATGAGGCCGACGATAATGAGCGAAGGCAAGACCACGCCGGCCATCCAGGGGTCGAAGTAGACGAGCATTTCCTGCAGGCCCAGGAAGTACCACGGCGCCTTGGCCGGGTTCATGGTCAGGTTGGGATTGGACGGCTCTTCGAGCGGCGCATTCATGGTGATGGACCAGACCATGAGAATAATGGTGACGATAATCGCGGCCAGGAACTCGATGCGCAGCAGGTACGGCCAGACGTGGATTTCCTTGGCCCAGCCCGGCTTGTACGGCTGAACCTTGCGGTGGTGCGTCTTGGCCATCTCGGGGCTGGCCTCGAGCTGCTCGATCAGGCGGTCGTTGGCCTTGGCCTGCCGCAGCCCATACCAGGCATAGAACGGCACCAAGCCGACCAACGCCGTGATGGGAACGTTATCCGGCGTTGTCGCGATGTTCCAGATTTGGCCCCAGTCCATGGAATCCCCTCAATCCATTTCTGAAATCTTTCGCTCGGTCCTCAAAGCTTTCGCTCCGGCTTGATCTCCGATGCGAGCACCACTGGCGCCGGACCGGAGATGCCACCGTCTTTGCGCACCCGCCAGAAGTGCACCACCATGAACGTCGAAGCGATGATCGGGATGGCGATGCAGTGCCAGATATAGGCGCGCAGCAGAGCGTTGGAATCAACAATGGAGCCGCCCAGCAGAGCGAAGCGCACATCGTTGAACTGCGTCATGCCCAGCAGGGGACCGAAGGGTCCCTCGTGGCCCAACAGCGGCGTGGCGCGCGCCATGTTCGTGCCTACGGTCACCGCCCAAAAGCCGAGCTGGTCATCCGGCAGCAGGTAGCCGGTGAACGACAGCAGCAGGGTCAGCACCAGCAGGAGCACGCCCACCACCCAGTTGAACTCGCGCGGCTTCTTGTAGGAGCCGGTGAGGTAGACGCGGAACATGTGCAGCCACACCGTGATGATCATCAGATGGGCCGCCCAGCGGTGCATGTTCCGCAGCAGCTTGCCGAACGGCACGTCGTGCTCCAGGAACAGCACGTCACGGAAGGCCACGACCTTGGAGGGGTGGTAGTAGAACATCAGCAGCGTGCCGGTGAAGGTGAGCACGATGAACAGGTAGAACGTGATGCCCCCCATGCCCCAGGTGTAGTTGTAGGCCACGGCGTCGCGATTGATCTTGGCCGGGTGCAGGTGCAGGAAAACGTTGGTCAGCACGCCGAGGGCGCGGCTGCGCGGCGTCTCGTCGTGCTTCACCCGGTAGATCGACTTGAACAGGTCGGTCTTGCTGGGCTGCTTGAGCGCCTTGGCGTCTCCCCGGACCTTTTCCTTCAGCGCCTGCAGGTTGGCCTGGATCTGCTCGGGATCGAGCAGGGCGGCCAAGCCCTTCTTTCCGTTCCCATTTCCGGTTTTTTCTGGCATTATTAAAACCTAGACGGACAAGCTAAACGTCTTGCGGGCGGCTCGGAGCCATCACACCCGCAAGATCGCGCCGGGGTCGTTAAAGTGCGACTTCTCGCCCTTGGGCCAGCTATAGAGCCGGCTGACGTCCACCACGATCTGACCTTCAGCATCGATCTCCACGTGGGCGCGGTCCATCGGCCTCGGGGCCGGGCCTTCGAAGTTGATCCCTTCGCTATCGTAGCCGCTGCCGTGGCACGGGCACTTGAACTTGTTCTCGCTCGGCTTCCAATCGGGCGTGCAACCGAGGTGCGTGCAGCGGGCGTAGATCACGAAGACCCCCTCGGCGTTGCGCACCACCCAGATGCGCTTGGCCTGCTGGAACTTCGTATCGACCCCGAAGCCGAAGTCGGCCGGGTAACCGATGCGAAACACCGTGTTGGGCTCAAACAGCGTCCTGGGGAAGAAGAAGCGCAGGAACATCAAAAGGTTGACCGTCAATACGCCCAGGATGGAAGCGGTGACGATGCGGCGGCGGCTGGTGATAACTTGCGGCTCGGGCTGATCCTTTAAGAGAACATCGACCACCCCCGGCTTGCCGGAGGCTTTTTCCTGCTTGGGTTGTTCGGGGCCGCCTGCTTTCTTGCCGTCGGCTCCCCCGTCCCCGCCACCGACGGCCTGCTGGCCCTGGACCGTTGTTTCTGCCATAGCCCTCCTTGGCCTTGGTAACCCTTATTGTTATTAACCGCGCAGGAGCCTGTCAAGAGCGGATCGCGTTGTTTGGGAGGGTTCTCCATAAAAGGAATCGGCGGAACGCTGTGCTATAGTGAGTTCCGAGATGGATTTCGCCAAATTCGAGAGAGCCGTCGAGCATCTGCTGGCGCTCCACGCGAGGGCCGAAGCCCGCATGGAGAAGGCAGAAGAACGCATGGAGAAGCTGGACGCCCGCATGGAGAAGGCAGAAGAACGCATGGACCGGGCCGACGCGCGCATGGATCGGTTTGACAAACAGTTGGAGGTAACGCGAAAACTGGTGCAGGCCGGCGCCAAGATCGTCGTTGAAAACCTCAAAGCACAGAGAAGGACCGAACAGAGGCTCGATCGTCTCATCCAGAGCTGGAACCGGCAGGGCGGGAACGGACGTCCCAGGTCGGTTTCAGGGCCGCGCCAAATTCAGCGACATCACATCCAAACGAGGAGCGGGTGGACCGTAAACGACTGGGAGTAGTTCTGTTTCAACTGGGGGGGCCGGATTCGCTGGAGGCGGTCGAGCCGTTCCTCTACAACCTGTTTTCGGATCCCGACATTATCGACTTTCCACTGGCGCGCCTGGCGCGGCAGCCGCTGGCTCGGCTGATTGCCGCCAACCGGGCGAAGAAAGTGCAGCACCACTACGCCGAAATCGGCGGACGCTCACCGATCCGGGAATTGACCGAACGGCAGGCGGCGGCGCTCCAGGCGGAGCTCGCGCCGGATTTCGACGCGCGCGTGGTCGTCGCCATGCGCTACTGGCATCCTCTGATCCCGGAAGCCATTCGCCGGTTGCAGGCCGAGCGGGTGGAAGAGATCGTTCTGCTGCCGCTTTATCCGCAATATTCCTCGACCACCACCGGCAGCAGCCTGCGGGAGTGGAACCGCCGGGCAGCCGAGCTGGGGTTGAACGGGACGCCGGTGTGCGTCATACGGGAGTTCTACACCGACCCCGGCTACATCGAGGCCCTGGTGGAGCAGATCGGCCGGACGCTCGAGCGGTTCGCGCGGCCGGATCGCGTCCACCTGGTTTTCAGCGCCCACAACGTGCCTACCGCGTCGGTCGCGGCCGGCGATCCTTACCAGGCGCAGATCGAGGCCACCATGCGGCTGGTGATGGCCGAGGGCCGCTGGCCGCTTCCGGCTCACCTCTGCTACCAGAGCAAGGTGGGGGGAGCACGGTGGCTCGAGCCGGCGCTCGATCAAACCATCGAGAAGCTTGCCGCCGCCGGCGCCCGGGATCTGTTAATCGTCCCGATTGCGTTTGTCTCCGATCATGTGGAGACGCTAAGCGAGATCAACATCGAAGCTCGGGCGAAAGCGGCTCGCTACGGCATCGAGCAATTTGAAATGACGCCCGGGCTGAACGATTCGCCCCGGTTCATCCGGGCGCTGGCGGATCTATGTGGAAGGGCGCTGGCGGACGCCAACCGCTCCCGGACGGTCGCGGCTCAGTCGGACGGCTCCTGAGCTTTGTAGCCGCGCTGGTTGAGGGCTTCCCGCGAACGGTCCGCCGTTTCCGGCATCACGTAGAAAAACGCCCCGGCCCGCACGGAAGCGAAAATCACGCCGGAGCGGTATTGCTCCACCTGCACGGCGTAGTCGATGCCGTGCTCGTCCAGGATGGCCTCCACCCGCTTGGCTTCATCGACGGCGGCGGCAATATAGACCAACTCCATCTCCTGATCGGCATAACGCTCAGCATCCTGCCGCATAGGGGGCTACCCGATTTTAGCAGGTTCCTCCGCACCACTTTCTCGTGAGCTTTGAGAAGCTTCACCGAGCCGTTCACGGTGCGGATGGAGAAGATGCCGCGGCCTTCGCCGAGGCGGCCCTTCAAATGGCGGTTGCCGATCCAGCCGCTGACGGTCAAGGGGAAGTCGGTGCTGATGCCGCCGTTCACCGTGCGGGCTTCGAACTCACCGCCGGCATTGTCGGGCAAATAGAGGGTCACCGAGCCGTTGGTGGTCGAGAACTTGTGACTGCCTTCGGCCAGCTTGCGGTAAGCGGCTTGAATGCTGCCGTTGACGGTCGAGGCCTCCACCACGCCCCCGGCATCGGCGATCTTCACCGTTCCGTTGACCGAATTGGCCCGCACCGCGCCGCCGACCCCTTCGGTGCGAACGCTGCCGTTGACCGTGCGCACCTCGACCCGCGCTTCGGCGGGCAGCTTGATGTGGTAGTCCACCTTGGAATACCCGCTGAAGAAGAACCCGCCACGGGGAAAATGGGTTTCCACTTCCACCTCATCCCCCTGACCGCGAACGTCGATCCGGATGTCTTCGAGCAGGCTGCGGTGGGAGGCGGCCTTTTCGGCTTCGATCTGCACCTGGTTCTGGCTCCAGGTCTCGACGGTTACCGTCCCGTTGACGTTCTGCAAACGGAAGCGGCCAGTGGGGTCGAGCGGGACTGTCTTCTCAAAACGCTCGTGGGCGGTAAGGTCAAAATCCCCTACGCCGCAACCGGACAGGAGCAGGGATCCCAGAAACAGGGGTCCCAGCAATAGGACCAGGGCGGGCTTGGGCATAGGCCTCCAGGCTTCCTTCCAGTTTACGAGAACCAGAGAGCAGAAGTTCCGGCAGGACAGAAATCAGAAACCCGGTACTTGACAGACGGTTTGGATCTGTGGAGAATAGGTACAAGAGGCGAAGAAAAAGCGAAAGTAGGTTCCCATGAAATCCCCCTTGCTGAAGGCGGACCTGGAGTCCGCATTGGGCCGTCGTTTCGGCCTCGCGTCCCAATTTGGGGGCGCCCTCCGGACCCGGCCGGCGCCGGAAACCTTGGTCACCGGCATCCCGGCGGTGGACGCGCTGGGGATCCCGCGAGGGGCGATGACGGAGATTTTCGGCCCGGCATCTTCCGGGCGGAGCAGCTTGCTGGCGGCAGTGCTGGCGGGGGCGACGGGGCGCGGAGAGGTCTGCACGCTGGTGGACGCGAGCGACGCCCTCGACCCCATCTCAGCGGCGCGGGCGGGGGTGGAGCTGGGGCGACTGCTGTGGATTCGCTGCGGGGGAAACGCCGAGCACGCGCTGCTGGCGGCGGACTGGCTGCTGCAGGGCGGTGGATTCGGGGTGGCGGCGCTCGACCTGGGTGACGTTCCGCCGCAGACCGCCCGGCGCATTTCGCTGACCTCGTGGTTTCGCTTGCGGCGGGCGATCGAGAACACGCCGACGGCGCTGCTGCTCCTCACGCGCGAGCCGCAGGCGAAATCCTGCGCTTCGCTGGTGCTCGAAGCGAGCCGGGAGCGGGTGGCGTGGTCGGGAGCAGAGGTCCCACCGGGCGCCCCCTCGCGGCTGCTGCGGGGGACGGTGCATCGGCTGGAGGTCCGAAAGCCGATGCGATCGGCGACGGCCGGCCGCGCGGTGACTCTGGAGGCCCGGGCGGGGTGAGGAGGGAGGAATTGAGAAATGGAGGAATTGAGAAATTGAGAAAGGAAGACGCCGGGGCGCGGGGATGTCTTCCTTTCTCCATTCCTCCATTTCTCAATTCCTCAATTCCCTAGGGGGGAGGAGAGACGCGGGAAGGCAGTGAAAAATATGTTTGCTTGTCTGTATGCGCCGGAGCTGCCGGAGTCGAGCCGCGCTCTGCTGGTGAACTGTGCTTATGGGTTTTCGCCGCGGGTGGAGGAGACCGATGGGAAGACCGTGGTGCTCGACATCGGCGGCCTGGAGCGGCTCCTGGGGCCTCCGGAGCATATGGCGGAGGCGATGGTGCGGCGGGCGGCGGAGGTGGGGATGCGGGTTCGCGTGGGAGTGGCGGCAAATCCGGATGCGGCGATCCATGCGGCGCGGGGGTTTGAAGGTATCACGGTGATTCCGGCGGGGCGGGAGGCGGAGGCGCTGGGGGAGCTGCCGCTCGAGATCCTGGGGGCGCCGCTCGAAACCCAGGAGACGCTGCGGTGCTGGGGATTGCGACGCTTCCGTGATTTGGCGGCGCTGCGGGAGGCGGGCCTGGCAGAGCGATTGGGGGCGGAGGGGATCCGGCTGCAGAAGCTGGCGCGTGGGGCCGGAGAGCGGGTGCTCGTGCCAGTGGAGCCGGAGACGGAATTCGAGGAAGCGCTCGAACTGGAGTATCCGGCGGCGACGATCGAGTCGCTTTTGTTTTTGGTGGCGCGGCTGCTGCAGGATCTGCTGCGGCGGCTGGAGGCGCGAGGTCTCGCGACCAACGAACTACGGCTGCGGCTGCGGCTCGAAGATCGGGGCGAGCACGCGCGGACGCTGCGGCTGCCGTTCCCCATGCGGGGACACAAGACATGCCTGAAGCTGCTGCAGCTCGATCTCGAGATGCATCCGCCGCGGGCGCCGGTCGTGGCTCTATCGCTGGGGGCCGCGGCGACGGACCCGCGGGTGGTCCAGTATGGGCTGTTTCTGCCGCCGGCGCCGGAGCCGGAGAAACTGGAGCTGACGCTGGGGCGGATCGGGAAGCTGGTGGGAGCGGGGAATGTGGGGGTGGCGGAGCTTTTGGATAGTCACCGGCCGGGGGCGTTTCGGATGAACCGCTCCCTCACGGTCGCGGCTCGAAATCGGAGTTGCGACCGTAAGGGAGCGGTTTTTGTCTTGCGCGTGTTCCGGCCGGCGCTGCGGGCCTTTGTGGAGGCGGCGGGAGGGAGGCCGAGCCGGGTCTGCGCGCGGGGGCTGCGGGGGACGGTCGTTTCGGCGGCGGGGCCGTGGCGGAGCTCCGGCGAGTGGTGGGAGGCGAGCGCCTGGTCGCGCGACGAGTGGGATGTGGCGTTGAGCGACGGGGCGCTCTACCGCATTTATCTGGACCGGCGGAGCGGCTGCTGGTTTGTCGAGGGGGCTTACGATTGAGCTACGTTGAACTCCACGCCCGCTCGGCGTTCAGCTTTCTGGAAGGCGCCTCCCTGCCGGAGGAGCTGATGGCGCGGGCCGCCGAGCTCGAAATGCCGGCGATGGCGCTGCTCGACCGCGACGGCGTCTATGGCGCGCCGCGGTTTCACATGGCGGCGAAGAAGGCCGGCCTTCGCGCCCACATCGGCGCGGAGGTGACCATCACCGACGGCAGCCGCTACGCGCTGCTTGTGGAAAGCCGCCGGGGCTACCAGAACCTCTGCCGGCTGATCACGCGCCTGAAGCTGCGGGCCAAAAAGGGCGAAGGCAAAGCCACGCTCGAGGAGCTGGCCGGGCACGCGGCGGGGCTGGTCTGCCTGTGGGACGGGCAGCAGCCGGTCGACAGGATGGTGGGGCTATTCGGCAAACAGAATGTCTATGCCGAGATCCAGCGGCATTTCGACCGCGAAGAAGAGGCGCGCAATCAGGCCACGGTCGAGACGGCGCGGCGGCTTGGGCTGCCGCTCCTGGCGACCAACGGCGTCTGCTATGCCCTGCCCGGCGAGCGCGAGCGGCAGGACGTGCTCACCTCGATCCGCCACAAAGTGCGCCTCGAAACCGCCGGGCGGCTGCTGGCCAAAAACTCGGAGCGGCATTTGAAGGCGGCGTCGGAGATGGCGCGGCTGTTTGCCGATTGGCCGGAGGCGATTGCCAACACAGCAGAGCTTTCCGCGCGGCTCGATTTCACGCTGGCCGATCTGGGCTATGAGTTTCCGAAGTATCCGACGCCGCCGGGAGAGACGATGAATTCGTTCCTGCGCCAGCGCACCGACGAGGGCGCGCGGATGCGCTACCGGCCGTATCACGAGCGGGCGCAGAGGCAGATCGAGCGGGAACTGGCGCTGATCGAAAAGCTGGATCTCGCCGGCTATTTTCTGATCGTCTGGGACATCGTGCAGTTCTGCCGGCGGGAAGGGATCCTGGTGCAGGGGCGCGGCTCGGCGGCCAACAGCGCCGTGTGCTATTCGCTGGGGATCACGGCGGTCGATCCGGTGGGTATGGATCTGCTTTTCGAGCGCTTCCTTTCCGAGGAGCGGGGGGAGTGGCCGGACATCGACCTGGATCTGCCGAGCGGCGATCAGCGGGAGCGGGTGATCCAGCACGTCTACCAGCGCTACGGCGAGCGGGGCGCAGCCATGACGGCCAACGTGATCACCTACCGGGGCCGGCTGGCCGCGCGCGAGGTGGGCAAGGTGCTGGGCTTCGACGAGGCCGCGGTGGCGCGGCTGGCAAGCCTGGCGGGGACGTGGGAATGGAAGGACCCCGCAGAGACCGCCGAGAAGCAATTCCGCGAGGCCGGGCTCGATCCGGCGCAGCCGCGCATCCGGAAATTCCTGGAGCTCTTCCAGGCCGTGCAAGATCTGCCCCGCCACCTCGGCCAGCACTCCGGCGGCATGGTGATCTGCCAGGGCCAGCTCGATTCGGTCGTGCCGCTCGAGCCGGCGTCGATGCCGGGGCGCGTCGTCGTGCAGTGGGACAAGGAAGACTGCGCCGATATGGGTATCATCAAGGTAGACCTGCTGGGGCTGGGGATGATGGCGGCCATCGAAGAGACCCTGGCCCTGATCCACAAAGCCTATCACGAAGAGGTGGACCTGGCCCGCCTGCCGCCGGACGACCCGGCGGTTTACCAGGCCCTGCAGAAGGCGGACACCATCGGCATGTTCCAGGTGGAGAGCCGGGCGCAGATGTCCTGCCTGCCGCGGATGCGTCCGCGGAAGTTTTACGACATCGTGGTGCAGGTGGCGATCATCCGCCCGGGGCCGATCGTGGGCAAGATGGTGAATCCTTACCTGAAGCGGCGGCAGGGACGGGAGCCGGTGGAGTATCCGCACCCGGCGCTCCAGCCGGTGCTGGAGCGGACACTGGGGGTGCCGCTGTTCCAGGAGCAGTTGCTGCGCATAGCCATGATCGCCGCCGGGTTCACCGGAGGCCAGGCCGAGGAGCTGCGGCGGGCGCTGGGGTTCAAGCGGTCGGAGCGGCGGATGCGGGAGATCGAGGTGAAGCTGCGGGCGGGCATGGAGCGCAACGGCATCACCGGCGCCGCGCAAGACGCCATCGTGCAGTCGATCGCCGCTTTCGCGCTCTACGGCTTCCCCGAATCGCACGCGGCGAGTTTCGCGCTGCTGGCCTACGCCAGCGCCTATTTGAAGTGCCATTACCTGGCGGCGTTCACCGCGGCTTTGCTCAACAATCAGC
>JBGOUJ010000014.1:0-31384 GCA_041477005.1 Terriglobia bacterium | reverse complement strand
CTACGGCCGACGGCGCGAAGGAAGAAAACCGATTGGATTCACCGCGGAGACGCCGAGAGCGCTGAGGCAACCCTTTGTTTCCAGCCTCTGCGTGCTCCGCGTCTCGGCGGTGAAAGGAGCCTCGACAGCCGCCTTGCTGGAACGATCCTCGTGCGCTTCCATTCACAATGCGGGTAAACTGGTGGAGGCATCCGCTGAGCCACCACAGCGCGGCTGGTCCGATCGTCCGACGGGCGCGGAGAAAGCTGCTGCTCAACCCGATCTCGAGGGGGCGCGGCGGGCCACTTCAACAACAAGGGACGTGTATGTCACATTTGCTCCTCTGTATCACCGCACTGTTGCTGGCGGCGGGCGCACAAGCCGAATGGCGCTACTGGGCCGGTGACCAGGGCGATACGCACTACTCTCCGCTCACCCAGATCAGCCGGTCCAACGTCGCCAAACTCAAACTCGCCTGGACCTACCACTCGGGAGACAAAGGAGACCGCGGCCGGACCACCATCGAATGCACGCCGATCGTCATTGGCGGCGTGATGTATGTGACGTCACCGATGCTGAAGGCCATTGCCGTGGACGCGGTCACCGGAAAGGAAATTTGGCGCTTCGATCCGTTCGAGGGCGCCGACGAGCGCCCCCGGGAAGTCAATCGCGGCGTCGCTTACTGGGAGGACGCCAACAAGACCGACCGGCGCATTCTTCTTGCCGCCGGCAAGCGCCTCTACGCCCTGAACGCCAAGACCGGCAAATTGATTCCCACATTCGGCGCCAACGGCAGCGTGGATCTGACCAAGGAAATGAACGGCCAGGTCTTCGCGGACCTCGGCGCACCGAGCTCTCCAGGAGCCATCTACAAAGACCTGATCATCGTCGGCTCGACCAACGGAGAAGGTCCCCGGCCGGCGTCGCCGGGACATATTCGCGCCTTCAACGTGCGCACCGGCAAGCGGGAGTGGATCTTCCACACGCTCCCGCAGCCCGGGGAGTTCGGTCATGACACCTGGGAGGGCGATTCGTTGAAGACGGCGGGCAGCGCGAATGAATGGGGCGGTTTCAGCGTGGATGAAAAACGAGGCCTGGTCTTCGCGGGGACCGGATCGGCGACATTCGATTTCTACGGAGGACAGCGGCTCGGACAAAACCTCTTTGCCAACTGCGTGATCGCACTCGACGCCGCCACCGGCAAGCGCCGCTGGCACTATCAGATCGTGCATCACGACCTTTGGGATTACGATATGCCGACGGCGCCCATGCTCGCGCGAGCTCGGGGAAAGGACGCTGTTGTCCAGATCACCAAGCAGGGATTTGCATTCGTTTTCGATCGCGAGACCGGCCAGCCGCTTTTCCCGATTGAGGAGCGGCCGGTGCCGGCGTCCGACATCCCCGGCGAGAAGGCCTCCCCCACCCAGCCTGTTCCCCTAAAGCCGCCGGCATTTGCACCCCAGCGCTTTGAACCGACGGACATCTCCCCGGCGGCGCATGAGTACATATCCAAGCTCGTAGCGGACATGCGCTTCGGAGCCCTCTATACACCACCCAGCCGGCAGGGCACGATCGCCACCCCGGGAACGCTCGGCGGCGGGCTCTGGGGCGGCGGCTCTTTCGAGCCGGGTTCCGGCCGGCTTTTCGTCAGCTCCCAGAATTTGCCCTCCATCATGAAAATCGTAGACGCTCCGAAAAACGCCTCGTATCCGTACGGCCATCAGGGCTACACCAAGATACGTGACGCCGACGGCTACCCGGGCGTGAAACCGCCCTGGGGCCAATTGACCGCGATCGACCTGAACGGCGGGACCATCGCTTGGCAGGTCCCGCTTGGAGAGCATCCTGAATTGACGGCGCGCGGTGTGCCTAAGACCGGAACGGAACTCTACGGCGGCTCGATCGTGACTGCCGGGGGAGTCATCTTCATCGGAGCCACAAAGGACCTCAAGTTCCACGCGATCAACAGCAGCAACGGCGAGACGCTGTGGGAAACGGCGCTGGAGTACGGCGGTTTCGCCACGCCCTCGACTTACTCGGTCAACGGGAAACAGTATGTGGTCATCGCCGCAGGCGGCGGCGGAAAGATGGGCACGGACTCGGGGGACGCCTACGTTGCGTTTACGTTGCCTTAGCGCCGGTGCTGCCGTTCTGCTGAGCGTGCGCCTTTTCGCGGTCGAGCAACCACTTCCCTACAGTCACAAGACGCACGTCGGACTGGGGCTGAAGTGCAATGGCTGCCATACAATGCCTGGAAACGGTGAGATGGCGACTTTCCCTTCCGAATCGCTCTGCATGGGCTGCCACACATCCATCAAGAAAGATAGCCCGCACATCCAGAAGCTGGCGGAGTTTGTGAAAGACAAGAAGCCGGTGCCTTGGGTACGCGTTTACCGGCTGCCGGCGTACGTCTGGTTCTCGCATAAGGTTCACATGAAGAAGGGCGCCTGCGAGACGTGCCATGGTCCGGTCGCCGAGCGGGAAGTAATGACGCAAGAGAAACCAATCACCATGGCCGCGTGCATGGCTTGCCACGACGAGACCGCTGCGCTAAACGAATGCAACACCTGCCATAATCCTTAGCGGGGCCATCTGAGTCAACGCCAAATGATCGGCCAAACATTGGGCCACTACCGCATCGAGTCGAAGCTCGGTGAAGGCGGTATGGGTGTTGTCTATCGCGCCCTTGATACACACCTTGACCGACCTGTCGCCATCAAGGTCCTCTCAGCGGAAGCCGTCTCGCGGCCCGACCGCAAGGCCCGCTTTGTCCAAGAAGCGAAAGCCGCCTCGGCCCTCAACCACCCTAACATCCTGCACATTTACGACATCGATTCCGCGAACGCCATCGACTTCATCGCCATGGAGTTCGTGCCCGGCAAAACGCTCGAGCCGCTTATCAGCCGCAGGGGCCTGAGCCTCACCGAGACGTTGAAATACTCCGTCCAGATCGCCGACGCGCTCGCGAAAGCTCACTCTGCCGGCATCGTCCACCGGGACCTCAAACCTGCCAACATCATGGTCACGGATGACGGCCACGTAAAGGTCCTCGACTTTGGCCTCGCCAAGCTCGCGGAAAGCTCCGATGACGACGGCGCTGCAGTAACCCTGGACCGCAGCCCCCGCACCGAAGAAGGCGCCATCCTCGGCACCGTCGCCTATATGTCTCCCGAGCAGGCCGAAGGCAAGAAGGTCGATGCCCGTAGCGACATCTTTTCGTTCGGCTCCGTGCTCTATGAGATGGTTACGGGCCGCCGGCCGTTTCAGGGCGAAACGAAGTTCTCGACCCTCACTGCCATCACCCGCGACGAGCCCAAACCCGCCAGCGAGGTCGCCTCGGGCATCCCGCCCGAGCTTGAACGAGTCATCGTGCGTTGCCTGCGCAAAGATCCCGCCCGCCGCTTTCAGCATATGGACGATCTGAAGGTCGCGCTCGAAGAGCTTAAGGAAGAATCGGGGTCTGGCAGCACTATCGCGCGCCCCCAGCCTGCGTCGGAACGCCACAAACGCAATCGTTGGATTGTCGCCGCGGTTCTGCTGCTCGCGATCGGCGGCGTCGCCGCCCGCTGGTTCCTTCGCCGTTCAGCGCCCGAACTGGAGGCCCCTCTCCGCATTGTTCCTCTCACCAGCTTCGCGGGCCTGGAGCTCGAGCCGGCCCTTTCTCCTGACGGCAATCAGGTAGCTTTCATTTGGCGCGGCGAGAAGCAGGACAACTGGGACATCTACGTGAAGCTGATCGACGGCGGCACGCCGCTGCGGCTCACTACTGATCCGGCCGTGGATGCGGCTCCGGCGTGGGCGCCCGACGGCCGGCGGCTGGCCTTCATCAGGAGCTCCCAAAACAGCAGCGGCATTTACGTGATCCCGGCCCTGGGCGGCCCTGAACGCAAACTGGCCGAGGTGCCAGCGAGCAAACTTTCGTGGTCTCCCGACGGCAAGCTCATTGCTTTCGACCAGCGTCCCGCGCCGGGGCAACAGTCTGGAATCTTCGTACTTTCCACCGACACGGGCGAGAAGCGCAGGCTCACTTCCACTCCCGAAGGATACTTATCGGATCTTGGGCCCGCGTTCTCTCCGGATGGCCGTAGCCTGGTGTTTGCGCGATTCCAGAGCGTCGTCACAGCCGCCCTCTATCTGATGCCCCTGACGGCTGCCGCCGCTCCCGCCGGAGAGCCGCGGCGCCTCACCCCTGAAAATATGAACGTAAGCGCACACGACTGGATCCCGGACGGCCGGAGCCTTGTCTTTGCCGCCGCGCCAAGCGGAGGATCGAGCAGGCTCTGGAGAGTTTCCGCAGAGGGCGGCCCGGGTGAGCCCCAGCGCATAGCGGTGGAAGGCGATCGCGTCGACTCGCCATCAGTATCCAAAGGAGGCGCGGCAGGAAGCTACCGGCTAGCCTATGTGCAGTACTCTTCCGATACAAACATCTGGCGGGTTCCAGGACCGGCGGTGCGCGCCAAAGACGCCACGGCCCGTGCCGCCTCGCCTGTTCAGCTCATCGCCTCCTCGCGACCCGATGGCGCGCCCCAAGTCTCACCAGACGGCAAGCGGATCGCGTTCGTTTCCGGCCGCTCCGGCAATAATGAGGTCTGGGTCTGCGAGAGCGATGGCTCCCGCCCGGTGCAGGTGACGTCCCTGGGCACGTACCTCGGCAGCCCCCGCTGGTCTCCGGAGGGCCAGCGCATCGCGTTCGACGTAAATCAGGACGGCCAGTCCGACATTTACACCATCAGTGCGGAAGGCGGCGCGCCGCGCCGTCTGACCTTCGAGAAGTCCAACGAGTTCCGGCCGAACTGGTCCGGTGACGGCCGCTGGATCTACTTCGGTTCGAACCGCACCGGAACCGACCAGATTTGGAAAATGCCCTCGGATGGCGGTGCCGCGATTCAGGTCACGAAAAACGGCGGTCACGATGTCTACGAGTCCGTCGATGGAAAGTTCATTTACTACTCGAAACGCTTTCTCGCTGCCGACCCACCCGGCATTTATCGGATACCGGCAGATGGGGGCGACGAAGTACGGGTGCTCGACCAGGGCTCCGTGGGACGGTGGGCCATAACTCGAACTGGCATTTACCTGTTAAAAAACGCGACGCCATCCGAAAGTGCCAGCATCGAATACTACAACTTCGATACCGGGAAGCTCACGGAGATCGTCAGGTTCGGCAAACAGGCGGCGGTGGGTCCCGGCGGCGGCACGAACCTGGCTGTCGCCCCCGATGACCGTTGGATCGTCTACGTCCAGCGCGACCGCGAAGAAAGCGACATCATGATGATCGAGAACTTCCGATAAAGGCCCGTAAGACGTCCCAGCTTGAACTGGGTCGGGACCGAGCCAGCAAGTGGAAGGGCGCTGCAATGCAATGGCTCCAGGGGCTATGATTAATTCCTGCTCGTGGAGTGGATTGCATCAAAGGCTGGACGGCAAGGTCGTTTCGGGGCTCTAACCACGAAACACGGCCATTTCGATTAAGATCACTGAGCAGTTGGTTTCAACTCACAATCCAGGAGGAACCTGCTGTGCGCACTCATTGTCCAACCGGAAGTTTGATCCGTCCGATCGGGGCCCCCGGATTTGGCGCCGCTCTTTTCGGCTGGGTCTTTCTATTGCCGGTGTTGTGCGCGCAGACCATCTACCCGACAAAGTTTCTACCATCTATCGCGTCCGATGCCCGCGTCGCTTCCGCATTGCAGTCCATCGAGGGGCGTCAGGAGCAGTTGATTCAGGACTGGATCCGGCTGGCGGAAATCCCCGCTGCGTCGGGCGGTGAGCAAGCGCGAGCGAAGTATGTGCGCGATCAACTCGCAAACATGGGATTCACGGCCGCGCGGACGGATGAGATCGGCAATGTGATCGCCGAGCGGCCCGGCGCCGATCCGGAGGGACCGGTGATTGCCTTCGCGGCGCACATGGACACCGTGTTCGCGGCGACGGTTCCCCGCAAAGTGAGGCGCGAGGGCGGAAAGTTGTATTGCCCCGGCATCGGTGACGACAGCGGGGGCTTGGCTGCACTCCTGGAAGCGTTCCGAGCCCTGCAGCAGGCCGGCATCCGGACGCGAGGCAAACTGGTGTTCGTAGCGACCGTCCAGGAGGAGACACGCCTGCGGGGCGCCCGGCATTTCCTGACCGATTCCGGCATCCACCCGGATATGTTCGTGGCTGTCGATATCTGGCTGGGGGATGTGTGGTACGGCGCGCTGCGCATCAGCCGGCTGAAGTTCACCTACACATCGCCTGGCTCGCATACGCTGTTCAGCCGCGGCCAGCCGACCCCGTCGCGGGCCCTGGCCTCTGCGATCCAGAAGGTTTATGAAATTCCGCTGCCGCCGGCCGAGCCGGGCTTGCAAGGGATGAAAGTGCCCGTGGTCAACATCGGAACCCTGGGTGGAGGCACGGTCTTCAATGCGATTCCGCAGGAGGCGTGGTTTACGGTGGATCTGCGCTCCCTCGACAGCGCGACGCAGGACCGGTTGGAATCGGAAGTGGTTCGTGTGGCCAAGTCAGCCGCGGAGAAGGAAGGTGTCGGCTTCCGTGCGGAGAAGCCGCAAGGCGAAGACGTCGACTTCTCCAAAGCCCGGCCGCGGGAAATGCGCCGCGCCGATCCATTAGTACAAACTGCTCTGGACATTCATCGTCATCTCCACCTTTCCCGTGCAGGCGGTGGCGATCCGCTCGACATGGGATCCACGGATGCAAATGTGGCGGTCGGCATGGGCATTCCAGCGATCGCCGTCGGGGTGGCCCATTACACAGGACCCCACACGCTCGGCGAGGTCGCCGACGAGAACTCCATTGTCCCGGGCGCAAAGATGGTGCTTCTGCTAGCGACTTCGCTGGCCGGGCTGGCGGATCAGCCAGCCGGAAGATAACAGGAATTTCAACGCGAGCTGGATTTGGCGGTGGGTTCCCGTGCTGGGTACCCTCACCGGAAGTTTTCCAACAGCATCAAGTCGACGATGGAGGAGTCGACTCATCATCGGGAAGGAGGCCGCCTTTCGCCGTCCATCTTAGAGCTGCTCCTGGGCGTAAACGAGCACATTGGAGTCAACGAAGACTCTGCCGGTCATGCAGGGCCTCGCGGTCGATGATGCCGGTTCCGCCTAACCGGAAGGGCGCCCGGAGATGCTGCAACGCTTTCCGCTTGGCGCGGTCGTAGGTTTCCTCCGCCTCCACGAGGCGGCGCAACTCGCCGGCAAGCATCGCGCTGATGCTGGCTCCCTGGCGCGCGGCAAAGACGCGAGCCCGCTTTAATAGCTGTCTGTCCAGCGCCAGAGTGATGTTCTGCTTCACGGTCGCCTCCGTTTCCAGTATACACGTAAAATACGTGAGGTCAGTGTGTGGGGCCAGTCCTCACGGGGTCGGCCACCTTGTCAGGCGGCAGGATCTGGATCGCTACCGGGCGGTCCAGGTGGGTGTCGCGAGCTTTGTAGACCACACCCATGCCGCCTTCGCCGAGCTTCGATTCGATCCGGTAGTGGTCGAGCGTCTGACCGAGCATGGCGGTCACTTACGCTGCCTGGCGTGGGCGGACCTCGTTTTCGATCCTGGTGGCGAGCTGGTCCCCCGCTCTTTCCAGGTCGTACCTCGCCTGGAGGTTGAGCCAGAACTGGGCGCTGGTTCCGAGGTATCGCGCCAGGCGCAGCGCCGTGTCGGCCGTGATGGAACGGCGGCCGTTGACGATCTCGTTCATGCGCGTTACCGGCACGTGCAGGTCCATCGACAGCCGGTTCACGCTGAGACCCAGCGGTTTCAGGACATCCTCGCGGATCGTCTCTCCCGGATGAATCGGCGGGATCTTCTTAGATTTCCTGCCGGCCATTTGTTCTCCTTTCCTTCAATGGTAATCGACGATCTCCACGTCATGCGCCTCGCCGTCCTTCCAACAGAAGTAGAGGCGCCACTGATCGTTGATCCGGATGCTGTACTGCCCGGCCCGATCGCCTGCCAGCGCCTCCAGGCGGTTGCCCGGCAGCCCGGCCAGGCCCCGCAGCGATGTGGCGCTGTCGAGTTGATCGAGCTTGCGCTTGGCCCCCCTTGGCGACGGCCTGAAACTGCCGGCTGAACCGGCGGGGGAGATCTTTTCGGTCTCGCGGCAGCGGAAGGACCGAATCACCGTGCCAGGATCACGGCAATGGTTTAACGTCAAACGTTAAACCCTCACCGGAAGTTTTCCACCAGCATCAGGTCGTCGACGCGGGAGTCCACGCGGGAATAGAGAATCGTGCGGCCGTCGGGAGAGGCGGACAGGCCGAACGACACCCGACCGAGGTTACGAGCCACGGTCGCGGACCGGCCGGTGGCGAAGTCGAAGAATTGAAGTCGGGCTTCGTCCGCGGGCCTGTCGATATAGTAGATGCCTCTTTCGATCACCGCGAAGGCTCGTTGAACGACTCCCTCCAGCAGCTTGACGGCCTGGCCGCCGGAGGTCGCGATGCGCCACAGGGCACTCGGCGCGCTCGGAGTCTGCGTGTAGTAGACGTAGGCGCCATCCGGCGACTCGAAGGCCACGAACCCGACGTTGTGCGTGACCTGGACGGCTTCTCCTCCAGACGCTGGGACCTTCCAAATCTGATACTCTCCGGTTCGGTTCGAGCCGAAGTAGATCCACCTGCCGTCCCGCGAGAAGCTAGGGACGAGGCCATTGGCCGGCGGAGAAGTGAGGCGACGAGGCTTGCCGCCCGAAGCGGAGATCACATAGATCTCCACTTGGCCTTCGAGATTGGAATCGAACGCAATCCTCTGGCCGTCGGGAGACCAGGCGGGGGTGCCCGAGTCTCGAGCACCCATGGAGGTGAGCTGTACGGGGTTGGAGCCGTCGGGATCGGCCAGCCAGACCTCAAGTTCCCCCGAGCGATTCGACCCGAAAGCGACCCGGCGGCCGTCGGGGGAAAACTGGGCGTCGTACTCCGTTCGCGTGGAGGAGATGGCGGCAACCGGTGGAGACGAGGCTGGCGCACCGGGTGCGGAGGTCTCGACCCGCCAGATATTCGTGTCTCTGAAGCTGCGAACATAGACCAGCCGGGACGGCCGGCCGGGCTGGGGGCGCGAGACCACCGGCATCGACCCATCCTCGCCCACGAAGGGGAGTCGCGCCGGCGGACTTTCGCGTGGTTTTTCGCCCACGACGGCCAGCCTCCACAGGCTTCCCCTCGCGGAAAAGAGAATCTCCTTGCCATCGGGCATCCACGTCGGGTGCCTGCCATCCAGCGTGGCCGGGGTGAGGCGCCTGGGCTCGCCGCCGCCGGTCAGGCCCGTTCCCAGCGGCAGCCACCAAAGCTCACCGGCGGTGTCGGCAACGTTGCGGCGGAAGACCAGCGAACGGCCGTCGGGAGAGACGGCCGGGTTGCTATCGCCGAGTAGAGGCTGCGGATCGGTCAACTGCCTTTTCTCCCCAGTCTCGAGGGAGATCACGAACAGGGCATCCGGCTTTCCTTCGCCCGGGGAATCCGTGACAATCAGACAGTTGCTGTCCGGACACCAGGCAAGGTACGGCGGCACAACGTACGTCTGGCGCACCCAGATCTCGGCCAGATTGCGCTCCGGCCCGCCCAGAGGGGGGATTAGCCGCAACTCGCTCTTGCCGGCTTGCGATTGACCCCGGAGAAACGCGATCCAACGACCATCTGGTGACCAGACCGGGTTCACGTCGCTGCGCGGGTCGGTGGTCAGCCGCAAAGGAGAGCCGGCGCCGATCTGTTGTACGTAGATGTCGGCATTGTCCCGCTTCGGGCCATTCCACGCGAACGCCACGTGATTGCCGTCGGGGGAAAATGAGGGGTAGCCTACCCCGCCGGGAAACGTGGTCAGGGCGACGGCCCGGAGCGGTTCCGCGGTCTGCGGTGGGCGCCGTGTCTGCCACCCGAAGTAACCTACCCCCGCCAACACCGGCAGCAGCGCGGCCCAGGCCCATCGCCACCGTGAGAGAGCGCGAGCCGCGATAGCCTGCTGGCCCGAAGCCGACTCCTCCTCCACGTCCTCCAGCGCCACCTTCACATCCGCCATGTTCTGGAAGCGACGGGCCGGATCCTTGCGCAAGCAGCGCGCGATAATCTTCGCAAGATCCGCAGGAATCGACGCGGCCAGTTCGCTCGGCGGCCGTGGGTCCTCGTTCAGAATCTTCGACATCACCGAGAGGCGCGAATCGCCGGTAAACGGCTTCCGTCCGGTCACGATCTCGTAGAGGACCGACCCGAAGCTGAAGATATCGGAGCGCCCGTCGAGCTTACGCCCCTCCGCCTGCTCGGGCGACATGTAGGCGGCGGTGCCCAGCACTGTCCCCTCCTGGGTCGGCGGCCGGGCGGCGAGGGTAACGTCCTCTTCCGAGGAATCCGACGGCTCGAGTAGCTTGGCCAGGCCGAAATCCAGAACCTTGATGCGGCCCTCGTCCGTAAGCATGATGTTCGTAGGCTTCAGGTCCCGATGCAGGATGCCGGCCTTGTGGGCCGCCGCCAGCGCCTCCGCAATCTGAATCGCGCACCGTAAGACTTCCCGCAGCCCCCAACCCCCGGCACCCAGCACCCGCTTCTCCAGAGTCTTCCCCGCGATGTATTCCATCACGATGAAGTCCTTCCCCTGGTCGGAGCGGATGTCGTGGATGGTGACGATGTTGGGGTGGTTCAAAGCGCTGGCCGCCCTGGCCTCCTGCGCGAAGCGCTGCTTGCGGGCAGGATCGGCGACTTTGTCCGGCGGCAGGACCTTGATCGCCACTTGGCGGTCGAGGTGCGTGTCGCGAGCCTTGTAGACCACACCCATGCCGCCTTCGCCGAGCTTCGATTCAATGCGGTAGTGGTCGAGCGTCTGGCCGATCATCAGGAAGGGGCCGCCCTTGGCCGCCCATCTTAGGCCGTCCTGGTGGGTAAGTCAATGTTTTGAAAAACAACCGTGGCAAGGACGATAGGGCCGAGCTTGCATCGGTACCGGACGGAGGATAACCCGCCCGCTTTTTCGCACGCAATCTCCGTTTTTGAGCTGGTGGAGCCGCTCCAGGGACTCCGAATGGTGCAAGAAATGGTGCAAGGTTTGCCATCCCTCCTGGTGTGTGTTACCGTCGAGAGTCGCTGGAGACCTCGATCCAATAACGACGGGAAAGGACCCGGTGTTTATGGTGCTGGCTATTCTGGCAGTGGCCGCGGCCCTGCAAGCGCCCCCCCCGCTCAAGGCGGCGCAGCCGCTTGATTTTCAAGTTTACCGGACCCGCGTGGAGCCCCTCTTCCTTAAGAAACGTTCGGGGCTGGTTCCCTGCTACAAGTGCCATTCGGCCAACAACGTCCGCTTTCTCGTGCGTCTGGCGCCTGGGCGGACTACCTTCACCGAGGAGGAATCTCGCCGCAACTTTGAGACGGTCTCGCTGCTCGTTACTCCCGGCGAGCCGCTCAAGAGCCGGATTCTCATCCACCCGCTGGCTCCCGAGGCAGGCGGCGACCCCTTCCACTCGGGAGGCAAACATTGGAAATCCCAGGACGACCCTGACTGGCAGACGCTGGCCGAGTGGGTGCGCGGGGCCGGCGGCGCTTCCCGGTAACGGCCTCAGGGCAGGGTCACGGAGGTGAGCCGCTTCGGCACTTGCCCCACCGGGATGCGGCCCAACTCCCTCCTGGATTGCACATCGACCGCCGACACCGAGTTTGACCCGGCGTTCGAAACGTACACCCGCTTGCTGTCCGGTGTGAAGGTGAGCCAATCCGGCACGAATCCGACGGCGACCGATCCCAAGAGCTTCAGGTCCGGGAGCGAGTAGACGTAAACGGCGCTGTTCAGCGCGCTGTTTACCCAAAGGGTCTTGCCGTCCGGGGCGACGCCGATGCCGTGGGAGGGGGTCCCGGGAATCTGCGGCTTCGCCCCGGACGGCGCCGCAGGAAGCTGAATTTTGTCCACGACCTTGCGCGACGCAAAATCCACAACCACGAACCCGTGAAGATCGGAAAGCTGCACGAACAGCCGGCGGGTTGCGCCGTCGGGGCCGGCCTCGATCGCGACGGGGCGCACCGCGGCCTCGAACGGCACCTGGAAGACCGGTTGCTCGGTGCTGACATCCACGAACGTCAAACTCTTCCCGGAGATCGCCCCGGCGACGATATGCTTGCCGTCCGGCGTCAAGTAGACGTTGTGCGGCCCGTTTCCAACCGGGACGCTCTTGACCTTTTCCAGGGAGGTTGTGTCCACGATATCCAGCCAGGACCCGCTGCGTATACAGACATAGAGCCGCCGCCCATCCCGGGTGATCGCCACGTTATTCGGCCGGCCGCTCAGGGGAACCCGGCGGATGATCTGGGAGGTCTTTCGATCCACCACGTCCAGCACGTCATCGGCTTCACTGCTGACGTAGATGCGGCTTCGGTCGGGAGAGAAGGCGATTCCATGAGGAGCGTCGGAGACTCTCAACTCGCTCTCGACCTTGTTGGTTGCGGGGTCGATAACGTGGATGTTGTCCCCGGCGCTGTTCGTCACGTAGATGCGGACCGTGCTCGCCGCCAGGGGCAGCGCCAGCAGAAGCCGCAAATGCTTCAGACGGACGAAACGTTCTTTCCTGGTGATCCAGCTCATATGAGGTCAAGCGCTCCTGAACGCTGTGCTTGAGTTTAGGTTCCGCGGGACCCGGGAGTCAAGGCCCTGGGGCCGGTGACCAGGAACTTCGCACAAGGCACTCCGAGACTCCATTAGGTGCGTAGAAATGAAGAGGTTGGCGTCTGGCTCTTGCCGGAGGAGATTCGCGGGGCTGCTTGGGGACTAGAAACCGGCTTCGAATCGGAGGTCAGACACCGGAGCAGACCCGCCAGAGAACACGGGCGGGAAACACCCCCCGGCGGGCGCAAACAGAGAGAGGGTTTGGTTCCAGCGGGGAGATCAAGCGGGCGCGCGAATGGGGGGCTGCTGCCACAGAGAACGGTACAGTTGGCGAGCCACTTCCCGCAGGCTCAGATGATAACGCCGCACGAGTTTGGAATGCCGCAGCGTGAAGGCCGCACAGAGCACAAAAGCCAAGCAGCGAATCAGGGTGACGGCGGCCAAGCCGCGATTGGGGACCGGCTGCGCGGTGCCATCCGGCGCTGGCTGTCGCGGGCGGTGCTTACAGGCATGCACAAAGCCATGTTTGAGGGCCCAATTCTGCGTCAGATCGTTCCAGCCGTTGTTTTCCTGCTTCCAGCGGTCATGCCCGAGTCGGCGCACCACCGGGGCGCGGAAGACTTTGGCGTCCAAGGTGGTTATCCACACCCATTTCTGGTGGGTGGTTTCCGGTCGCAGTTGCTTTTGCCGGTAGTGATTTTGGGTGAGCTTCTCCTGGGACCATAGGACCCGCACCGGTTGCGGATAGTCGTCGGTAAAAGGCAGCCCGTGGGTCTCCCAAAGGCGCACCTGATAGCTTTTGCCGGGCAGTTGTTCGGTGAACTCCTCCTCGGGAGGCCGGCTGTCAAACAAGCGCATGGCCGATTGGTACAGATCGCGGTTTTCTTGCTTCAGCGTAATGACTAGATCCCAGCCGATCTGTTGGGCCAGTTTCAGCACCGGAGCTTGGGGGTAGAGGGAATCTAACAGCAGGATGTCGAAGAAGCGGCTGCCGTAGAGCTGGGGCAGGCGACGCAGCAATCGTAAGGCCGCCGTGTCCTCGCCTTCCCCGGGCTGCAGCCATTCCACCGCCAGGATGGACTTGACCGGGGCGTTGACGATCTGACAAGCCACGGCGCGGTGGTAGTACTGGAGGCGTTCCACCGGCTGGCCTTCGGCGTCGCGAGAGGTGACGCGACGCTGCAGGCAAGAGTCACAGCAGCGGCTGTAGCTGGACAGGACCTCGATGCCATCCAGGGCGGCCACGATACGACCCTGCACGCGGCCGGGGTCGAAGGCCTTGCTGCGCTTGAGCCGGCGGTTGATGTCCACCAGCATCTGCTCCAGCGGCTCCAGCTCGAAGCCGCACAGGCTATAGCGGAAGGTGTCATCCCGGAAGGGTTGTTCCACGCCCAGGAAGCGCTGTAGGTCGGCCTGGGCCAGGTCGGCTTCCAGTTGTTTAAAGCTGGAGAGACGAAAGACGAACCCATAGAAGACGGCCCCAAAGACGGCGGCGGGAGGGAAATCGGGGCCGTGGCGGGCGTCCCGGAGCCGCTGGGCGGCTTCCCCAAAGTGAAAGACCTGGTTCAGGTAACGGGTAAAGGAAAGCAGGGAGTGGCTGGGGCCGTCTTCTTTCATTCTATTAACTGTAAGAACAACGGTACGACCACATGCTTGGCTCCATCCTCGGCGAAAGCTACTTCTTCTTCTTCTTCTTCTTCTGTCGCTCCCGCCGCAGCAGTTCGCGGTTGATCTCGGAAATCTGCTCCAGGTGTTGCTTGACCTTTTGGTAGTTGGCGATCCAGCCACGCACCCGCTCCAGTTGCTCCGGGGTCACCACCCCGCCGGTCGTGCGGCCGGGGCCCAGGGTCACGCTCAGGTACCAGACGGGGCCGTGACGCTCCCCACGGGCGCACTTGCAGGCGGGGTTTCCACAGGTCAGGTGGCGCTCCATCAGAGATCCACGCAGGGTCTCCTCCAGGCGGGGCAGGAGCCGCACCAGACCTTGCCGCCGCTGTTGCAGGGCCAGCGTGGAGATCTTTCGCGGGCTACTTTCTTTCATATAACTGTAAGATTATACACCCAGCCCCGCCGGAAAGCAAATGCGAAAATGCTCCCGTGCGAATTTCCCCCTAACGGCCTGAGCTGTCAGGAGATAAAGTTACTGTGCGAAACCCCTGTCGGTTTACCTTGGTTTAGATCACCGGAACTTTGCCCCACCGCCGGATGCGCTCGTCGGCGGTCAAGAGGCGCAGGCCATGGCACAGCGCCGTGGCGACGATGATTTGATCGAAGGGATCTTTGGGAAAGTCTTCTCCGAGCCGGACGCTCCGGGCGGCGATCCGGGCGGTTAGCGGAAGGATGTCGAAGGCTGGATCCGCCTCAATCTCCTCAAGCCACATGTCCCAAGGACATCCGATCTCCAAACGGCCCCTCTCTCCGGCCTTGGCCAACTCCCGTAGGGTGACGGCGCTGATGGCCGCAGCCTGGCGGCGCTTCTCGAGTTCCTTCAGCGTCTCAGTTTGAGCCTTGCTCAATCGTCCCGGATCGGCTCGCCACCAGATCAAGATGTGAGTGTCCAAGAGAACGACGGGCATTTAGTCGTCCGGGCCCCAGTCGTCGTGGAAGTTCACAAGATCACCCTTGATCTTAACGAGGCCCTTCCAACTGCCCCAGATGGGTTTCCACGGCGCCGCAATCGGCGTCACTTTGGCTATGGGCCGCCCGCGCTTGGTGATAATCAGGGTGTCACCTTTCTCCGCGACCTCCTTCAACAGTCGCAGACACTTGGCTTTGAACTCGGTGACGGGCAGCGTGGCTTGCTTCATGCTTCCATCCTACCAGTAATCTGACCACTCAAGTGGTCATTTCGTCCCGCGTGTCGATCTGTTACCTCCCGGGGAAACAGGTTCTGTCAGCTCCCGAAACTCCGATATCGATTTTCGGCGCATCCTGGGTGTCCCCTGGGGCAAATGCCCCGGCAGGCTGCCCCGCTGGCGCCCGGCGAGCTCAGTCGCTGAGCCACTTGCGGCGTCGCTGTGGTGTGGAACGTGTCTTGCTGCGAAGCACGGCAGGAGGAAACTATGGTTCGCAAAAGTTTATTCGCTCTATTGGCGATGGCGGGCCTCTTGGTCCTCTGCGGCGGTCCGGCGCTTTCGCAAGACACGCCGAAAAGAATCAAAGTCGTCCCGATTCGCACCGGTGAAAGCCACATGGTTCTCGGCCGAGAGCTGTACACGAGCTACTGCGCCGTTTGTCATGGCAAAGAAGGGAAGGGAGACGGCCCGGCGGCAGCGGCGCTGAAGAAGATGCCGGCCGATCTGACCCGGCTTGCGGCCGCGGAAGGCGGCAAGTATCCGGTGTATCGCGTGCGGCAGTCGATTATCGGCGGCGCCAGCGTCACGGCTCACGGCACTTCGGAGATGCCGGTGTGGGGCCCCATCTTTGACAGCGTGGGCTCCAACAAAAGCCTCGGCGAGCTGCGGGTGGCCAACTTGGTCAAGTTCATCGAGGACATGCAAGTCAAGTAAGCCGGCAGCCAAGGAGACCCCGGGGGCGCGGAGAGAGGAATAGTGCTAAGCTGACCTGCTATGCCTCTGGGAATGGCAGTAACGCGTCGCAGCTTTCTGGCGTCCTCGCTGTGCCTGCCCGCGCTGGCCCAACAGCCGACTCGCTTTCAGATCGGTTGCCTGACGCTGCCGTACCGGGCGTTCCCGATCGAGCGGGCTTTTGAAGAGATCGCCCGGTCGGGCTGCCGGTACGTGGGCTACGGGACCGAGCATGCCCAGGTGATCGTGCCGGCGCTGGACGCCACACCGGCCGAAGCTGCCCGGGTAGCCGAGCGCGCCCGCAGCTCCGGCCTCACGCCGCTGCTGATGTTCTCGCGGATCAGCGTCGATGCGCCGAATTCCGTAACCGGCCACTTGCGACGTATCGAGCAGGCTGCCGCCGCCCGCATCCCTTACCTGCTCACCTTCGGCAGCACGAAACCCGGCCAGTACGACATCTGGATCTCGAACCTGAAGCAACTGGCCCCGCGCGCCCAGGCGGCCGGCGTCACCCTGGTCATCAAGCCCCATGGCGGCAACACGGCCACCGGCGAAAAATGCGCGAGGATCCTGGCCGACGTCGCGGAGCCGGGCCTGAAGATCTGCTATGACGCCGGCAATGTTCTCGATTACGAAAGGCTCGATCCGCTCGCCGACATCCAGACCTGCTACCGCGACATCGTCGCCTTCACGATCAAGGACCACCGGGTCACTCCCAAGAACGAAGACTGCGGGCCCGGCTTAGGCGAGATCGACCATTACAAGCTGCTGGCCCCGGTGGCCCACACCGGCCGCGAGATGCCGTTGCTTTGCGAAAACATTTTCGAGCCCCTGCTGCCGAGGCCGAAAACGGCGGAGGATCTCGATAGCCTGGCGCGGCGGGCGAGGGAATTCCTGGAAACGGTCACAAAGGGATTGTTGATTTAGTGACTGGTTGATTTGTTGATTGAAAACCCGGACCCGAGAGGAAGTGGGTTTTCGCAGGAAGTGGGCTTCAGATGCAGTGGGTTTTGAATCGACAAATCACTAAATCAACAAATCACCAATTCTTCTGCGGCGGCAGCCTCGCCCGTTCCAGCCAGTAGCTGCTGAGGTCGCGCAGGGCGGCGGTGAACTCGTCGAAGTTGGCGGGCTTCTGTATGTAGGAGTTGACGCCGATCCCATAAAGCTCCTCCACGTCTTCTTCCTGGCCGCTGGTGGTGAGCACGACGATCGGAATCTTCTTCAAGTAGGGATTGCCCTTGATGGCCCGGGCCACTTGGCGGCCGCTGAAGCGCGGCATGTTGAGATCGAGCAAGATGAGGTCGGGCCGCGGGGACCGGAAGCGATTGCCGTAGCGGCCGCGCCCGAACAGATAGTCGAGGGCCTCATCGCCGTCCGAAACCAGCCGCAGGTTGTAATTCAAGTTGGCCACCTTCATGGCTTCCTGGACCAGGAACTGGTCGGCCGGATCGTCGTCAACCACGAGGATGGTCAAAGTCTGGTGCTTCATGGGAGCTCTTATCGGCCAAAGGTCAATCCGGCTTAAGGTCATTCCGGCTTAAGGGCCCGGCGGCTTAAAGAAGGGCCTGACGGCTTAAAGATTGTGGTGAATGGCGTAGAGGGCGAGTTGCAGCCGGTCCGAGACGCCCAGCTTGTGAAACATGTTGCGCAGATGGTTCTTCACGGTCTGCTCACTGATGGAGAGCATCTCGGCGATTTCACGATACTTGTAGCCCTGGCCAACCAGAGCGGCGATCTCGCGCTCGCGGGGCGTGAGACCACCCGCGTCCTCATGCCCGCGCTGGCCGTGCAAGCGGGTGTCGGCGAGGTTCTTGATGACGTTGGCAGTGATCTTACCATCGAGCCAGATTTCGCCGCTCGAGACCTTCCGGATCGCCTGCATCAGCAAATCGGTGTCGGTGGTCTTCAACACCACCCCGGAGGCGCCGAGCTTCATGGCCTGCGCCAGGTCCTCTTCGTTCTCGGAGGCGGTGAGAACCAGGATGCGGGTCGGATAGGCGCCGGGTGGCTCGCCTGCCGCTTGAACTTGACGAAGCACCTCCCGGGTGGTGTTTCCGGGCAAGTTCAGATCCAGAAGCAACAAGTCGGGACGATAGTGCTCGAGAAGGGGGAGGATCTCGGGGCCGGCGCCGGCTTCGGCCACGACTTCAAAATCCTCTTCGACGGCTAGAAGCTTTCTCAGGCCGGCCCGGAACAGAGTATGGGCGTCGGCTAGGGCGATGCGAATCGTGCTGCGAGCCGTGAGGTTTCCGGCCGCATTGGCGGCATGCAAGTGGGCGCACCTTCCTGGAAGCCGGGGCCAGGCAGTCCCGCCTTCTTGTGCTCCAATCGGCGAACTGGCAGCGGAACATTATGAGGGTTTCAGGCCCAGGAGGGTCCCCGGCTGCGGAGAGGGTTCCGCGTAGGGGAGGGCGGCAAACATCTGCAGGAGCTCTTGGAACAGGGAAGGGTCCCACCAGCCCCTCTCGACCTCTTTCTGCATTTCTTGCAAGGCGTCGTCGTGGGATTGGGGGCCCTTGTAGGGACGCTCGGTCCGCAGGCCGTCATAGACGTCCGCCAGTTGCAGGATCCGGGCGGTGAGGGGGATCTGGTCGCCCTTCAACCCGTCCGGGTAACCGGAGCCGTCCAGCTTCTCGTGATGGTGGCGGATGATGGGAAGCACCAGCCGGAAGGATTTCAGCGGCGCGCAGATCCTCTCTCCGACCACCGGGTGCTGCCGCATGATCTGCCATTCATCCGCCGTCAGCCGGGCCGGCTTGAGCAGAATGGCGTCAGGGACGGCGATCTTTCCGATGTCGTGCACGATGCCGGCGCGGCGCAAAGCGGTGATCTGCTCTTCGGGTAGGCCCAGGCGCCGGCCCAGCTTCGCGGAATACTCCGACAGACGCTCACAATGGCCCTGCGTATACGGGTCTTTGCCCTCGATGGTAAGAGCCAGCGTGAACAGGATCGATTCGGCCTGCTCCAGCTCATCGGTGTAGGCCTTGCGGCTTAGCAGAGAGCGCACCCGCGCCAGCAGCTCGCTGCGATCGACCGGCTTGTTCAGAAAGTCGTCGGCGCCGGCCTCCAGGCCCCGCACGCGGTCGCTCGATTCCGACAGGCCCGTGACCAGTACCACCGGAGTCAGCCGGGTGTCGGGATTGTACTTCATTTGCCGGCAGACCTCGAAGCCGTCGGGATTCGGCATCATTACGTCCAGCAGAACCAGGTCCGGCTGGATTTGGGACAACTGCTCGAGCGCGGTCTGGCCGTCGTGGGCCGTAACCACGTTATACTCCTCGGCTCCCAGGAAGTTTTCGAGCAGCAGCCGAACCGTTGGATCGTCATCCACGACCAGGATTGTGCCGATCATCTGTTAGCACTGTCCCACAAGCCGCTCGCCGGGCGACATCGGACGATCGCCTTAGCGGCGTCTTTTGGATTCCCTTACCTTGACTTGGCCCCTCCCGCCGTGAGATAACAGCCCTCCAGGAGGGTCCAAGCCATGCAATGTCCCGATTGCGGAGCCGTCGATCGCAGAAACTTCCTGAAGACTACGGCCCTGGGAACCGTGGCCCTGGCCGGAGCCGCCGCCGCGGCCCGATTCACCGGGCCGTCAGAGACCCTGGTCGCCACTCTCTATAACAGCCTCTCGCCGGAGCAAAAAAAGGCGGTGGCGTTCGCGTTCGATCACCCGCTGCGCTCCAAGGTGGATGCCAACTGGCACATCACGCCGCAGAAGATCGGCGAGTTCTTCAACCCCGACCAGCAAGCGATGATCGCCGAGATCTTCCGCGGGCTGCACAACCCCGAGTTCCTGGACCAGTTGATCTACCACATCAAGGAAGACGGCGGGGGCATCGGCAACTACTCGATCGCGCTTTTCGGCGAGCCCGGCGCCGGCGCCTTCGAGTTCGTGCTCACCGGCCGGCATTGCACCATCCGCTGCGACGGCGACTCGGTGGACGGCGTGGCCTTCGGCGGGCCGATCTTTTACGGCCACGCCTCGCAGAGCTTCAACGAAAAACCGGACCACGCCGGCAACGTGTACTGGTACCAGGCCAAGCGCGCCAACGAGGTGTTCCAGGCGCTCGACGGCAAGCAGCGGGCGATCGCTCTGCTCGGCGATCCACGCGAGGAGAAGGCCACCGCAACGGTCGCCCTCAAAAAACCGGGAGAGCCGCTGGCCGGCCTTCCGGTGGCCGACATGTCGCGGGATCAGCGGAAGCTGGTGGAGCGGGTGCTGGCCGACCTGCTATTGCCCTTCCGCCGGAAGGACTCCGACGAAGCGATGAAATACATCCAGGCCAACGGCGGCGTGACGTCGCTTTGCATGTCCTACTACAAGAACCTGGATATCGGCAATGACGGTGTGTGGGACGTCTGGCAGCTCGAGAGCCCGACCATGGTCTGGTATTTCCGCGGCTCCCCGCACGTGCACACCTGGGTCAACATTCGGGCCAAGGCGGGGTAGACCTCCGGCTTTTCCGGAGGGTCATCCCACGAAAACCTTCCGCACGTATTCCAGGTTGGTCCGGGTGTCGGCCACCAGGTCGCTGGGGCTCGAAGTCTCCAGCACCAGCCAGTCCTTATAGCCGATGTCGTGGATGGCCTGGGCAACGGCCGGCATGTCGATGCTGCCCTGGCCGAGCAGGTGGCGGCCGTCCTTGATGTGGAACTCGCAGATCCGCTCCTTGCCCAGGGCGCGGATCTCCTCGATCACCCGATAGCCGTTGTTGGTGGAATTGCCGACATCGTAGTAGATCTGGACGGCCGGCGAATCCACCGCGTCGAGGATCTTGCGGTTGTCGGCGGCGCTCAGCGTGTTCTCCAGGCCCAGGATCACTCCGGCCTTCTCCGCCCGCGGCCCCAGCTCCCGCAGCACGGCGACCAGCCGGTCGAACTCTTCCTTGACGTTGACGTCGGCAATATTCGGCTTGCCGAAAAAGGGTACCAGGATGACCCGGCCGCCCAGGGCGCGGGTCACCTCGATCCAGTCGTTGAGAATGACGGCGGCGACCGGCTCGGATTTCAGCGGCCGGCGGTACTGGCAGGCCGTTCCCAGCAGGGCCACGCCCGCCTTCTTCGCTGCCGCCACATACTCCCGCTGCACTTCGGGCCGCCGCAGCTTCAGCGTCTGCTGATCCGTGTTGGCGATTCCCAACTGGACGCCGTCCAAACCGATCCGGGCGGCCGTCTCGAACACGCTCGGCTCGAAGTCCCGCATGTTCCAGCAGCACATGCCGACCTTCCAGCCGCCGTTGCGGCCCTGGGCGGCAAGGCTGCCGGCCGCCGTGGCGGTGAGCGCGAGAAAATCTCTGCGGCGCATGGTTCACCCTTGATCCGATTGTCAACTTATCACGTTTCGCGCAGGCGCGCGACAGAACGGCGGGCCACGGCTGCCGGAAAACCCGAACCCGCTCCTTGGCGGTCGCGGCCTGGAGACCAGTTGTAGCCCCGGACCGGCAGGGATGCGCTACGACTCCAGTACCTCGCGGATCTTTGAGCCCAGAGCACCCGGCGTGAAGGGCTTCTGGAGAAAGGCCGTCCCCGGCGCCAGCAGTCCCTGCTGCACGGTGGCCTGCTCGGTGTAGCCGGAAACATAGAGCACTTTCGTCTCCGGGCGGCTTCCGGAGACCTGCTGGGCCAGATGGGGGCCGCTCATCTCGGGCATCATGGGAGATCTGGAAGGACTCCGACCCGGCATCCGGTTCAGCGGCTCTGCGGCTCGCCGGCCACGACCGCCGCTTTGGCGTCGACCCCGTTCGGCGCCCCCACCGTTCGCCTCACCATCCCCCGGAAAGCCGCCATCAGAATCAGCACGATTCCGAACGTGCAGACCATGGTGGCGCCCGTCGGCAGATCGATCTCCACCGACAGGACGCAGCCCAAGAAAGAGACCAGCGTCCCCATGGTCCAGCCGATCGCCAGCCGCGGGCCGATCCGCTCGGCGTACAGCATCGCCGCCACCGACGGCACGATCAGGTAGCAAAAGACCAGCAGGACGCCGGCGATGGCCACCGAAGAAGTGACCACGAAGCCGAACGAAGCATAAAACAGAAAGTCCCAGAAGCGCACTGAGATGCCCTGCGCCTCCGCTTCTCTCGGGTTCATCGAGATGAGCAGGAACTTGCGCCGGAACAGGTAGTGAAACAGGCCGACGGCGCCGTAGAGCGCAGCGGTTTTGCCCACCTCCGGCCACGAGACGGTAAGGATGTTGCCGACCAGCATCTCCTTGAGATGCTCCGTCTGCTCGACCGACTTGCTCATGGCCAGGATGGCCGCCGCCGAGGCTACGGCGTAAGAAATGCCGATGATCGCTTCCTGTGGAATGCGGGCGCGGTGCCCGCGAATCGTCGAGAAGACGGCCGCTCCGATGAAAGTGAAGGCCAGGCTCACCCAGTAGGAGCCCCGGCCGTGTGGATCTATCCCGCCCAGCACGGCGATCGTGGTGCCCAGCGCCGCGATCTGAGCCAGGGCCAGATCCACGAAAATCACGCCTCGTTCCACCACGTGAACGCCCAGATAGGCGTGAATTCCGGTCAATATGAGGCTGGCGACGAACGGCGCCGCCAGAAAAACGAGCATATCCATGACGCCCCCTACTTGAGCTTAGCCAACACGCTGGTCAGCAGATTGATATCGTAATCAAACAGTCCGAAATAATCCTTGATCTCCTTCACCCCTCCCACCGAGGGCATTAAGACCACCACCTGGCCCCCGGTCTGGCGAGCGATCGACTCGGGCGTGCGGAGATCGAAATACGGTTCGACCAGGACCAACTTGATCCCCTGCTGCTTCATGAAGCCGATCAATTGCAGGGTGTGGCTCGGGGTGGGAGGAATCCCCGGCTTGGGCTCCACGTAGCCTACGACATCAAGGCCGAACCGTTTGGCGAAGTTCGGCCAGGAGTTGTGATAGGTCACCACCTTGCGGCCGCGATAGGGAGCCATCTGCCCCTCCCAGCGCTTTTCCGCCTCGGTCAGTTTCCGGTCGAAATCGGCGTAGCGTTGCGCGAAGTACGACGCATCTTGCGGCTGCATCGAGGCGAGCTTCTCCTGG
The DNA here is from genome assembly GCA_041477005.1 of Terriglobia bacterium. Taxonomy (GTDB): domain Bacteria; phylum Acidobacteriota; class Terriglobia; order Bryobacterales; family JACQDG01; genus JBGOUJ01. Next base: position 8,270 of record JBGOUJ010000014.1, on the reverse strand, counting down.
ATTGCTTTGGCGACGCGGCGCCCGTTGTCCGGATCGAGCCAGTAGTGCGGATTGCCCACCGGGTGCACGTCCCCCATGGCGCGGGTCACCTCGGTGGTGGGGATCTCCAGAATCTCGCAGGTCAGCGAGGCCTCGAGATATCCCCCTGCTCCGATCTGAACCCTGGGATTGCGGCTCTGGTTTATCAACGGCGGCAGCCAGCCGATCTCCAGTTGCTTTCCCACCACGACCAGTAGGTCCGCCTTCTGCAGCTTCAGCAGGAAACTCGGCTTCGGCTCCACGAAGTGAGCGTCCTGATAACCGCGGGCGATCGCATCCACGTTGACGCGATCGCCCCCGACCTGACGTGTCAAGTCGGCCATGTCCTCGGTCGAGCCGACGATGTTCAACTTCCCCGCGGCCCGGGCCGGCGTCGCCGCCGCAGCGAGGAGCAGCACCGCCGCCATCTTCCGCCACCAACCTTGCGCAATGTTCATTTTCAGTCCCTTTCCACTGGACGGCGGCTCCCGGCCGCGCGGTTACACCCTAAAACGGATGGGCGCCGTGAGCGCCGATCGAAAACATGAACTGAAACAGAAACTCGTTCGTCGTCACATCCTCCGCGTAGTGCGTGCGGCGAAGCTGGCCACGAATCTGGCTGAACTCGCTCGGCCGGTAGGTCACCACCAGCGAGCCGCCCGTATCTTGCAGCGAAGCCTTGTTCAGCCGGTCGGACTGGTCGAAGCGGCCTCCCACCAGCCACCGGCGGTCCAACTGATACTCGCCCGAGACATAGTAGCCGAATGGCCGGGAGGTCCCGACGAGCTGATTCGCCCGGCCCCAGACAATCTCCGTTCGTCCGACGAACGAATGGTAAATCGCCCGCCGTAGCGGCTTCCAGCGCAGCGTGGCGTCCGCGCCCCAGAGCTGGGTTACCAGGTTCGGCCCGTTCGGGTTGTGGCCGCGCACATAGGATACCCCGAGATCCAGATTGGTCGACTCGCTGATGTCCCGATAGGCGCGCAAGTGCCCCAGCGGCGAAACGTTGCTCCTGTGGTAGGACTTGAACAGCTCGTCGGAATCGCCGCGGAAGATCTGGCCGGTGGCTTCCAGGAAGATCTGGCCGGGCGCCGGCAGGGTCCGGGTCAGCGACAGTCCGGCGTCGTTGATGCCGTCCTCGCCGCCCACCAGGTTCTGCGTCACCATCGGGCGGTCGATCCACGGCAGCACGTGCAAGTGCATGGTATTGACCTTTCCAAAGGCGGAGCGCATCTTGCCGGCTTTTAGTTGCAAGGCGCCGGGCAGGGCGCTGAAGGTCAGGTAACCCTCCTCGACGTTCACGCCTTGCTCGCTGAAGCTAAGGAAAATGTCGGCCCGGGCGTAGGGATCGACGATGGCCTGGAAGGCCAGCTCGCTCTCCTGCATCTCGAACGCCGGTATGGGGTCCGGCGAGAGCCGCGACGCGCCGAAGCCCGCCGCTCCGCGGAACGTGCCGATGGCGGCCATCTCAGGATTGAAAAGCTTGTTCCCCATCGTCGCCGCTTGCGCGCCGTATAAAGGCAGCCCGCCACCGGCCGGCGCCGCCTGGGCGATCGGCTCCGCCGACTTCTCCTGCGGCGTGGTGGAAACGCTCACCGCCTCCGGCTTGGCTTGGGCCGGCTTGGCCTTCAGCTCCTTCACTTCGGCCTCCAGAGACTGAATCCTCTCTTCCATCGCCTTCATCCGGGCCAGCAGCTCCGCCGGATCCTGCCCCTGCAGTACGGCGGTAATAGAACAGTACAGACCTAGTATGATCAGGGAGCGTCGCATGACGTTTTCCTCCTATAGCGGCAAGAATACCTATAAAGCCGGTGCTGTCGGTAGGGAGAAACCCGAAAGGTCTAGACGGGGGGAGCGCGGGGCGAGCTATGAGCGAAGACCGGCTCCAGGACCGGAGTCAACTCGACTGCGTGCCGATGCCACTCCACCGCAACCGGCGAGCGCAGGTCGAGGCAAATCGACGGCTCCAGGGTCGGCATGCAGCCGGTGCGGCAAATGTCGCAAGCCCGGTCCTGCGGGCTGTCGTGCCAGTGCCCGGGAATAACCGCGGCGCTCGAAATAGCCAGGATCGCCAGCGCCGCAAACAACGCGAGCGCCGCTTGGCAACACGTCCTCCGGCGGGCGGTCATCGTTGTCTTATTGTGGCACGCGGCCGGCCCTAGTTCAAGCCGCGACCCGGAAAGAAATCCAGCCTTCCTCCAGGAGAGGTCCCAGAGGAAGCTCACCCCCGCCTCCGGCGCCCGGCGCTGCGGCGATCTCCTAGGGTCCCAACGGGGTGCGGGCATAGCGGCCTGCCTGGAAGATCGCAGAACTCAGCCCGCTTCCTCGCCCGCCCCGTCGGCCGTCCGGCAGGCGTAGATCTGCGGCTCGATGCCGAAGCGCTTGCGGTAGGCGGCGGCGATTGTCCGGGAAAAATCGACGACCGCCGCCGAGCGCACCAGGTTCACGGTGCAGCCGCCGAAGCCGCCCCCAGTCAGGCGCGCGCCCAACACGCCGCCGATGGAGCGGGCGGTCTCCACCAGGAAGTCGAGCTCCGGGCAACTGACCTCGTAATCGTCGCGGAGGCTCGCGTGGGAGGCGTACATCAGCTCACCGGCCTGCTCCAGATCGCCCGACGCGCAGGCAGCGATGAACTGCTCCACCCGCCCGTTCTCGCCGATGACGTGGCGGGCGCGGCGGCGCAGCGGCTCGGGCAGTGCGGCGGCGTCCGCCGGCCGTGCGTCGCGCAGCGAGACTCCCAGCAGGGCTGCCGCCTCCTCGCATTCCTGCCGCCGCCGGTTGTATTCGGTCGCTGCCAGCTCGTGGCGCACCATCGTGTTCACCAGGATCAGGTCGCAGCCCTCCGGAAGCGGGACCGGCCGCTTGTCCAGGCTCCGGCAGTCGATCAGCAAAGCATGGCCCCGGACGCCGAGCAAAGAAACGAGCTGGTCCATGATGCCGGACTGGATTCCGACGAATTGGTTCTCCGCGCGCTGGCAGGCCACGGCCAGCTCCACGCGGGAAAGCTCGACGCCGGCCAGACCGCACAGGGCCAGCGCCACGGCGACCTCCAGCGCCGCCGATGAGCTGATCCCCGCCCCGATCGGCACCGTGCTGCGGATCTCCAGCTCCGCCGGCGGGATCCGCACGCCCGACTTGGCCAGCTCCACGGCGACGCCCGCCACGTAGTCGCTCCAGTCGCCATGGCGCTCGAAGCTTCCGAGCGGCCAAGTCTGCTCCAGCCCCAGATCGAGCGACCGCGCCTTCAGCAGATTCCAGCGCGATGCGACGGCCGTAACGCGGCATTCCAGATCCAACGCCACCGGCAGCACCAGGCCCTGGTTGTAATCGGTGTGCTCCCCGATCAGGTTGACGCGGCCCGGGGCGCGGAAGACCCTCGGTGTTCTCATCTTCGGGGGGACGCCTCCCGGCGGGGCGCCCGCCGGCCGGCCCGCGCCGCCAGCAGCAGCATGGAGACGCCGAAGGCCAGCATGGCGAGACCCGCGTAAAGGTCCACGTGAAGCGGCGCGAGCGGGGCGCGCAAATCCGGATGCAGCAGGCTGTAGCCCACCAGCAGCGCCCCGAGCAACGAGAACATCCAGCCGATTGGATACCGCAGGTCGACTCCCATTGGTCCTCTACCAGAAATACCAGTTCAGCGCCAGCAGGATGGCGCCCACGATCAGGGCCAGCGCCACCGGCCGCTCGAGCCAGGAGCGCGCGTCATCCCGGGGCCGCTCGGTCAGGCTGTAGACCAGCCCGCGCATCTGCTCGTCCGGCTTCGGCCGGGTCAGCAGGCTGACCACGATCGTGACCACGAAGCAGGTCGTCCAGGCGACGATGGCGATCCAGAAATTTTGCGCCATGGTGGACGGGAACCGGTGCAGCTCGGCGATCCAGGCCCCCTTGCCCTCGGCCGAGGTAAGTCCATGAGTCAGCGCCGCCCCCGCCGTGCCCGACAGCAGCCCCGCGAACGCTCCGTGGCCGGTCGCCCGCTTCCAGAACATTCCCAGCAGAAATGTTGCAAACAGCGGCGCGTTCACGAAGCTGAAGACCAGTTGCAGCAGGTCCATGATGTTGTTGTAGATCGTCGCCAGATAGGCCGCCGCAATGGAGACCAGCACCCCCACCACGGTCGCCGCGCGGCCCACGTGCAGATAATGGGCGTCGCCGGCGCCGGGCCGGATGTGCGTCTCGTAGATGTCATAGGTCCAGACGGTGTTGAAAGCGGTCACATTGCCGGCCATGCCCGACATGAACGACGCCATCAGCGCCGTGATGCCGACTCCCAGCATGCCCGCCGGGTAGAACTGGGCCAGCAGAGTAGGGAAGGCCTGGTCGTAATCGAACACGCCCGATTCTTTCATCGGCAAGGCGTAGCCGCTGCCCGACATCTTGGTGAGCGCCAGCGCCACCAACCCCGGCAGGATCACGATAAACGGGATGAACATCTTTGGGAAGGCCGCCACCAGCGGCGTCCGACGCGCCGCCGACATCGATTCCGCCGCCATGGCCCGCTGGACCAGGAGGAAGTCCGTGCACCAGTAGCCGAACGAGAGCACAAAGCCCAGACCGGCGACCATCGTGAAAGCGTCAACGCCCATAGGATTCTGCGAGGCGCTTTCCAGGTGACGCCAGGAGCTGGTCATCACCTCCGGCAGCCGCGACCGCAACCCTTGCCAGCCGCCGACCCGCGCCACGCAAATGATCGCCAGCGGCGAAAGCCCCAGCACGATGAGGAAGAACTGGAGGACTTCGTTGTAGATCGACGCCGTCAGCCCGCCGAGGAAGATGTACACCAGCACGATCCCCGCCGAGAGCAGCACGCAAGCCGTAAAGCTCCAGCCGAGCAGGAGCTGGAACAGCCGCCCCAGGGCGTACATGGAGATACCCGAAGAAAAGACGGTCATCGTGGCGAAGGTCACCGCGTTGAGCGTGCGGGTCTTCTCGTCAAAGCGCAGCTTCAGGTATTCCGGCACCGAGCGGGCCCGGCTGCCGTAATAGAACGGCATCATGAAGAGGCCGACGAAGAGCATCGCCGGAACGGCGCCGACCCAGTAAAAATGCGCCGTCATGATGCCGTACTTGGCCCCGGAGGCGCACATGCCGATGACTTCTTGCGCCCCCAGGTTGGCGGCGACAAAGGCCAGCCCGGTGATCCACAGCGGAATCGACCGTCCCGAGAGGAAAAATTCCTCGCTCGACCGCACGCGCCGCCGCAGCCAGTAGCCGATTCCCAGCACGAACACGAAGTAGATAGCCAGGATCAGGTAGTCAATCGGAGCGAGGGTCATTGGAACGGTCCAGCGGGCGCCACCCGACCCCTGAAGCAACCGCGGCGAGATCCGATCTTGTGGATGACGAAACGTAGATTATACAGGAAGGATGAGGCTGTTCGCCATGGTAGAATCAGACCCAAGGAGCGCGTCGTGACCTTCGAGGAGTTTGTCGGTTTTCACCAGCAGTGGTCGATGTCGATCGAACAAAATATTGGGGCGCTCGTTGAAGCGCAGCAGCGGGCCGAGCAGCGGATGGAACAACGAACGGATCAGGTGGACCGGCGGATGGATCGGATGCAGGAGCAGGTTGACGGGTTGAATCGGGCGGTCGGAGGCTTGGTCCAGGTCGCCGATCGCTGCCTGAATGCGGTGGAGCAACTCACCCGCAAAGTAGATCAATTGACCGAGAGGCAAAGGGAGTTTGCCGGGAGTCAAAGCGAGTTGGCCGGGAGTCAAAGGGAGTTGGTCGAGCATCAAAAGGAATCCGACCGGCGCTTGGATCGGCTGGCGGACACCCTGCAGCGCTTCCTGGACTCCCAGGCGAAACGCAACGGCGGGGGCTGAATACTCACGGATCTGCCAAGTACGGATCTGCCAGGTACGGATCTCCATCAGCATCTATAAAGAACCAAAGCGCGGCGCTGACCACGTAGTAGCCCGCCGAAATCAGCAGGGGAAGGGTCCAGGATCCCCACCTCTCGAGCAACCATCCCAGGACGAACGGCGAGAGCATGCCGCCGATCTGGCCCAGCGAGTTCATGACGCCCGCAATGGCGCCGGCATTCTGCTTGCCGAGATCGATGCAGGTGGCCCAGCAGACGGCCAGAATCAGGTCGGCGGCGCCGAAGCTCGCGGCCAGCGCCGCCACCGCCGGGACGTTGCTGCGCACCAGGGCCGCCGTGGCCAGCAGCACGGAGGCGCCCAGTAAGCCGGTGACAGCCGGAATCCGCCGGCCCCACCGCAGCCCCCAGCGCCGGACCAGGAAATCGGTCCAGTAGCCGCCGGCCATATTGGCACCCGCCCCCACCAGCAGCGGCAGCGCGGCGCCCAGTCCCACCCCGGTCCACGACATCCCCCGGTGCTCTCGCAGATACGTGGGCAGCCAGGTGAGATAGAAATAGAGGCCGTAGGTATACCCGGAGTACATGGCGCACAGGGCCCACAGGTTTCGACTCCGCCACATCCGCTTCCAGTCGAGCGAGCGGGGCCGGCTCTCCTGCTGGTCGTCCCGGATTTCCTTCAGCTCGTCCGGACGCACCGCCGGATGCTCTTCCGGCCGGCTGCGATACCACCCCAGCCAGACGGCGCCCCAGGCGATGCCCAGCGCGGCAAAGACCAGGAACGTCCGCCTCCATCCCAGGCCGCTCATCATCGCAATCACCAGCGCCGGCGCCACGGCGCCTCCCAGCCGGCTGCCCATCAGCAATATGCCGTTGGCCCGCCCGCGCTCCGATCGCGGGAACCAGCGCAGCACCACCGTCGAGCAGGCCGGAAACGCCCCCGCCTCGCCCGCCCCGAACAGAAACCGGATCACCGCCAGGCTGCCAAAACTCCAGGCGTACGCGGTGGCCGCCGTGAAGATCGACCACCAGGCCACGATGCGCGGCAGCAGCAGCCGCGCTCCGTAGCGGTCCGCCAGCCAGCCGCCGGGAATCTCGAAAAGCACATAGCCGAGGATAAAAGCGCTGAACACGGTCCCCATCTGCCGGGGCGAGAGGCCGAGGTCCTTCGATATCGCCCCCGCCATCGTCCCGATGCACACGCGGTCGATGTAGGTGATGAGGGTGAGCGAGAACAGCAGCGCCAGCACCCGATTGCGGATTCTCACGGTTGATTACCCATCCACCAAGTGAATCGGCCGTCCGGCCAGAAACGCCTCGACATTCTCGATACTCAAGCCCAGCAAACGCTGAACGGCGTCTTCCGTGCCCCAGGCGACGTGCGGGCTGACCAGAAGCCGCGGATGGCGGAGCAGCGGATGGTCCGGCGGCGGCGGTTCGGGGGAAAACACGTCCACCGCGGCCCCGGCCAGCCGGCCGGAATCCAGGGCGGCGAGCAGCGCTGTCTCGTCCACCAGTGCGGCGCGGCTGATATTTACCAGCACGGCGCCCGGCCTCAGGGCCGCCAAGGCGCCGGCGTCGAAGCGGCCTCGGGTTTCCGCCGTCGCCGGAGCGGCGATCACCAGAAAATCGCTTTCGGCCAGGAGCCGCTCGAAAGGCGTCGACTCCGGCCGGCGCGTGGTAGCCAGCACCTGCATGCCGAAGCCGCGTGCGATGGCGGCGATCCGGCTGCCGATCTTGCCGCAGCCGAACAGGCCCAGCGTCTTGCCCTTCAGGCCGAGCGTCGGATAAGCAAGCGCCGTCCGCCATCGGCCCTGCCGGAGCGTGGGGCGGCCTTCTTCCAATCTCTTTGCCACCCCGAGCAGCAGAGCGACGGCGTGCTCGGCCACGGCGTCGGCGCAGAAGTCCGGCACGTTGGAGACCAGGATTCCCTTCCGCCGGGCCGCGGCGACATCCAGGGCATCGGTCCCGGCGCCCTGCACCGAGACGAAGCGGCAGCCGTCCAGATACGGGAGGATGTCGAGGTGCAGCCGCGGCGTGATGATCAGGATCTCGGCGCCGCGGCACTGCTCGCCCAAGTCCGGATCTCCGAGGACCGCGTCGAAGTAGCGCAGATCTCCCAGCCGCGCCAAGCCGGCCTTTTGCGCCTCTGACATCGGGCAAAGCGAAACGACATGCAGTCGCAACTTCGAGATCATCAAGGGCAGCATACAAGAACCAGGTGTCAGGTTTCAGGCGCCAGGCGGTCAGAACCCCTCGCCGCCCGGCGGCCTCACCCGCTATCCGACCCTGACCCCTGACCCCTGACCCCTGACCCCTGACCCCTGGCCCCTGCTATAGTTCTTGTTCATGCAGATTCAGTCCTATCTCCGCTTCGGCCCGTTCCAGGGCCTCGGCTACCCGTTCCGGGGCGGTGCCGCCCGGGGATTGCCGG
>JBGOUJ010000013.1:0-32409 GCA_041477005.1 Terriglobia bacterium | reverse complement strand
TAGTATTCGAAGTAGTCCGAGATCAGCACCGTCTTGCCGGCGGCTGCCAGGACGTCGGCGCGGGCCAGAAAGTCGCTCAGGTCGATCTTGCCTGTCGCCAGCAGGTTTCGCATCGTGATCTCCATCAGCTCGACGACCTGGTCCGCCTCGACCTCCAGCTCGGCGGCGAAGCGCTCGTGGGCGCTCTTGATCATGTCGATGTTGACCTTGGTGACGGGACGAAAGCTGCCCCGTTCAACCAGGATCGGCCGCTTGCGCAGGACCTCCGATGGTTGCAGCACTTCGCCGGACGGCCCGAACATCGCGGCGCCGCTGAGGCCGAGTTGCACCAGCTTGAGGCTCATCACGCGGCTGTCGACGTGGCGGAACTCGATGCCCGAGAACTCGATCATGTCGATCTCGACGCGCTCGGTGGTGAGGTTGTCGAGCAGCGATTCGAGCATCATTTGCGGCTTGTAATGCAGGAAAAAGGCGGCGTAGAGCAGATTGACTCCGACGATGCCCAGCACCTCCTGCTGGAGGCTGTTTTCCTGGTCGAGCATTCGGACATGGATAAAGACCTGGCTGTCTTCGTCCCGTGGGTGAGCTTGGTATTTCACGCCCATCCAGCCGTGGCACTCGTTGGTGCCTTGATAGTTGCGGGCGGCCACGGTGTCGGCGAACGCGAAGAACGCGGTGCTGTCGCCGCGCGACGACCGCAGCCGTTCGAGGTTGAGGCTGTGCTCGTAGTCGAGCATGCTCTGCAAGCGTTCGCGCGAGACGTAGCGCTTGCAGCGGCCGTAGATCGCGTCACTGACGGCCATGTCGTAGGCGGAAATGGACTTGGAGATTGAGCCGGCCGCGGCGCCGACCTTGAAGAACCAGCGCGCGACCTCCTGCCCGGCGCCGATCTCGGCGAAAGTGCCGTAGCGGACAGAGTCGAGATTGATCTTGAGCGCTTTCTGGTGCGTGCTCAGCCTTGGCCGTTCGTCGTCGTCGATCGTTGCTCCAATCGCGCTCCGCATGAAAGATTAGGTCCTCGCAATGAATTGGTTTAGTATGCGCAATTTTGAAATGCGGTGCGATACGCAATTGGCCCTAGTTGAGCCGCAAGATTAAGCTGGGTTGGCTCACCGCCCCCGTTTGCCCGCCAGCCCTGGTTTTCCATAAGCCTGGCGCTAACCTAGTCACCGAGCGCGGTAGACCGCATCAGCGGATTGGACATCTACCAAGGCAAGCAATTGGCGTACCTTTCTGAGGCTGCGCCAACCAATTGGCGTTCCCGGCAGGGGCCCGTGCTCGAAGGGCGTTTCCCGCCTCTGAAGCGGCTCACTCTGCTCGGGGTGCGTTTGGCGCTCCAGGTGCTTTACGCCCCCCTGGAGCTTGTCATGACCGAACAAACAACCAAGATTCAGTCGAGTCAAAACCTGGTTTCGGCCGCGGGTCCGAAACCCCAGCGATTCGCACACAACAGCTTCCAGGCTTTATTCGAGGGACTCCCGCTTGAGACCGACGCCGATTCATCCGGGTCGTCAGGCGGGGAGCCTGTGCCCGCCGGCGTGACTGCCAGCCAGCCACAGGCGACCTCAGTGACTTCGGTCCACGTCGCGGGGCTTGTATCTTCGACGGCGTTTTCCACGCCGGGCGGGATCGGTACGGCCACTAATCAGCCGAACCAGGCGCAGGGGCAGCAAGACGCGCCAGCCACGACCGGTAACGGTTCAGGCGAGGTTTCCGCAACGTCGGTTCCTTCGGTCCCGGGGCTCGACCTCAGTGAATACAGCGTGGCCTCAACGGTCCACTCGCTCGCGCCGCTGCTCGATGCGATCAAGAAGGCCGGCATCAACCCGGCCGAATTGCAGTTTGATCAGCTCGAAGCGTACGAAGCCTTCCCCGGGCGGGCTGACCTGAGCTTTACCGATCGTCAAATCCTGATCCGGAGCGCCAAGGGAGCTCAGTTATTCGACTTAAATCTGGCCCTGCGGACTCCCTGGGTGACGGCCGCCGAGCTTCGTTCCTACGGGCTGGTGTAGGCCCGGGGGCGGGTGAGGCCGAAGCAATATCTTCACTCCTGGTATTTGATGATGATGGATACGCGGCGGTTGGACGGGTCTTCGGGTTCACTTTTCTTCCGAAGGGACTGATCGGCGAAGCCGCGGATCTGTGTTACCTGATCGGAGCGCAGGCCGTTGCCCTGCATCAGGCGGCGGGCCGCATTGGCACGATCGGAAGAAAGCTCCCAGTTCGAGTAGATACTAGTGGCGGCATAGGGACGAGCGTCGGTGTGGCCCTCCACCAGCACCTTGTTGGGCAGTTTCCCCAGCTCTTGCCCGAGCGTAGAGAGTATGTCAGCGCCGGCCACCGTAGGGCTGACCTTGCCGGTGTCGAAGAACGTGCCCTTTTCGGTTTCCAGGAGCTCGACGCGTAGACCCTCTTCGGTGATGGTAATCTGCACCTGATCCTTGAAGGCTTCGAACTCCTTAACCTCTTGCGCCATGGCCCGGTGTATCCGCTCTTTGAGCTCTGTCATCTGTTCTTTTCGCAACTCGAGCGCCTCGCCGGAGCCGCTCTTTCTGGTGCCGGCCAGGCGGCCGTCTCCGCGGGGATTTTGAAAGTAGCCGCCTACGGCCTTTTGCACCTTCACGCTGCTGCTGAGCAGCCAGAGGACAATAAACAGGGCCAGCATCGCGGTGACGAAATCCGCATAGGCCACCTTCCAGGCCCCTCCGTGATGGCCGCCGTGGGCCCGGCGCGTTTTCTTTATCAGGATAATCGGCGGTGCGGCCTTGGCCGAGGCACGTGCAGCGCTCATGGCGCCCCTGTGCCACGACACAAGGTCTCCATCTCCTGGAAACTCGGTCGCAAATGATCGGGGATGGTGCGGCGCGCAAACTCAACCGCCAGCATGGGCGCTGCGCCTTTGACGAAGCTGTTGACTCCTTCCCGGAGGCAACGGTAGTAAAGGATTTCATCTTCCCGGGAGACGGCCATGTTGTTCGCCAGCGGCCCCACAACGCCGTAGCAGAGCAGTATGCCGAGAAAGGTTCCGACCAGGGCGGCAGCCACTTTCTGTCCGACCTCCTCCGGCGGCCCGCCCAGCGAACCCATGGTGATCACAACACCCAGCACCGCTGCGACGATCCCCAGGCCCGGCAGACAGTCGGCGACGGTATGCAAGGCTTGGACCGGCCGGTGCAGCTCTTCCTGGAGCACCTCGATCTCGGTCTCCATCAAGTGATCAATGTCCATGTGCCCCACTGCGCCGCTTGTATAGGTGCGAAAGGTGTCGCAGAGGAAGTGGAGAGCGGTGTGATCGGTGAGGAACTTGGGGTACTTGGAGAAGACCTGGCTTTTTTCGGGTTCATCAACGTCCTGCTCCACGGCCGCCACGCCGACCTTGCGGACATGGGCGAACAGGTCATAGAGCATCTTAAGAGTCTCGCCGAAATACGGTTTCGTGTATTTGCTTCCCTTCAGAGTGCCCAGCATGCCCTGAAAAATTTCCTTGAGGAGATGGATCGGATTGGCAGTAAGGAGGGTCCCGATCGCCGCCCCACCGATGATGATGAGCTCGGCGGGCTGCAGCAGCACCAGCAGGTTGCCCTTCTCGAGCAGGTACCCGGTGGCGATGGCGCCAAAGACAAGGAGAATGCCAACAATAACGAGCATGATTCGATCGGCCGGGCAGGGTTCGGGGCACGAATCCCGTCCGGTTCCATCTTGGTTATCGGTCCGAAGCGGTTCCGTATCAGCCGCGATGTGGAGCAGGGCGGCAAACGCAAATTTTGCAGGGATATTGACATGGTTTCAGCCGAAAACCCGAGTGAGGCCGAATTCAGGCCGCCTTACAGAAGGGTAGTATGCCGGATCGAAATTACCCCGTGGATCCGATCACCGGCGCTGCCTCCAGCGCCTGGAGAGCCGGGCAGGTTCGCGAAACGCAGCAAATGGGGATGTTGTACATGCCGTTCAGTTTCTGAACAAGAGCGACTTGGAGACGCTAGCGGCGGGCAAATACTACAGCATTGCCATCGACCCGGCCACCCGTGGCACGGTGATTAAGCTCATGGACAAGGCCACCGGAGGCGTCATATTCCAGATCCCTCCAGAGGAAGCCCTACGAATGGCCGCGGAGCTGCGCCGGAAGTGTCAGGCGCGCTGACATCTGCTGCGAGGAGCAGGCGAACGGACTGTTTCGGAGGGGTTGCCAGGCTTTTCAGCAGCCGGATCGGGCAGCGGGGAAGGCTCTCAAAATCAAAGGCGGCAGTTTGCCAGATGGCAGCACTGCCAGGATGGCAGCGTAAGTGCGGAGTTGTACGGCAGTCTTCCCAGGAGGAGACCGTGTCGAATTCACAAGGTTCAGCGCCGGTTTACGAGCCCATTCAGAAGGACGGGTTGGAGGGCCGCGCTCTTGATGTGGTCGTGCTGCTGAAAGCGGCCCATCGGCTGGAGTCTGTGTTGCAGCAGTGGGATTCCATTGATTCCCGGGAGGCGCTCGAGGCGCTGGCCGAGGCCCTGCACTACAACCAGCGGCTGTGGACGATTTACCAGACGGACCTGGCCTCGCAGGCCACTCCCCTGCCGCGGGATCTTAGACGCAACCTGTTGATTCTAAGCAACTACATAGACCGTTGCACGATGCAGGTGCTGGCAGCGCCCGATCGAGCCAAGGTTCGTACCCTGATCGATATCAACCGCCAGCTCGCGGAAGGATTGGCGGAAAAGCCGGGCGACGCCGCCAAGCCCGGTTCTGCCACGGGGCCGGCCGGCGAAGAAGATTCGTTCGAGTTGTGCCTATAACCCGGCCTCGGGCGCGCTTTTTCCGGGATAGCGCCCCCACTTCATCCGATAAAAGCTCTGAGGGAACTCACTCGGAGCTGGAATGGCCACACAATCTTGCGCAACGTCCCAAGGAGCGTCGGGGCTATCGCTGCTATTGCGAAAGTTGAGTGACGACGACCTGGAGATCATTCGAGGCGTATTGCAACGGAATTCGCAGGCCGCCCGGCAGTCGGCGGCAATGCTCGCGTTCTTCGTAACGCTGGGATGGCTCGTCGAGCAGGAATGGATGCGACGGCAGCGGGAGATGGTTGCGCTCGAGAGGCTGTACTTTCTGCACTGAGGCAGCTCTCGTCAGACCTGCTCGACGGTCACGAGGCGTTCGGCCTCCCTATCCTGGAACTCGATGACCTTGAGATAGTTTTCCAGGCGGTTGCGCTCCAGCTTTTCGAGCAGGGGGTTGCGATCGTAAGGGGCGAGCGAAAGGGAAACTTTCTCCGACCAGGACGCGGCGGGCGAATACAAGACACCGAGACCGAACACGGCGGGAATGAGGCGAAAGGACAACGGCTCGCCGCAGACGGTCAGGAAGTCTTCGACTGCTTTGCGCACGCCGTTGCGGGGACCGCCCTCGCGGAGGGCAGCGGCCCAGAAACCGCAGCCGCGAAAACCGCCTTCGATCAACTCCGGGTTGTCGAGCGTCACGCCGCGGTCCCAGTCGTACGGATGGCGCCAGGCGGACGGGATCGAGTCGGGGTCATAGTACAGATCGCGCCAGGCGCACGGCCACCCGACGTCGTGGAGAAACACGAGGGGGTGGGCGCCGCCTTTCTGGTGGCGCCCGAAGGTAATCGCCAGCTCGTGGAGAACGGTGTAGTAGTTGTGGTCGCCGTCGAGCAAGTAGGCGTCGGCCAGCTCGACCTCGGGCAGCGCCTCCAGACTCTTTCTTTCCACCAGGAGCGCGCTGGAATCCTGCTGCAGCAGCTCGCGCAACTCAGGCCGGGGAGCCGGGTCGATGCTGATGAGAGAGCCGGCGGAACGCCGGACATAATCAGCCAGCAGGGATGTCATCCCACCGAACTCGGCTCCAACCTCGACGATGCGCCGGCAGCCTGCCATTTCAAGCAACGGCAGTATGAGGCAGGAGAGCTCGCTCATGGAGTGGATCAGCAGAGACATGGTTCGTGTTCGCGGACGCGCGCCAGGAAGAAGAGATCGACGTGAACGATGCCGGTGAAGTCCGCGACCCCCACCACCGGCGCGACATAGCGGGTTCCAGGCCGCAACTCGTTTCCAGGCAAGATCGGTGCTCCCGACTCGTCCCGGAAGCTGCCGGCCGCAATCCACAAGACCTTCTCGCACTCGGCGCGCTCGACGAGCCGGAGCGCCGCACCCGTGAGATCGAAACCGGCGGGATGTTCGTCGACCGCTATGCCGATGCTGGTCAGACTCGCCTGACGAAACTGCAGCGTAAAGCGGTTCCACACCGTGCCGCGATTCGAAAGCCAAACATGAGCAGTGGATTGATGGGCGCTGCCGTCATCCCAGCAAAAACGAAGGCAGGCCTCCGGCAGCGGCGCGTGAAACGCCTCAGGCGGCGCCTTACGCAAGAAGATGCACTTGACCGCTTCGCCCAGCACCGGGCTTAGATGCCGGGCCAGGCCAAAGACCCAGTAGACGTCCCCGCTCCGCAGGCTGGCAAGCTGGTGGGCCGACATGTGCCGCAGGTAGAGGTCCGGAACGCGGCAACTGGTCAAGGTTCGCGTGGTGTGCGAGCCGAAGTTCTCGTCGTGATGCCAGGAGCCGAAGGCCTCGATCTCGGCCTCGGTCGGCGAAGTCAGCGCGCGAACCACGATAAAGCGAATGAGAGAGCGGAGCCTCTCCGGCTCCGGCTCGCAACGCGTGGAGCGCTCCGCCCAACGCTCGATGAAATCGAACGCTCCGGCCTGCACGCTGGCGATGGCTTCCCGCTGCCAGTCCGGAATACGGATCTCGCCCGTGACGGGCGTTCCGTCCGGGGCGTAGCCGATGGTGGTACCGCAATCGCACATCAGCGACTGCTCAACCGTCTCCGGGCAGCGCGTAAAGGGGTGGGAGAACCAGACGGGCTGGTCCTGGTCCGCGAGGTAGCTCTCAGCGGCGGCGCCGGCTCTCTGCAATTTGCCGATGCCCCGATTTGTCACCAGGTAGAGGCCGTGGGTGCGGGTGAGGAGGCCCTCGTGATCGAGAATCTGCTGCAGGCACTGCTGGATGGTTCCGGCGTAGCCGAGGTCGACCACGGCCAGGGTCGCCGGCGGCTCCGGCAGGACCTGAAACAGATGAGCGAGCAAACGCCGGCGGAGCTCCCGCGATGCTTCGACGGCCCGGCGGCGGAGATCGGGTTTGGAGTGAATGGCGCGGGCCAGCTCGCGCGCGGCATCGCCTTCGATGAGCGCATCCGGGGCTACTCCGGCTTCGGTAGCGTCGATGGCCAGGTCCGCCAGAAGCTCGGCGGCCGGCGCCGGGCTGGGTCTCGCCAGGAAGCGCAGCAGCTCCTCAAACGTGCCGGACAGGATGCAGGCTTTGACGGCAACGAATCGCGAAATGTGGAACTCCAGAGCCCGGAAGGATGGGTCGAGCCGGCGCGTCATCCGGCGCAGGACGCGCCCCTCGCGCATCAGGTACAACGCCTCGCGCACACCCATCTCGCGGCAGCGCCGGAGGATCCAGCCGCAGAAACCGGCCATAGCCGGGCCCAGCACCGTGGCTCCCCAGGCGCGATACGGGTCGGCGACGTTTGCGTTGGCGTGGAGCGCCTGCGAACGCAAGCTGGTGATCCCGTAGTCCCCGCCGGCTCCGGAAAGGCAATGCGCTCGTTCCGGGCGCAAGAAAGGCAGTTCCGAGTCGATCGCGATCTGGAGCGCGGGAGGAAATTTGGGAAACCAGAGCGTGGTGATACCAAGTCGGGCCGGCGCCTCGACGTCGGCTTCCCGATTGTCCCCCAGGTGGAGAATCTGCGCTGGACGGACGCCGGAATGCAGAAGCAGGGCTTTGTGCAGTCCTTGCGTCTTGGCGAGGCCATGCGAGCAAGAGGAAACGAGGAAGTCGGCATCGACAGGTAGTACGGCGCGGAGGTGCTCTTCAGGGAGGTAAGTGTCGGAGACGAAAGCAATCCGAAGGCCCCGCTCCCGCGCGTAGCGGGCGAGCCGGACTACTTCCTCGTTCGGGTGGGTAGCGGCGCGTTCGATTTCGAGCTCGAGCCGCAGGACTTCGTCCGGGCCGGCGTTGCGAAGGAATCGGCGGGGAAAGCTCTGGTAGATCTCCTCCAGGGTTACTTCAGCGGTGTGGCGCTTCCGGTTGCGGGCCAAGGCCTCGCTCTCCTCGCGGAGCGTGGCAAAACCTTCGGGAGAGGAAGACTCCTCCAGCCAGCCTCGTTCCTGCGCCGCCCGCCCGAGGGCGTAAAACAGGTCCGTGGGGCGGGGGAAGCTCCGCCAGACGATCGTATCGAAGATATCCAGGGAGAGCAGGCGGAACCGGCCCTTCTCGATGAGAGCCGCCGCCTCGGCGAGCGGGGGATTGCTGGAGTGCATGCCGCTGGAGAGACTTGCAACCGATGGACCATCCGCCGGCCAGTGGCAGTCCAACTGCAAGATGCCGCTTTCCATGCGTGCACCAACTCCCCTGCTCAAAGGCGGCCATGTCCCTTCGAGGGACTTCAAAACAGAACCCGCTGCGCCCGTTCCAGAGGCGCGACGGCACTTTCAGCGGGCGGCCCTCCTGACCCGGGAAGGCCGGCTGAAGGATGCGGCGGGAAGCTGGATCGCGGGACTGGAATTGCAGCCAGACCATGTACCTGGGTACGTGCAACTGAGCTCCGTGTGCCGGCAACTCGGACAGGTCCAGCCGGCTCTTGATGCGTTGGTGTGCGCCGCCCGGCTGGAGCCGCAGCAGCCGGCCTTATGGCGGGAAATGGGGCTGACGTACCGCGCCGCCGAAATGCATGAAGACGCTGGAGACTGCTTCGCTAGAGCGTTGGGCCTGGATCCCGCGGACCTGGAATCGCGGCTGGCCCTAGGGTGGTCGTCCCTGGACAGCGGGCGCGCGGAGGAGGCGCTCTGGGCGTTCCGGACGGCGGGGGCGTGGTCTCCCGGGGACGGAAGGGCGCATTGTTACGCGGGAGTCGCGGCACGAGCATGCGGCCGAAGCGAGGAAGCGGAGCGCGCTTTCCGCCAGGCGCTGGCGCTCCAAGGCCCGAAAGCCGAGGTGTGGACGGAGCTGGGGATTCTTCTGCGCGCACAGCGGCGCTATGCGGAGGCGGAAGAGGCTTGCCGGGAGGCTTTGAAGGCGGCCCCCAAGTTTGTGCCGGCCTGGCATAACCTCGGCAACCTGTTGGGTGAGCTGCTCCGCCTGGAAGAAGCAGAGCGGTGCTACGCAGAAGCATTAGCCGTGGATCCGGAGTACGCGCCGAGCCGCGTTGCCCGGGCGCTGCTGTGGCTGCTGCAGGGCCGGTTCGAAGAGGGGTGGCCGGAGTATCGCTGGCGCTGGAAGCAGAAAGGGAACCGGCTGCCGCAGCCCGGCTGTCCGATGTGGGCTGGCGAGCCGCTGGAAGGCAAGACGGCTCTTCTCTATTCGGAACAGGGCGCCGGCGACACGATTCAGTTCGTCCGATACGCTCATCTGTTACGCCGGGCCGGGGCGCGCATCTGGCTGGTTTGCCGGCCCGAGCTGAAGCGACTGATGGATGCGGCGCCCGACGTGGACCGTGTGCTGAGTCAGGGCGATTCCGTGGATGGCGCCGACGTGTTCTGCCCGCTGCTGGAAATTCCAGGATTGACGGGGACGCGAGTCGAAACGATTCCAGCTCGGGAGTGGTATCTCTCTGCGCCGGCCGGCGTCTCTCCCGATCCACGCGTGCAGACGGCCACGGGTCTGAGGATCGGACTGGTCTGGGCAGGCAATCCGAACCATGCGAACGATCGAAACCGCTCCTGCCTGCTGCGGGAGTTCGAATGCATTCTGCGTCTGGAGGGCGTAACGTTTTTCAGCTTGCAAGTAGGCGTCGCCGCGCGACAGATCCTGGACCTGCCGGATGTACGAATCGTGCACCTGGGCCCGGCGCTCGGTGACTACGCGGCGACCGCGGCCAACCTGGCGGCCCTGGATGGGTTAGTTACAGTCGACACCTCGGTAGCGCACCTCGCCGGCGCCCTCGGGCGACCGGTGGCGGCGCTGTTGCCATATGCTCCGGACTGGCGGTGGTTGCTCGACCGCCATGACTCGCCGTGGTACCCCACTATGCGCCTGTTCCGCCAGGGCGCGCCAGGAGACTGGGGGAGTGTTTGGC
Organism: Terriglobia bacterium; assembly: GCA_041477005.1. GTDB lineage: Bacteria > Acidobacteriota > Terriglobia > Bryobacterales > JACQDG01 > JBGOUJ01. The sequence continues at coordinate 22,328 of JBGOUJ010000013.1, read as the reverse complement.
AGCCCCTTCAGGAGTGGATTCGAGGCGTCTTGGCCGACCGCGAGTGCGGGAGCGTGACGAAATCCTGAAAAACCGGGCCTCGGGGCGTCAAACTGTTGGCTCCCGCGGCCAGTAATGGACCAGTGATGGAAACGACTCGACGGAGGCAGGAAGCCGCCGCGGTCCGCGGCTCGTTACGAACCGGCAGGAGCACTCCCGGCGTTCGCGGAGTGTTTAACGGCCTTCTCGATCTGGAAGCCCTTGCGGCCCTGGCACGGGACCATGCTTCCGAGAAAGCGCAGGCTGCCGTTGATCAGTAATTCCGCCGGCTGCGTTCGCGGGCAGTCGAACACCAGAATATCTCCCAGGCGCAAAGCAAGCAGGTCAAGAACGCTGATCGAGAGGCCGCTGAGGCAGGCTTCCATGCGTACAGGGCTTTTTTCCAGCCGTGAGAGTAACAGGGTCGCAGTCTGCAGGCGCTCCCTGGGCTGGGAAGGCTTGCGCTCAGCGGCCGCACCTTCCTCCGGGAAGGCGTCGGCGAGAAGCACTATTCGAAGCGGATAGCTTGTGTCTTGCAATTTGAGGTTCAGCTTGATAGCCACTGCCGGCCCCGTGCACGGATTCTGCGGCGCCGCGTTGCCGCCGCCCGCTTCCAGATGGATCGCGCCAACCCCAAGATCCTGCCAGCAGGCAGCCAATTCTCCCAGCACGCACTGGAACACGCTGTGCAGCAGCGGCTTTTCAATTTCCGTGAGCGGCCGGGCCAGCGGGAGGCCGTGTTTCCCTGAGCCGCCGAACAGCAGGTCGAGGAACAGCGACACAAGGTCGGAACCTGCCGTCATAAAACCCACCGGCGAACCGTCGTCGCAGCGCAAGAGCGGCTGGTAGACGGTCGCTTTGCCGGCGCCAGGCAAGGGTGGCGAAGACTGAGGATCCGCACCTTCCAGGCTGGCCTCGATGGTGCCGCGCAAGAAAGAGCTCAAGACGGCGCCGAGTGGCGGCATCGCCGCTTCGTGACGCTCGCGAATGCGGTCCATTTGTTGTGGTGAGAGGCGCTGGAAATCGCGGAAGTCGAAGCGCGGTGGGGCGCCGACCTCGGTCGGGGCCGTACCCGGAACGGCGGGTCGAGCGGGATCCGAAACGGCCAGCCCGAGGCGTGACAGGTCGTCACCCAGTGGAAGGTCTTGACTCATGAGTCTTAACCCCTTGCACGAGTCTTGCCGATTCCGATTCGGCCTGACGCCGGTCAGGCATCAGCCCGTGATGGCAGACCTGCAGCATCCTGCTCGGGGCCCAAGGAGCCGCTTCCAGCGGGGTCGCGGTCCGATTGGCCGGCTGGATGCAGTGGTAAGGCCTCCGCCGGCAGCAGGGTCCCATGAAGCGATTTGAGTTCCGCTTAGAGGCCTTAAGGCAATTGAAGAACGGGCTCCTGGAGCTCGAAGAGCACCGGCTCCAACGGCTCCTCGGCGAGCAGGAGCACCTGCGACGCCAGAGGCAGCTCCTGCAGGAGGAAGTCCGGCGGCAGCGAGAACTGCTCCTGCGGAGTCCCGAAATTCCGGGAGCGACGCTGCTTTGTTACGGCAACTATCAGGCGACTACGCGGAAGAGGCTGGAGCGCTTCGACGATGAGATCCTGCGGTTGGAGGGGAAGATCCGGACGCAGCGCGAAAAAGTGCGTGGTTTCGAGGTCGAGGTCCGCTTGCTCGACCGGCAGCGAGATCGCGACTACCGCCAATGGCTCGCCGAGATGAACAAGGAGATCGAACAACTGGGAGCCGAGGCGTACCTGAGCCGTTTCGTACGGGAGCAGAACGAGGGCGATCCGGGAAAATGAGCGCTTCCGAATTGTCGGACGAGATCTCGTCACGGTTTTGGGGAGCCTCTGCCCCTTCTTGTCTTTTGGCAACCCGAACCTTCGCGTCTTCCGGCCGGCGTGGCCATACAAACTCCGAAAATGCGCCAAACTTTCCCGGGCCGTCCGGAAGGTCAGCTTTGGCGACCGGCGTGCACCTTCCCGATCCGAGCCGAGAAGCCCCGGCGCCGAGGCGCCGGAAGCAGACCGGACGGGAACAGGAGATAATATGAGCTCTTTTTCAATACCCCTTTCTGCATTGCGGGCGCTATCCAACGGAGTTGATTCCGTCAGCCAAAACCTCGCCAACCTGAACACCCCCAGCTACAAGAAGGATGACATTTCCTTTCAGGAAATGATCCTGGGGGCGGACGGCAGCGGCGCGGGAGTTACGGTAGGGTCTGAAGCGAAGGACTTCGTTCAGGGTCCCGTCCAGTCGACCCAAAACCCACTGGATGCCGCTATTCAGGGCAGCGGCTTCTTCATGGTCAAGGGCAGTTCCGGAGAGCTGTTATATACACGCGATGGCGGCTTCCGCGTAGGCCCGCCCGGCGTGCTTGTCACGGTGAGCGGGGCGCGGGTGCAAGGGTGGAACGTGAACACGGCGACAAACACCATTACGACCACCGGACCTGTGCAGGACATTTTGGTGCCCCTTGGATCGAGCCTGCCGGCGCGCGCCAGCACGAAGTTTTCGATCGGCGCCAACGTGGACGCATCTGCGCCGGTCGGCACCACCATGGACGTGCCGTTACAGTTGTTCGACTCCAACGGCGGCCCGCATCTGTTCAAAGTGACCTTCACCAAGACCGCCACCGATACGTGGGGAATCAAGCTCAGCTCGTCCGACCCGGATGTGAAGCAGCCGGCGCCGGCCTTTTCGCCGACTTCCATCAAATTTATCAACGGAGTTCTCGATCCGTCTACAGCGGCCAACATAACGGTCGGGCCAGTGGACTTCACGACGGCCTCCGGCCTGACGTCGCTGGGAACATTGAACTGGGACGTTTTTGGCCCGGGCGGCGCCACGAATCCCGCCATCTCGCAGTTGCCCGAGGTTTCAGTAACGAAATCCGTGACGCAGGACGGCAGCGCGGCGGCCACCGTGACGGACGTGCGGATCGGCGACGACGGCAAGGTGATCGCGCGATACTCGAACGGCGTGGAATCAGACGTCGCACAGTTGGCTGTGGCGGCGGTCCGGAATCCGGCTACGCTGATTGCCGCCGGCGCCAATGCCTACCGCGCCGCCGCCGACTCGTTCGTGATGCCGGCGTCGGCCTCGGGAACGCAGGGCAACGGCACGATCGTTGGGGAAGCGCTGGAATCTTCCAACGTCGACCTGGCCGACCAGCTCACGCAACTCATCAGCTACCAGCGGAGCTACCAGGCCAACGCGCGCTCCGTCACCACGGCTGACGAGTTGATGCAAGAGACGCTCTCGCTGAAGCGGTAGCGCTCCAAACGATCCTGACGCCGGGACCGCTTAAACCGGCGGCGAAAAATCAGCGGGGCTGTTTGCGGTCGCGGCGTGAGGGATCAGAACTACGTCAGGGCGGGCACACGGCTGGTCGAAACAGACTCGGGTTCTTCGTCTGCGTCGGCATCGATCGTCTCGATATTGAGGCTCTTGAGCTTGGCTGAGAAGGTTGTACGCTTGAGCCGAAGCAGTTCAGCAGCCCTCTTCTTGCTGCCGTCGGCAAGTTGCAGCGCTCGCTCCAGAATGCCCCGCTCGAACTGATCCACGACGGCATTGTAGTCAAGGCCGTCATCCGGCACCAGCGGCAGTCCCACTTCGAAGCTGCCGCTCACCACCGGCGCAAAGTCGCTCAGGGTGAGGAGCAAACGCTCGCCGCTCAACGCCACGGCGATTTCCGCTGCGTTTTCGAGCTGGCGGACGTTGCCCGGCCACGACTGATTGCCCAGCCAAACCATCGCTTCGGCAGCCACAGCCTTTGCCGGCAGGTCTTCCAGCCGGCAGATTTTTTGGACAAAGTGCCGCACTAGAAGGGGAACGTCGGACCGGCGCCGCCGCAGTGGCGGGACCTGAATCGGCGCCACGTTCAGCCGATAATAGAGGTCTTCGCGGAAACGGCCCTTGCGGACCATCTCCTCGAGATCGGAGTTGCTCGCGGCGATTACACGGATATCCACGCGTACCGTTTCCGAAGTGCCGAGCGGTTGAAACTCGCGTTCCTGGAGGACCCGCAGCAGCTTCGACTGCAAGCTCATCGGCATCTCGCCAATCTCGTCCAGGAACAGCGTGCTGCGATTGGCATGCTCGATGCGGCCGATCCGGTGGGTGTAAGCGCCGGTAAACGCGCCTTTGACGTAGCCGAACAATTCGGCTTCGAGCAGTTGTTCCGGCAGCGCACTGCAGTTGATGGCCACCATCGGCATCTGTCCCCGCGGGCTGCAGGCATGCATGGCGCGCGCTACCATTTCCTTGCCGCTTCCGGTCTCTCCCGTAATCAGCACCGTGCACCGGCGGGGCGCCACCAGACGGATCATCTCCCCGAGTACCCGCATCGGCCAGCTTTGCCCCACCAGATACCGCTTCCAGGGCTGCGCCTCCGCATCCGAGTCGGGCGCTTCCAGCAGATGGCTGGAGGCCTCGCGGGCTTGCATGATCCACTGCAGAATCTCGGACGCCGGCTCGGAAGCTGACAAGACCTGGAACGCGCCTAGCTGGGTCATTCGAACCACATCTTTGGTTCCCAGCGAGCTGCCGATTACCACTATCGGGAGGCCCGCGTGGCGGGCCTGGATGCGAGATAGAGCGGTCACGGTATCGCAGCCGCTCACGGGCAGCTCGATAACGACGGCCCGCACCGGGTTCTCCTCCAGGTACTGGGTGGCCTCCTCGATCGTTCGCACCCGGTGTAAGGATAGGGCCCCGCAAAGACTCGATGTTGCCTCGACGATGCTTGACCCTTCCGCGATCAATAGCAGTCCCATATAAACCAGCCTCCGTACGCTTTGATACCGCGCTTGCCCCAGGTGATAATGTATGGTTTATGGGGAAAAATTTCTAGGGCCAAGTCTCCATAAAGCTCACCCTTAATGCACTCAAGGTGTAACAGTTAAAGGCCCTAGAGCAACATATAGGACTTCTAGCCCCCCCCAGTCTCTATGAATCTTTATCACTCTTTATAAGGACCGCCCCCCGCCCGTGGTGGTCCTGCCCAAGGGCCTGTCAAGACATAACAGTGCCAACCGCTCCCTGACGGTCGCGGCTCGGAAGGGCTTTCTGAGCCGCGCGCGTGAGCAAGCGGACTCGGCGTGCTGGCATGGTAATTCTATGACGGGCCCTAAGCTCACGGATTTCGGTCTCCACAAATCCGATGGATCACGTCTGTGGTGGAGATGCCGGGCACCAGCGGCAAGAACTCGATCCTGCCGCCGTAGGATTCGACGATTGGCGCCTCGGGAATCGGCTTTCCGGCCGGCGGCTTGTAGTCGGTCCCCTTGCAGTGGACGTCGGGCTGCAGCCGCGAGATCGGTCCCAGCGGGGTCAGATCATCAAAGATGGTCACCCAGCTTACACACTCCAGCGCTGCCACGAGCGCGGCTCTTTGCTCGGCCGGAATAATCGGCCGGCCCGCTCCCTTCAGTTGCCGAACCGAGCTGTCGCTGTTGACGCCCACAACGAGGACGTCGCCGAAGCGGCGAGCTTGCTCCAGGTTGCGGACATGGCCGATGTGGAGAAGATCGAAGCACCCGTTTGTCCAAACAACCGTTCTACGCTCCAGCCTCCACTGGCGCCGCTGCGAAAGCAGCTCCGGCCAGTCCAGCACTTTGCAGGTAGAGCCGCCCGGCAGAACCCCTTCTCCGCCCTGCCGGGGGGACGTTACCGGTGTGGTTGCAACAGGCGGTGAGATCATAGGTCTTCCCCGGCTCGGGATGCAGCCGGCGGCTGGGAGTCGGGTTGCGCCACCCCTTGCAAGATCATCTTGGATAGTCCCAGCCCGCCACTAGCGCTGGCGGCTTGGGCCAGACCTTCCAGTGCAATTTGGAGCGCGCAGGCGCCAGCCTCATCTTCACCGGCGCCTAGCATTCCACCTTTTTCCGACACGGCAGCCAACTTGAGCAGTTGGCCGATCAGGAGCGCTTCAAAATCCACGGCGGCTTTGCGGAGTTTGTCGTCTGCTTGCTGCTTGGCGGGTTGTGCCGATGCGGCCTGGCCCGCGGCGGCCGGGATCAGCCCGGAAACGCTGTCGAGCTTCATCAGATTACCTCCACTTCGGCGTCGAGCGCGCCGGCGGCTTTCAGGCTCTGCAAGATGGCGATAATATCCCGAGCGGTAGCGCCGATGGTCCCGAGGGCGCGGGCCAGTTGCTCGACCGTGGCGCCGCGCGGAATGGACACGGCCTTGGCCTTTTCTTCGTTCGCCTTGATGCTGACCTCGGGCACCACCTGCGTCTGGCCCTGGGACAAGGGCCCGGGCTGTGAGACCACAAAGTTCGTCTGGATCTCCACGACTAACGGGCCATGGAGCACGGTGGCCGGCGAAAGAGTCACCTGGCTGCCCAAGACAATCGTGCCGGTGCGCTCGTTGATTACGACGCGGTTGCTCTGCGCGGTCTCCACGGACAGGGTCTCCAGCTCGGCGATAAAGGTCGCCTCGCGAGTGCGATATTCCGAGGGCACCGCAACCACCACCGTGCCGGGCGTATCGGCCTGGGCCAGGCGCGGATACCCCGCGTGGTGCTGGTTGATGGCGTCGGCGATGCGCGTGGCAGTGGTAAAGTCAGGGCGGCGGAGCTGCCAGCGCACGCGGCCCGTGGGCACAACGCTCGGGGCGGGGCGTTCGACAATGGCGCCGTTGGGGATGCGGCCGGCCGTGGGGTGATTTAATGTTTTCGACGAGCCGCCCGCTGCCGTGCTGAATCCGCCGAGGACCACGGAACCCTGAGCGAGCGCGAAGACCTGGCCATCCGTACCTAGTAACGGGGAGAGAATCAGCGTTCCGCCCTGGATGCTGGTGGCGTCCCCGATGGCCGATACGGTGATGTCGATGCGACCTCCTGGCTGGGCGAAGGGAGGAAGATTGGCCGTGACCATCACGGCGGCGGTGTTGGCGACCCGGATGGCCGTGGAGGGCACCGAGACGCCCATGCGCGCGAGTATGTTGGTCAGGCTCTGGGCGGAAAAGATGGTCTGCCGGCGATCGCCCGTGCCGTTCAGTCCCACCACGATGCCGTAGCCGACGAGTTGATTGTCGCGTACCCCCTCGACCGAGGCGAGATCCTTGATGTGAGCTTTCTGCGCCGGCGCCGGCGAAACCGCCAGCAAGGCCAGCAGAAGGCTAAACCAGGTGCGCATTCACTTTCTCCCAGGCTCAGAAGGGAAGCAACCCCATGAGAATCCGATAAAGAATGAACGGGCGGCGGGTGGCATCGGCGACCACTCCTTTGCCATTGATGCGCACCTCCAGTTGAGCCAGTTGGTCGGAGCGCACAACATTGGTCGAGGTCAGGTCCACAGGCCGGGCGATGCCACGCAGCGTGACAAGCTGCTTTTCCGAGTTCACCAGGACGTCCTTGGTCGCCTCGATGACGAGGTTGCCGTTGGGCAGCACCTGGGTGACGCGTCCGGTGAGGACCGTGCTGGCGGTGGTTTCGCGGCTGGTCGAGGCGGCGCCGTCCAGAGCGGACTGCGATTGCAGATTGGCCAGGTTTGCCAGCGGCCCTTTGGCCCGAGTAATTCCGCCGATGGCGTTGATGGAGCCCTGGAGCGAGGACTTGCGCTGCGACTTGACCGCGCCGGTGGCGGTGGCCGTGGCGCGCTCCACGACCTGAACCGTTACCACGTCGTCGATGAAACGCGCCCGAAGGTCCCTGCCGAGATCGGCCAGCGGCGCCGAAGGGAACCAGACGGCGCCCGGCGTGTTCCCCTTCTGGGAGGCCCGGCTCTGGGCGTCGCGAATGTACTGGTCCAGCGGGCTCGCGGCGGCCTGCTGCTTGCCTTCCGATTTGTTGTCATGTTTGCCGCGTGCGGGCGCCGCAGGCTGGTTCAGCCCCAGCAGGGTCAGGCAAGAACAAATAAGCGCTTTTCGCATGATGGTTCTTCCTTACGGCGCAGTAACCGCTCCCTTATGGTCGCGGCTCGGTAGCGGCGAGCCGAGTGGCCGTGGGGCCACCTGCAACAGGGCCGACGGCCTCGGCGCTACCGGGCCCCGTGACCCGTGCCCGGATGTGCCGTCCGTTCCAAGCGGTCCTCACCATTACGATGTCGCCACGGCGCCCCTTGGTTTGCGAGATGCCTTCCAGTTTCAGGACCACCGAGCCGGACCTCGCCTCCACACGAACGGTTTCCCCCGTGCCGACTTCGGGAGCGGCGTCCAGCATGTCCGGCTGGACCGCCGACCCTGCCGCAATCGTGCGCCGGGGAACGCGGCCGGTGACAGCCGCCGACTCGAGCGCCTGTGACCGAAGGGGGAGGCTCGTTGAAACGGTTTCCGTACGCACGGCCTGCGGCAGGATGGGAATCCCCGCTTTCAGCTCCTGTTGCGCGACCCAGCGGACGGATTCCACGCTGATCCGCACGTGGGCGGATATGGGATAGCGCCTGCCTTCCCGCGTTACAACCCAGCCCTGCCAGAGCGCCGGCTCCACCTCGTGGGGGGCGGCACGGAGGCCTGACAGCGGAAACTGCAGGCTGCCACGGGGAACCAGATCGTGGCTCCAGTCAACGACCTCCAGCGATGCCGCCCGGCCGCCGAGCGCCGCGCGCATGGCATCGAGGATGCCTGCGCGGTCCAGAGACTGTGTGGCACGCTCGACGCAGAGTTCCGTGTCCGGCAGTTGCGGGCCACGCGGGCCGAAGAAGCGTTGCAGCTCGGCGGCTCGTATAACGCGGCGGGCGCCGGGTGCGGGCGCGTAGCCGAGCGCCGTGCGGCTCGGAAGCGCTGCGAGCGAAGGGATCTCGCGGGCCAGATCCGCTGTGTAAATGCGCTCTCCATCGACCGGGATGCAGGCCGGTTGCGACGCCGCCGAGAGCATCAGCAACATCAGAATCATCGTGTCAGGTTATTGACCTGTTGGTACATGTCATCAGCCGCTTTGACCACCTTGGAATTGGCCTCGTAAGCTCGCTGGCTGACGATCAAGTTGACGAACTCGTCGACCACGCTCACGTTGGACTGCTCGGTGTAACCCTGTAGCAGAGAACCGAGCCCTTCCTGGCCGCCGGGGTTGCCGATCACCGGATCGCCCGAAGCGTCCGTCGGCTGGTAGAGGCTCCGGCCGAGGCTGTTCAAACCCGCGGGGTTGGCGAAATTGACTAGCTGGACCTGGCCGGCTACCTGGGCGTTCGTCTGTCCCGGCTGGGTGTAGGTTACGGTGCCGTCCGGCGCCACGGTGATCGACTGGGAGTCGGATGGGATGACAATCTGCGGATCCATCAGATCGCCGTCGGAGGTCACAAGGTTTCCGTCACGGTCCTGGTGGAACGCGCCGGCTCGCGTGAAAGCGATCTCGCCGTTCGGGCGCCGGACCTGAAAGAAGCCCCGGCCCTGGATGACCAGATCGAGAGGATTACTGGTGGCGCTGAAGTTGCCCTGCGAAAAGATGATTTCATTCGAGGCAGTGCGCGTGCCTAAGCCGATCTGGAGGCCGGTGGGCACGGCCGATTGCTGGCTTGCCATCGCGCCCGGTTGCACCAGGTTCTGGTAAAGCAGGTCCTGAAACTGCGCCCGGCGCGACTTGAATCCCGCCGTATTGGCGTTGGCGAGGTTATGCGCGATGTTGTCCACGTTGTTCTGCTGCGCGGTCATGCCGCTGGCGGCGCTGTAAAGTGCGCGGATCATGGTTCTATCTCCCTTTCTCCTACGGACCGACCTTGGCCACTTCCTGGATGGCGCGGCGGCCCATGTCCCCGGCTTGGGCTATGGCCTTTTGCAACATCTCGAAGTGCCGCATCACAGTTACAAGACGCACGGCGGCCTCTGCTGAAGAGACGTTGGAGCTTTCCACCTTGCCCTGGTGGATCTCGACGCCTGGGGCGGGCGCCGGCTTTTCCGTGCGATTGGCGTTGACGAAGTAGCTCGACCCCCGCTTGGAGAGCGCAGCAGAATTTGCGAACTGCACGACCGCAAGTTTGCCCACCGTCTCGCCTTCCTGCACTACCGAGCCGTCGCGGCTCACGTCGAAAGAGCGCTCCGGGTTGATTTTGACGGTACGGCCTGCGGCATCGAGCAGCGGATATCCTTCGGGCGCGAGCAGTGTGCCGTCGCCGGACACCTGAAGCGAGCCGTTGCGCGTGTAAACAGGGCCGTCCTTCGCTTTCGCCACGAAGAACCCTCGCCCGGAAAGCGCAACGTTGAGCGGATTGCCGGTGGACTGGAGCGTGCCTTGGGCAAAGTCGATCCAGGAACCCTCGATAAGGGGCGACAGGGCGACATTGCCGGAATCGCCCGCTCCAGCATCCGCTCCTACATAGAGGTTGTAGATTTCTCGATCGGCCTTGTAGCCTTGCGTCGAACCATTTGCCAGATTGTTAGCGAGCAAGTCGAGAGCTTCCATCCGAGCACGTAGCCCGCTGGCGGCAATGGCTGTCAGTGGATCCATAACGGAGGGGTCATTGCACGCCGCGGGCCGCTCGGTGAAAAGCGGCCGAGAGCCACCAGCGCGACCGATTCACAGCGGGTTAGGCGGGAAAGCCGCGCCGGCGCGCGCCAATTTCTGGCCCTGCTTCCCGGGGCGGTGATCGGATTCTTGTCTTTGGCGGACCGGCTGGGTGGAAACAACAGCACGAGAACTGGAGATCCGATTGCAGCGGGGTTAGGCTGCAATGGATTTCCTGATTGCAAATTCGTTGTCGCCGGTCTCGCCGGACTCGCTGCAGCGCCCGCCCATTTCGCCTGCCCCCCGAGGTGAGGCTGCGGCAGAGACATTTCGTGCATCCATGCTGGCATCGAACGGGGCGGCCGAAGAAGACAGCGGGCAGAGGGCTGGACGGGCCGGGCAGAATCGCGAGCCAGAAGAAGAGAAAAAGTTTGCGTTCCCGTATGCGGCGCCGGTGCAGCAGCACGGGTTTGCCGGAACGCGGCGGCCGCAGGCGGCTGAAACAGAGCCGGCTCATGATTCCGCAAAGGGCGCGGATCACGAGGCGGAAGCGCAGAAGACAACAGAGGGTGGAATCGGAACATTGCCGACGGCAGGAACCGGAGGGCGGGCGGAAGGGACACAGCCATCGCCAGAGACGATCGAGACGGCGAATGGGGGGGCGAAGCAGGCGATTCCTGCTCACGATCCCGGGGCGCGCACGGATCAGACGGCGCAAGCGCTGACGGCAAAAGGAGAAACAGTCGAGAAATCGACGCCGCCCCCGACTTCGATGGCCGAAGCCGAGTCGCTGTCAGAAACGATCAAGATCGAGGTCGGGAACGCGCTTCTCGCGCCGCCCACGGCAGGGGGCGCTTCTCCAAACACGCTCGCGAACGCTTTTTCGGCGACGGCATCCATACTGCGCCTGATGAAGGCAACGGCTCAGGCGGCTGAGAAGGATTCGGCGCACGATTCCGAACGGCGCTTGGATCAGGCGGTGCAGGTGCTGGACGCAACGGGGGGAATAATCGGAACACTGCCGCCTACCACAGCAGGGGCCGGGGCACAGGCGGGAGAGACAGTGGCCAGGCCAATGCCACAGGCTTTTTCACAAATGGGCTTTATGGACCTGTTTCCAACCGCCGAAGCTGAGCTGAGCTCGCAAACGCCCCGGAGTGTGGAGGCAAATCTGGCGGTCCTGTTGCGGCTCACGGCGCTCAAGAACGGCCCCCCAGGCGAGGCCGTTGAAGCGCCGCCAGCCATATCGGCCCAGATGAGCGCCGAATCTTCCGAGCAAGCCCCGGAGCGGGTGGGTGGCTGGCGCCTCACGGCGGCAGACGACGGGTCCCCAGGCGTCTCCACGGCGCCGGGACCGAACACGCCCCCCAAGGCTCCTGCCGCTGCGGCAGCTATACCGCCCTTGATAGGCAGTGAAGCGGGGGAGCAGGGCCCGGAGCCGAGCCCGGGCGGGCGTCCCCAAATTGATGTACAAGGCGAAAAGGCCTTGCCGGAAGAGCAATCCCGATCGGAACGTGTCGAAATGACAAAGACGGAGACCGTCGCCGACAAACCTTGGCATCTATATGCGGCGGAGCCGATCCCCGGCGATCCGGCGCCCTCCGCCCGACTCTCACCCCCGCCGGATTTGAAGCTGAGTACTGCAATGCCGGAGCTGCCGGAATCCCTGCAGCGCGTTCAGGATTTGAAGTCGCTTCAGGACACGCTTACACCCATCCGCCAGATCAGTTGGCGAGCCGACCCGGGCAGCGACCTGGATGTGCAAGTGCGCATTATGAAGTCGAGCGGCGACATGCAGGTGACCATTCATACCGAGAACCAACCGGTGGCGAAGCAGCTTCAGGAGGGCGTTTCGGAGCTGGTGACGGCTCTGCGGCACACCGGCTTCGCGGCCGAGGCGGAGCTGCCGGCGCTTTCGCAGGCCAGCGGAGGAGAGAATCAAAGCCAGGCGCAACCCGATTCGCGGCAGTTTCGATCCCGCGAGGAGAATCCACGCCCGGCCGCGCCCCGATCGCGGCGGAACGCTTCGCGCTGGGTGGAACTTGGAGTGCGAGGTGATGCAACGACGGACGCCAGTGAACAGGGAGTTGACCTATGACATCCATTACCGCAATACCGCCGACTGGCACGACCAGCTCCGGTGGCACGGGTGGCACGCCTGCTGCCCCGACCAACTTGGCTGATCCTTCAGCCTCTCAAGACGTGTTTCTGAAGTTGCTGGTAGCGCAGATTCAAAACCAGAATCCGCTGCAGCCGATGGACGGCATGCAGTTCGTCACTCAGCTCACGCAATTCTCCCAGCTCGAGCAGTTAACGGCGATCCATGCGGATTTTGACAAACTGGTGCAAGCCCAACCGGGACAAAATTCCGGTTCGAGCGGCGCCACCACGCCAACACCTTGACGCGGACATGCGCTCCAGGACGGCCGTGACCTCATGACGGACCGGGATGCAGCCGGGAGCGATCCCTTTGCGCGCATGGCTCCGCTCGCCGATATTTCACTTCCTTCGGAAATCGTGCTCGGCGAAATGAGTATGACAGCGCGAGAGATTATGGCGCTGGACGCTGGTGCGCTTCTGAAACTGGACCGGAAGGCAGGCTCGGACCTGGCCCTTTATGTGAACGGTGTGCGATTGGGATGGGGTCGCGTGGTCTGCTCCGGCGAGCTGGCGGACTTCGAAGTGACGCTGCTCGAAGCCGAAGACGCGGACTGACCGCATCCGGCCTGGTAGAACTGCCCAAGGCAATATGGACTCCACGGTCTCCCAGTTTTTGGCTATCACAGTCGTGCTAGGCGGGCTGGTGGCTGCGGTGTGGTTTCTGAAACGCCGGCAATTCCTGAGGGTTGCGGGCATAACCCGCGGAGGCAAGGGGGCCGACATTCAGGTGCTTTCCCACAAACCGCTTACCGGCCAGCATGTTCTGTTTGTGGTGATCGTGCGGGGAGAAATGCTGCTTCTTGCCACTTCGCCCGGGTCCTGCACACTGTTGGAGCGCCTGGGCGCGACCGAGGCGGCGCCGCGCGGCAACGCCTGAGAGGGATGCGATGAGCTTTGTTCGAAGAATGGTGACTCTGGTTGCCTGGCTGGCGCTCCTGGCCCCAGCCGCACTGGCGGCCCCCCCGCAGACACCTTCCCTTTTGTCGCTGAAGGCTGGGGACGCCACGATGACCGTACCGATAAGAATCATCCTGCTCCTGAGCCTGCTGACGCTGCTGCCGGCATTGATCGCATCGGTGACGCCGTTTCTGCGGATCACGATCGTGCTTCATTTTCTGCGCCAGGCGCTGGGCACCCAGACCGTGCCGTCGAATCAGGTACTGCTGGGGTTGGCGCTGTTTCTGGCCATTTTGGTGATGCAACCGGTTCTGGGCAATATCTACCAGGATGCATGGGTCCCGTTCGAAAAGGGCGAGAAGAGCGACGTTGAGGCGCTGACGGCCGCGGGCAAGCCATTGAGCGGCTTTCTGCTCCGTTTTGCACGAGAAAAGGACATTCAGCTCTTTCTCGAGATGAGCCATACGCCCGCGCCACACACCCCACAGGACCTGGACCTGAAGATTCTGATTCCGGCATACATTCTTTCGGAGATGAAGGCGGGCTTTCAGATCGGCGCGGTGCTGTTTCTACCGTTCCTCATCATCGATCTGGTGGTGGCTTCGGTGACGCTCTCGATCGGGATGGTGCAATTGCCCCCGGTGATGGTTTCCGCCCCGTTCAAGATTCTGCTCTTCGTCCTGGTGGACGGCTGGAGCCTGCTGGTCGGCTCGCTGGTGAAGAGTTTTTACAGCTAGGAGACGCGATGAGCCCCGAACTTGTGGTGCAACTGTTGCGCGATGCTTTGCTGACCGCATTCTGGCTAGCCCTGCCGCTGCTGGCGATAGGGTTTGCCGTAGGCATCCTGATGAGCCTGGTCCAGATCGTCACGTCGATTCAGGACAGCGCCTTCTCCACCGTGCCGCGGCTGATCGCGTTCCTGGCCGCCATTCTGCTGTTTCTTCCCTGGATGGTAAACCGCAGCGCCGGCTACGCAGCGCAAGTCCTGGCCAATCTGGGACAGTATGCCCGCTGAATTCGGGATTTCCGGAGCCACTCTGGTCGGAGCTCTGCTGCTGTTTGTGCGCGTGGCGGGGACCTTTGTGTTTATTCCGATTCCGGGAGCGACGGCGGCGCCTGCCACGCCCAAGATCATCCTGTCCCTCGCGGTCACGGTGGCGATGTTCCCGCACTGGCCGCAACCCACGTTCCCCTGGTACAGCTTGGGCTGGATTGTGCTCGCCATTCTGCGGGAGGCGGCGATCGGTATAACGGTGGGACTAGTGGTGGCTTTGACCACGGAGATGCTGCGGCTGGCATTTCAGGCGCTGGGGCTGCAGGCAGGCTACACTTACGCCTCTGTCATCGATCCGGCCACGCAGGCCGATACGGGCGTGCTGCAGGTGCTCGGGGAGCTCGCCTCGGGGCTGCTCTTCTTCGCATTGGGGCTGCACCGGCAGGTGCTGCTCGCTTTCGTGCGCCTGCTCGATACCCACCCGCCGGGCATGCTGACGCTGTCTCGCGGGGCGGCCCGCAGCGTGATTCAGCTTGGAGCCGATACATTCCTTTCGGGTCTGCGGCTCGCTTTGCCGGTGGTGGTGTTCCTGATGATCGTCGACATCAGTCTGGCTCTGATGGGGCGGCTCAACACGCAGTTGCAGCTCGTCTTTTTGGCCTTCCCGGCGAAGATGCTGACCACGCTGGTATTGCTGTCGTTCCTGCTGGTGGCCATTCCCAGAATCTACCAACAATTTGCCGAATCCGGGCTGGCCGCCATCGGGCGCATCACCACGGGCGAATAGGGTCCGGCGCCCATGGCAGACCGCGGCAACAAGACCGAAAAGGCCACCCCGCGAAGGCTTCAGAAAGCGCGCCGCGAGGGCCGCTTTCCGAATACCCGCCACCTGCTGTCGGGCCTGCAGTTCTTCCTGTTCGCCATGCTCCTGGCTTACGGCGCTCCCCGCTGGCTCGAAGAGTTACGCGGGGTCACCGTGGCGCTGATTCGCCGCAGCACCAGCGAAACCGGGCTGAGCGCGCCGGGCCTGGTTTACCTGGTGAGCGAAACCCTCCGCCGATCCCTCGCGCCGCTGGCGGCGGGGGGCGCTCTGCTGGTGGCGGCGGCGTTCTCGGCGCAGCTTTTTGCCACTCAATTCGGGTTCAGCTTCAAGAATTTGGCGCCAAACCTGGAAAAACTGAATCCGGCCCCTCGCCTGGGCGGCATTTTGCGAGAGAACCTGAGATCGGGGCTGCAGGCTGCGATCCTGCTTCCGCTGTTTTTCTACATCGCTTACGCGGCCTGCCGGGACAACATCGGCGCCATCCTGACCCTGCCCTTGAGCCGGCTTTCCGCCGGGCTGGGGAAGGCTGCCGGACTGCTCCAGGGTTTCCTATGGAAGGCAGCGGGCGTGTTGCTGGTTTTTGGCGTGGTGTCCTATGCCCGCGAGCGGCGCCGCTACCTGGAAGGGCTCAAGATGAGCCGCCAGGAAGTCGTCGACGAGCATAAAGAGACCGAAGGCAACCCGCTGATCCAGGGGCGAATCCGCCGCCTGCAACGGGACTTCCGCCGTCGCGGCATGCTGCAGCGGGTGCCGCTGGCCACGGCCGTCATCGTCAACCCGACGCACTACGCCGTCGCCTTGCGATACGAGATGGATTCGCGCACGGCGCCGGTGGTATTGGCCAAAGGAAAGAATTACCTGGCATCGCGCATCCGCAAGATCGCCGAGGAGCACGGCGTTACGGTGGTGGAGAACGCACCGTTGGCGCAGGCGCTTTATCGATCGGTGGAGGTCGGGCAGGAAATCCCGCTGGAGTTCTATCGCGCGGTGGCCGAGGTGTTGGCCTACGTCTATCGCGTTCTGCTGGGGCGCAACCGCTGACTGCGGCACCCCGCTTGCTAGAGGATCCCTTGGGAAAGAGTGCCTTCGCGACTCGAGGGACAGGGGCTCAGCCTGTCACGGTTTCTTTCCGCAGCCTGCTTGGCGCACCCGGAGCCCAGTCGCAAGACGAATAAGCCGGTATGGCAACCGCCGCTACACTTACGCTCAGCGACCGCCTGAAGTCCCGATTTGCCGAGCTCGGCGTACCCCTTGCGGTCCTCGGGATCATCGTCGCCCTGATCGCGCCGGTGCCGGCCCCGGTGCTGGATCTCCTGCTGGCCCTCGACATCATGACTTCCGTCACCGTGCTCATGGTGGCGATGTACATCAAACGGCCGGTCGAGTTCAGTGTCTTTCCCACCACGTTGCTGCTCCTGACGCTGTTTCGGCTGTCCCTGAACGTCTCGGCGACCCGCCTGATTCTGATGAACGGCAGCACCGGCACAGGGGCCGCCGGCTCGGTGATTGAAGCGTTCGGCAACTTCGTGGTCGGCGGGAACTACGTCATCGGCGCGATCATTTTCCTGACCTTGATTGCCATCCAGTATGTGGTCATCAACCACGGCGCGGTCCGCATCTCCGAGGTGATCGCCCGTTTCACGCTGGACGCGCTGCCTGGCAAGCAAATGTCGATCGACTCGGATCTCAGCTCGGGGTTGATCGATGAAGCAACAGCCCGTGAACGCCGGCGGAATCTGGCCATGGAGGCGGACTTTTACGGCTCCATGGACGGCGCCACGAGATTCACCCAGCGGGACGCCATCGCGAGCGTGCTGATCACCGGCATCAACATCATAGGCGGCTTCCTGATCGGCGTATTCCAGCACGCCATGGAATTGCGCCAGGCGCTCGAAACGTACACCGTGCTGACCATCGGCGACGGCCTAGTCACCGTGATTCCGGCGCTGATGGTCTCCATCACGGGCGGCATTATCGTGACACGCGCCAGCGCCGACGAGCGGCTCAGCACGAAGTTTCAGCAGCAGATCTTCGGATCGCATCAGCCCTTGCTGCTGGCTTCCGGCGTGCTGATTACGCTGGCCCTGTTCCCCGGTTTGCCGACCCTGCCGTTTCTGGTTGTCGGAACCGGCATGGGCTATGCAGGGTGGCGCATGCGCGGGCGGCATAAGACGGCCGATGCGGCTGCGGCGGCTCCGCCCGCCGCCACCACGCGGGAGACCGTGGAGGACCTGGAAAAGCTCCTGCGGGTCGAGCCGCTTTCCGTAGCCATGGGCGTCGGCCTGGTACGCCTCCTGAAGGGGGAGCAGGAGGCCGCTTTGCTCCAGCGGCTGACTGGAATTCGCCGGCAGTTGGCCACCGACCTCGGCTTTTTGGTCCCGCCCATCCGGTTCAAGGACAACATGAGCTTGCGGTCGCGCGAGTACGTGGTTTACCTGAAAGGCATCGAAATCGCGCGGTACGAGATTGCTCAGAACTGTGAGTTGGCCATTCCTGGTCCGACCATAAGCAAAAAAATCGACGGGCAGGCCACCGTCGACCCGGCTTTTCAACTGCCGGCGTTATGGGTTCCGAACGCCAGAGCCTTGGAGGCGCGTCAAGCCGGCTATACGGTGGTGGACCCCATCAGCGTGATCGGCACACACCTGCTGGAGATCATCAAGCGTCACGCTCATGAGATGTTCACGCGGCAGGACATGAAAAGGGTCCTCGATCGGGTGACCGTAGATCACTCCAAGGTAGTGGAGGAGCTGGTGCCTAAATTGCTACCGCTGGCGATGGTGCACAAGGTGTTTCAAAACCTGCTGCGGGAGCGCGTGTCGGTCCGGGACGCCGTATCCATCCTGGAGGCGCTGGGAGAGGCCGCTGTGAGCGCCCGCAACCCCATCCTGCTGACCGAGTACGTGCGCCAGGCGATGCGCCGCACCGTCGTCGCGCCGTTCTTGAACAGCTCAGGGGAGCTTCCGGCGTATCTGCTCGACGGCCAGGTCGAGGAAAAGGTCACTCAAGCGATCACGCACGGCGAGCAGTCCAGTCACATCAATCTCACGCCGGAAGCCTTACGTGGGGTGCTGGACGCGATTCAACGCCTGGCCGGAACCCCGCAGACCCCCACGGCCATACTCTCCAGCTCTTCGGTCCGCTTCTTCCTGCAGCAGATCGCGGAGAGCGCGTTTCGGAGTGTGTTCTTTCTTTCGCACAACGAGATTCCCCCTAACGTGCGCGTAGTCTCTCTGGGGGCGATCCGATGAGCTGGATACGGCTGGCTTCCCTGTTAATCCGCGGCCGTGCCCGGGTTGTGGTATCGGGCACGAGCGCCGGCTCGGGCATCAGCCGCAGCCCGAAGCCGCCGGAGGAGAGCGGCCTACAGGCTGGCCGGGCGCACCGACCTGTCGTCGCTCCGCTGGTCAGGACCTATTATGTCGACTCGCCTGCAGCCGCGCTGTCCCGAGCTGTTCGGGAATTGGGGCCGGAGGCGCTCTTGCTCAGCGCCAGGAAGGCCGCAGAAGGAACACAAGAGCGGGGCGTCTATGAGGTCGTGTGCGGCATCGCCGAGCAGCCTGTAGACTCCTTCTCCGCGGATTTGAATGGAAAGGGTGTCCCCAGCACAACGGAGCCGGCCGTCCCTCAGGGAACGGGCAGCTTTGCCAAGCTGATCGAGGGGCTGTTCTCGCCCGCCCCAGCGCGGGTCGAAAGTAAGGGGGAGAGCGCAAGCCCTGTAATGCTCGCCGGGAGTACGGGCCCGCAAGCGAAGCCACAAGAAAAGCAATCCGGGAGAGCGGAGCCGAAGCGACGGGCTTCTACTCCGTTCCGATTCCGGAAAGAGCTGATCTCACTCCGGGCGGCCGGCCTCGAAGAGAGCCCGGCCCGCCGGGAGCCCCCTCTGGTCGCCCAGCCGGAAGTAGTGCAGCAGCCGCGTTCCGAAGCTCTCGATCTTTTGCAGGCCGACATCCGGACCAAGCTGGTTCGCCAGGGCCTGTCCGACAGAATTGCCTTGTCGGTTACGGAGCGCGCCGCCGCCGGCTTGGATTCTGCGGTGCGCACAAGCGATAGTCGGGTGGAGCGAGCTCTGTGGGACGCCGTTCGCCGCGAGATGCTTGGCCGCATCCGGACCGACGTCAGCCTCGGAAATGAGAACGGAAGGCCGCATCTTGTCATGCTGGTGGGGCCGCCCCGGTGTGGGAAGAGCATTACACTCTTGAAACTCGCCTCGCTGGCGCGTTGCGCGGGTGTGGATGCCGTGCGGCTACTTTTCCTGCAGCCATCTCAGATCCAGGGGGGGCCTGCGCTCAGATGGGCCGACAGATTCGGGCTTCCGTGGCAGCCGGTTTCGGATGTGACCGCGCTGGAGCGCGCGCTAGCCGGGGTGAACAGCGGGCTGGTGCTGATTGACACGCCCGGACTTCCGGCGGGAGATCTGGCCGGCATGGAGCCGCTCTCGCGCTTCCTGGATGCCCACCGCAAGATAGATGTGCACCTTACGCTGCCTTTGACGCTTCGCGACCAGGAACTGGCGCGCCAGGTGGATCTGGCTGAAGTGCTGCGGCCGAACAAGCTGCTGTTCACGATGCTGGACCGCGCGGAGGCGTGGGGGACGGTCTTTCGTGAAGCGTGCCGCACGGGAAAGGCGCTTTCCTTCTTCGGGAATGGGCGCTCGATCCCGCAGGGTTCACTCCCAGCCTGCGCCGAGGACGTGGTGGACCCGATCCTGACCGCCTGCACCTGCCCGATGGCGCGGGAAGATCCTGCTCGAGCCGATGGACTCCTTATCCAGAGCCGCTGAACCGGAACTGGCGCGCCGGGAAGAGCTGATCCTGGAGCACATGGGCCTGGTCCGCGCGATCGCCCGCAGGATTCAGCAAAGACTTCCCCAGCATGTTCTCCTGGAGGATCTGGTCTCCGTCGGGATCCTTGGTTTGATTCAGGCGATCGACAGCTATGACTCCGGCCACCAGACCCGTCTGAGCACTTACGCCGATTACAAGATCCGCGGGGCGATTCTCGACAGCCTGCGGCAGCAGGACTGGGCCTCGCGCCAGGACCGTAAGCGGTCCCGGGAGATCGAAGCGGCCATCCTCGCAGCGCAACAAAGACTCCAGCGGAATCCCACCGAGGAGGAAGTCGCGGCCGAGCTCGGCATTGCGCTGTCGCAGTATCACGAATGGCTGGCCGATGTGCAGCCGCTGCAAATCACCAGCGACGACAATTCCCAAGACTACGAAAACCTGGCCACGCTTCATTTCGATGCCGATGGTGACGACAACCTGCCCTCGTCCATTGTGGAGCGTCAGGAAATGGAGCAGATTCTCGCCGAGGAAATCGACAAGCTGCCGCAGATCGAGGGCACCGTGTTGAGCCTGTATTACCAGCGGGAGCTGGCTCCCTTTGAAATTGCCCAGGTTGTGGGATTAAAGGCCACCCGGGTTTCGCAGATCCGGTGGCAGGCAGTCGCCCGTCTCCGGGCCAATCTCGGGCGCCGGTTGGACAGCAAGAAGCGAAGGAGCTGAAATGCAGGAACAGTGGAAATCCGGCGCGATCTCTCCGAGCGAAGGAGCTTCCGCGGAGAAGACTTTGGCCGAGGGAACCGGCTTGAATCTGAATATGCTCATGGGAGTCGCCCTGCAGGTGCGCATTCGTTTCGGGCAGACGACCCTTTCCCTGCGAGCCGCCCTGGAACTCCAGCCGGGCGTGCTGGTGGACCTGCGGCGACCGGTCGGCGAGCCGGTGGAGGTGCTGGTCCACGACCGCCCGATCGCGCAAGGGGAGATCGTTATGGTGGATGGGAATTATGCCGTGCGCATTCAGCGCATGCTGCACCGGGGGAATCTCGACTCGCCCCGCGGTGAGACCGAATCGGCGCGGGTGCCCGCCGGCGCCACTACGAGCCGGGAAGAATAAGCCGCCGAAGGGCGGCGCGCCTCGGCGCCGGTGTCAGCGGGGTCAGGTCACCATGCTCTCGGAAGCGCCGCCGCGGAGGCTTACAACACCCTCTTCCTCCATCTCCCGGATGAGCGCGACTATTTCCCTCTGCGCATCCTGAACTTCCCGGACGCGGACCGCTCCCAGCGCCGCCATATCTTCCAGCAGCATGGCTTTGGCGCGCTGGGACATTTGCTTCATGAAATGGTCCTTTATCTCTTCGCTGGTGCCTTTCAGGGCCATCGTCAGGACCTTGCGGTCGCCCCGTTGCAGGGCCTCGGCCATCGTAGTCTGGTCGAGCTTCAGGATGTCCTCGAACGTGAACATCTGAATGCGGACCTCTTCGGCCAGAGCGGCGTCGTGTTGCTCCAGTTGCTCCAGCAACTCCTTGCTCACGTCGGCCGGCAACTGATTGCACAAATCGGCCATCGCTCTGCGTCCGGAGAAGGACTCCTGCGATCCCACGACGACCTTTCGCAACTTCTCTTCTACGGCGGTGGCTACTTGCTGCGCCATATTTTGGGACACCTGCTGCAGACTGGCCAGCCGCAGGGCCACCTGAGCCCGCAGCGGAGCGGCAAAAGCCGCAAGCACCGCCGCGCGTTGTTCTGAATCCAGGCGCGTCAGGTAGACAGCGATGGCCTGGGGATGTTCCTGTGCCAGAACTCGGGCGAGCTGCTGCGCATCCACACTGTGAGATGGGGTTCCACCTTCTGCTCCGGCCGCCAGACGTTCTCTGAGGGCGGCCATGTGGCGGCCCGCCTTTTCGGGATCGAGTGCCTTTGCCAGAAGTTTTTCCGCCGCGCTGAACCCGCCGAGCGGGGAGACTTCGCCACTCACGATGCCGTCGAGAAACTTCGAAGTCACCTCCTGGCGTTCTTCGGCAGTCACGGTCCCCAATTGGGCGACCTCCTGGATGACTGCTTCGATTTCCTCCGAAGAGAGTTCCCGGAGGATCGCGGCGCTGTTGTCTTCACCCAGCGTGATCAGAAGGATCGCCGCTTTACGGAGGCCCATGCCCGCGGGGGGTTTCATGCCCGATGGTGCCGTGCTCATCGATGGTTCCTTTGCGTAATCAAACAGACCTCCAGCTCACCGGAAGCTCCCGCAAGCCCGCTGCCAACTCGGGGTGCTGCG
>JBGOUJ010000012.1:0-33872 GCA_041477005.1 Terriglobia bacterium | reverse complement strand
GGCCATGTCCTACGGCTCCATCTCCAAGGAAGCGCATGAGAGCCTCGCGATCGCTATGAACCGCATCGGCGGAAAATCCAACACGGGCGAAGGCGGGGAGGACCCGGCGCGCTACGTCCCGGACGAAAACGGCGACTCGCGGCGCTCCTCGATCAAGCAGGTCGCCTCCGGCCGCTTCGGCGTCAACAGCCACTACCTGGTGAACGCGAAGGAGCTGCAGATCAAGGTCGCCCAGGGCGCGAAGCCGGGGGAAGGCGGTCAGCTCCCCGGCCACAAGGTGGACGAGGTCATCGCCCGCGTCCGTCACTCCATCCCCGGCGTGCAGTTGATCTCGCCGCCGCCGCACCACGACATCTACTCGATCGAGGACCTGGCCCAGCTTATCTACGATCTGAAGAACGCCAACCCCAAGGCCCGCATTTCGGTGAAGCTGGTGGCCGAGGTCGGCGTGGGCACCGTGGCCGCCGGCGTTTCCAAGGCTCATGCCGACGTGGTGCTCATCAGCGGCCACGACGGCGGCACCGGAGCCTCGCCCTTGAGTTCGATCAAGCACGCCGGCATCCCCTGGGAAATCGGCTTGGCCGAGACCCAGCAGGTACTCGTGATGAACGACCTGCGCGGCCGCATCGCGGTCGAGACCGACGGCCAGCTCAAGACCGGCCGCGACGTCGCCATCGCCTGTCTGCTCGGCGCCGAGGAGTTCGGCTTCGCCTCCGCTCCCCTGGTCTCGATGGGCTGCATCATGATGCGCAAGTGCCACCTCAACACCTGCCCGGTCGGCGTCGCCACCCAGGACCCGGTGTTGCGCGCCAAGTTCGCCGGCCAGCCCGAGCACGTCATCAACTTCATGTTCTTCATCGCCGCAGAGCTGCGGCAGATCATGGCCCAGCTCGGCCTCCGCACGGTGAATGAAATGGTCGGCCGCTCCGACCTGCTCGACGTGAACAAGGCCATCAACCACTGGAAAGCCCGCGGCCTCGATTTCTCCGCGGTCTTTCACCGCCCGCCGGCGCCGGAGCGCGTGGCCCGCCACCACTGCCAGCAGCAGGACCACGGCCTCTCGAAAGCCCTCGATTGGGAGCTGATCGACGCCGCCGAGGCGGCCCTCGATCACGGCGAGCCGATCCGGATCGAGCGGCCCATCCGCAACATTCACCGCACGGTCGGCGCCATGCTCTCCGGCGAGATCGCCCGCAAATACGGCGCCGCCGGCCTGGCCGAGGACACGATCTACTGCAAGTTCTCGGGCTCCGCCGGCCAGAGCTTCGGCGCTTTCCTGGCCAAGGGCGTGACGCTCGAGCTCGAAGGCGACACCTGCGATTACATGGGGAAAGGCCTCTCCGGCGGCAAGATGATCATCTATCCGCCGCGCGCTTCGACCTTCGTGCCGGAGGAAAACATCCTCGTCGGCAACGTTTGTCTTTATGGTGCCACCAGCGGCGAGGCCTATTTGCACGGAATGGCCGGCGAGCGCTTCGCCGTCCGCAACTCCGGCGCGCATGCCGTGGTCGAGGGGGTGGGCGACCACGGCTGCGAATACATGACCAAAGGGGTGGTCGTGGTGCTCGGCTCGACCGGCCGCAACTTCGCCGCCGGCATGTCGAGCGG
This sequence comes from Terriglobia bacterium, assembly GCA_041477005.1. Taxonomy (GTDB): domain Bacteria; phylum Acidobacteriota; class Terriglobia; order Bryobacterales; family JACQDG01; genus JBGOUJ01. The sequence continues at coordinate 32,264 of JBGOUJ010000012.1, read as the reverse complement.
CATCGCCTTCGTCCTCGATGAGCAGGGCGACTTCGGCGAAAAGCGCTGCAATCTGGAGATGGTCGACCTGGAGCCGGTCGTCGAGGAAGCCGACATGGCTCTGCTGCGCAGCCTGATCGAAAGGCATTATCAATATACAGGCAGCCCCAAGGCCGAGTGGGTGCTGGCCCACTGGGCCGCCTTGCTGCCCAAATTCATCAAGGTGATGCCGAAGGAGTACCGCAAGGCTCTGGAGCGGCAGAACCGCCCGGAGCGGCAGCCGGTGGCGGCGCTCCCGCCGGCCGTCGAGCCGCCCGCCGGGGCCCAGCGCGTCTTCCTGGGCTAAGAGGCCAGGCCCAATCGCCCAAGAGCATCCATGGGTAAAGTAACCGGATTCCTCGAGTACCCCCGGGTCGCCCCGCCGCGCCGCCCCATCGAGGAGCGCGTCCAGGACTGGTTCGAGGTCTACCAGCCCTTCCCCGAGCCGAAGCTGCGCGAGCAGGCCGCCCGCTGCATGGATTGCGGCATCCCCTTCTGCCACACCGGCTGCCCGGTCACCAACATCATTCCCGACTGGAACGACCTGGTCTACAAGGGCCGCTGGAAGGACGCGCTCAAGATCCTCCACTCGACCAACAACTTCCCCGACTTCACCGGCCGCATCTGCCCGGCCCCCTGCGAGGCCGCTTGCGTCCTCGGTATCAACAATGACCCGGTGACCATCAAGCAGATCGAGAAGACCATCGCCGAGAAGGGTTTCGAGGAAGGCTGGATCGTCCCCGAGCCCCCGCCGTTCCGGACCGGCAAGAACATCGCCGTGGTCGGCTCCGGCCCCGCCGGCCTCGCCGCCGGCCAGCAGTTGAACCGCGCCGGCCACTGGGTCACGGTCTTCGAGAAGTCGGACCGCGTCGGCGGCCTGCTGCGTTACGGCATCCCCGACTTCAAGCTCGAAAAGCGCGTGGTCGAGCGCCGCGTGGAGCAGATGACCGCCGAGGGCATCAAGTTTGAGACCGGCGTTCACGCCGGCGTCGACATCCCCGCCGCCGACATTCGCCAGGAATTCGACGCCGTCCTGATCGCCATCGGCTCCACGCGCCCCCGCGACCTGCCGGCGCCCGGCCGCGAGCTCCAGGGCATTCACTTCGCGATGGATTTCCTGCCCCAGCAGAACCGCCGCGGCGCCGGCCTGCCCGTCGATCCGGGCACCGACATCCTCGCCACCGGCAAGCGGGTTGTAATCATCGGCGGGGGCGACACCGGCGCCGACTGCCTCGGCACCAGCCACCGCCAAGGCGCGAAGGAAATCCAACAGTTCGAGCTGCTCCCCCAACCTCCTAACAACCGCCCGCCCCAAACGCCGTGGCCGCTGTGGCCCATGATCCTGCGCTCGGAAAGCTCCCACGAAGAAGGCGGCATCCGCAAGTGGAGCGTCAACACCAAGCGCTTCACCGGCGACGAGCGCGGCAACGTCCGGAAGCTCCACGGCATCCAGGTCGAATTCGACGCCAACCGCCGGATGCAAGAGGTCCCCGGCTCCGAATTCGAAATCGACGTCGACCTGGTCCTGCTGGCCATGGGCTTCCTGGGCCCGGTCCAGGACGGCCTGGTGAAGGACCTGGGCCTGGAACTCGACGAGCGCCAGAACATCAAGACCGACAAGAACTACATGTCCACCGTCCCCGGCATCTTCGCCGCCGGCGACGCCCGCCGCGGCCAGTCCCTGGTCGTCTGGGCGCTGAGCGAGGGCCGCAAAGCCGCGCGGGCGGTGGATCAGTACCTGATGGGAGCAAGCAAGCTCCCCGCGTAAAGGGCCCCAGCCAGAGCCTCTCCCCCTCACGCCCGATCAGGCCCGCACTCCCGGCCCGAAACTCCTCTCGAGTCCCCTTCGATGCGGATCAGATGCTCCAGGTCTGCTGATCAACTCAGGTAAGGAGTGCAGTCCGCTCCGGGGCGATTCTCAACGCGTGGCTGGACTGCGACTCTGCTGTAATCAACGCTGTCGCTGCATCGGCATCCAGTGGCCGCGAGAAGAGGTAGCCCTGGCCGTACTCGCATTGGAGCTCCGTGAGTTGCGCCAGTTGCTTCGCCGTTTCCACACCTTCGGCGATCACATCCATTCCCAGGTTATGGGCCAGGGCCACGATGGTGCGGACAATTTCCCAGTTCTCGCCGCCGGGCCCGGTCCCGCTGACGAAGGAGTGGTCCACCTTGAGCGTATCCACCGGCAAGCGATGCAGGCAGTTCAGAGACGAATACCCGGTGCCGAAATCGTCGATGTGCAACCGGACGTTTCGCGATCGGAGCTGCAAGAGCAAGGCGATCGCCGAGTCGGCGTTTTCCATGAGTACGCTTTCGGTGATCTCGAGGCCCAAGTTAAGTCCATCCAGGCCCGTCTCCTGGAGAATCCGGTCGATTCGCCGGACGAGGTCCGGCTTCAGGAGTTGTTTGCCCGACAGGTTCACGCTGATCGTCAAGGGCGACTGGCCGGGGAATTGCAGTTGCCACGCCTTGGTCTGCCGGCACGCCTCGCGCAGCACCCACTGCCCAACCTGGCTGATGAGCCCGGTTTCTTCCGCCACCGGGATGAACTCCGCAGGCGGAATCAGACCCCGCTGCGGGTGCTGCCAGCGCAAGAGAGCCTCGAACCCCGTGATTCTGCCGGTCTTGAGCTCTACTATCGGCTGATACTGCAACCGGAACTCCTGGCGCTCGGTGGCGCGCCGCAGGTCGTTCTCCAGTTGCAGAAGAGTCACCGCGCGGTCGTGCATCTTCTTATCGAACATCTCGTGGCGCCCGCGGCCGGCGGCCTTGGCGTGGCACATGGCGGTGTCGGCGTCCCGCAGCAGGTCCTGGGCCCGTTCATAGCCTGTGACGCTCAACGCGATTCCGATGCAGGCCGCGGTGAACAACTCCTGGCCGCCCAGGTTGAAAGGCTGCCCCAATTCCTTCAGCAGCCGGTCCGCCAGGCGAGTGGCGTCGCTGGAATCGTTGAGGTCTTCCAGCAGAATCACGAACTCATCTCCTCCCAAACGCGCGACAGTATCGGCCGGACGCACGCATTTCTGCAGCCTTCGCGCGATGCCGACCAGCAGTTGATCTCCGATCATGTGACCGAAGCCATCATTGAGGAGCTTGAAGCGATCGAGGTCCAGGAACAGCACGGCAAACAGGTGTTGGCGACGCCTGGCGCTGGCCGCGGCGTGCTCCAGCCGTTCCATGAACAGGGCCCGGTTCGGCAGCTCCGTCAGCGGGTCGTGAAAGGCGAGCTGCAACAAGCGCTCCTCGGCCTGCTTGCGCTTGGTGGTGTCGGTCTGCGACCCGGCCATGCGAGTGGGCTGCCCCTCGGCATCCCGCACGGCCAGCCCCCGGCTCAGTATCCAGCGATAGCTTCCGTCCTTGTGCTGCATGCGGTGTTCATTTTCGAAGTGGGGCACGGCCCCTTCCAGGTGGCGGCCGATCTCCGTCCTCAGATGGGCGAGATCGTCCGCATGGACGCGGCCGAACCACTCCTGGATGTTGCTGCCAATCTCGTTCTCCTGGAACCCGAACATCGATTTCCAGCGCGGCGAGAAATAAACCTCGTTGGTTTTCAGGTTCCAGTCCCACAGCCCGTCGTTGGCGCCCTGCACGGCCAGCGCGTAGCGGTCTTCGCTCTCTCGCAAGGCCTCTTCCACCCGCTTCTGCTGCAGGGCGTAGCGGATGGAGCGCTCGAGTAAGTGCCCGTCCATCTGGCTCTTGACCAGGTAGTCCACCGCCCCCGCCTTCATCGCCTGGACGTCCACCTCGCGATCGGAGTTCCCCGTGAGAAGGATCATCGGCGCTTCACAGCCGTTCCGGAGCGCCTCCCGCAACAGTTCCAGCCCATTGTGCTCGCCGAGATGATAGTCGAGAAGATAGAGGTCGTGCCGGCGCCGCCGGATCTCCTCCAGGGCGCCGTGGTAGGTGGGGACCCACTCCAGATCGAACTTCCCGCCTTCGATCTCGCCGAGCAAGGCGCGAGTTACGACGTAGTCGTCCTCGTCGTCGTCTACCAGCAGCAGTCTGACCGCTTGACTCTCCACGTCAGGTTGAGAACCTTTCCGGGGGAAGCTCGACAATTTCCAACCAGTACCTGCCGAGGGCCTTGGTTACGTCTACCAGGGATTGAAACGTGACCGGCTTGATGATGAAAGAATTGACGCCCAGGTCGTAGGCGCGAAAGATGTCTTCCTCCGCCTTCGAAGTGGTGAGCACGACCGTGGGGATCAGCCGCAGAGTGGGGTCGGCCTTGATCTCTTTGAGCGCCTCGCGTCCGTCTTTCTTCGGCATGTTCAGGTCAAGCAGGATCATGCCGGGCAGCGGCGTACTCTGAAGCCCGGTGAACTTTCCGCGCCGGTAGAGATAATCCAGCAGTTCTTCGCCGTCCTCCACGAAATGCAGTTGGTTGGCCAAGCGGCTGGCTTCCCACGCATCCTTTACCAGCAGGCGGTCCTCCGGATCGTCGTCGGCATAGAGGATCGTAATCGGCTTTCCGTTTTTGGTCGTCATGATGTGTGTTGTCCCGTGCGTTGTTCCACCGGCAGGGTGACGATGAATTTGGCGCCTTGGTCCGGCGCGCTTTTGGCGGTGATACTTCCCCCATGGCGTTCGGCGATGCCGCGGCAAATCGCCAGGCCGACGCCGGTTCCTTCATACTCGCCGCGACCGTGCAGGCGCTGGAACACCTGGAAGATGCGGCCCACGTACTTTTCGTCAAAGCCGATGCCGTTGTCTTCCACCAGGATGCGGCAAAGCTCGGGGACGCCGTTTCCATTCACGCGGCGTTCCTGCCCGTCGATGAGCTCGGCGTGAACCTTTACCACCGGCGCCTCCTGCTTCCGGTGGAATTTGAGGGCATTCCCGATCAGGTTCTGCAGCAATTGCGCCATCTGTACCGGATCGGCATGAATCGTCGGCAGCTCGCCGACTTCGACCCGCGCGCCCAACTGCTCGGTCCGCGCTTCCAGGTCCGACAAGACGGCTCGGATCACCTCTCCCAGATCGACCGGCGCGAAGGCCTGCGTCCGGGTCTTCACCCGAGACAGCGACAATAAGTCGTTGATCAAGGTCTGCATGCGCGCCGCCGCATTCTGCATCCGCACCAGGTAGTCGAGTCCTCGATCGCTAACGTGTTCGCCGCATTCGCTCCGGAGCCGGTCACCGAATGCCTGGATCTTCCGAAGCGGCTCTTGCAAGTCGTGCGACGCGACATAGGCGAACTGCTCCAGCTCGGCGTTGGAGCGCGCCAGCTCGTGCGACTGCCGCGACATCGCCTCCTCGGCCCGCTTCCGCTCGGTGATATCCAGAAGGGCGGAGCGGATCCCCACTATGCCGCCCGCGGCGTCCCGGATGTAATTCTCGTGGATTTCCAGAACGAGGCGGCCGCCGTCCCGGCGCATATATTCGCGGTAGATGGGCGCCAGCGGCTGCTCCGCCGAGAGCTTCTGCTGCACGGTTTCCTGGATCTTTTCCCGCTCCTCGGGCGCTCCAAATTCCCAGACGTGTTTGCCGATGATCTCCGGCGACTCGCACCCCAGAAGCCTGCACTCGGCCCGGTTGACCCGGCGCAGGATCCCTTCTCGATCGATCTCGTGGTAAGCCACCGGCGCCTCCTCGAAAAGACGCCGGAATCTCTCTTCGCTCTCGGTGAGCTCGCCGGTGCGCGCGGCGATCTGCGATAACATTTCGTTGAAGGCATCGGTCAGCAGCCCCAGCTCGTCATCGCTGCGTTTGGTGACCCGCAGGGAGTAATCCCGTTCGCCCGAAACCCGTCTGGCCGCAATCGCCAGGTCGAGGATTGGTTCGGAGATGATCTGTTGCAGCATGGACGACAGCAGAAAGGCCACCACACAGGAAGCGAGCAGAACCCAGCAGGCGGTGCCGATGTAGCTCGAAAGGCGAGAGTAGACGACCCGCATGTCGGATCTTATGTAGATCGTGCCGATCGGCTGGCCCAGCAGAGAGATGCGGCGAAACAGCAGCAAATCATGGCCTTCGTAGTACTCGCCCGGTCTCCGGGGCCTGGGAGGCAACAAATTGGGGTTTTCTCCCGGGCGAAGGTAGTAGTCGGCGAACATCGTGCCGTCGTCCCTGTAGATACACGCTGCCAGGACGTGCTTCTCGGCGCGCAACGCCGCCAGCATCTCGGTGGCGGAGTATCGATCGCGGAAGGCCACGGCGGCGCTGGCATTGGCGCTGATAACGTCGGCGAGCGTGGAAAGCTCGCTCGTCCGGGCGGCCCGGAACGCGATGAACTCCTGGGTGACAAAGGCCAGGCAGGCCAGCATCAACGTGATGCTGCTGGTGAGCATGATGATGAGGGTCAGTTTCCACCGGATGGGGATTCGGAGCGGTTGCATCCTAACCCCCTTGCGCCCGTGGCGGCCTTGACGGACGATAGCTCATCCTCTCATTGATACACCACCGAAGAGCTAGGCCACTATACGGAGATTGTCCGTAAAACCCCAGAGATTTCCCTGACGACCCCTGCACCGCGCGGGCTAAGACCAGTACTTCCGATCTAAGGTTTTCCACTGTAGGCGGGCGCCGGGAGCAAGCTCCCACCACACCCCGCGACCGGCCGGTTAGGCCACCGAGGATTCCAATTCGCGTAGGCCCGAAGGGAACCTTCCTCATCGCCAAGTGGATGATTTCATAAGTACGCTAACGTATTCTCGCGAGCGACGACCTGACTTCCGCTGCGGGCGACCTTACAAGAACAAGAGATCTCTGCGACTCTGCGGTGATTCGGGTCTACAATGAACGGCTGAGACGCCGAGGAACTTCCTGGAATGACCGCCAATGAAATCACTGAGGCGATCATCGGCGCGGCCATCGAAGTGCATCGCGGGCTGGGGCCGGGGTTGCTGGAATCGGCCTACATGCAGTGCCTATGCCACGAGTTACCTTTGCGAGGAATGCCCTTTGTCTGTGAGCACCCTTTGCTGGTGATTTGCCAAGGTCTTCGGTTGGATTGCGGGTACCGGGTGGTAGAGGTCAAGGCCGTCGACCGCTTGGTTCCAGATGGACGAGGCGCAACTGGGATTGGATGAATAGGGCCATTCTGCGGGGCCCACAATCAACCGCGGAGACGCGGAGACGCGGAGAGGTTCCCAAATCCCCGATTATCCTAACTACTTGGTACCCTGGGTGCGACGCGCCCCCATCCGACTCTTTGATCCTTGTAATACGTAAGCGTATTCACGAAACGGACTACTGAGCCCTTGGACGGAGCCTTTGTAGCCGTGAGCGGTGCGCCCGCGATCCCGCACCCCCGCGGAAAAGATCCTGCTCCGTCCACTCGTTGAGCGCTCCTGGCGAGTATCCACGAGATGGAGGGCTTGGTCATATGCCGCGCCTTTCCCGGAAGAAGCTTTGCACCCGCGCCAGGCACTCCGCGGCCAGTACGCCCTCGACGATTTCCACTTGGTGATTCAGCAGATCCGAGTCGGCCAGGCGGAACTTGCTGCGGACCGCCCCGAAACGCAGATCGCGGGCGCCGAAGACCAGGCGGGCGATGCGCGCCGCGACCAGCGCTCCGGCGCACATGGCGCACGGCTCGAGGGTGACGTAGAGGGTCGCGCCCGTCAGCCGATAGTTGCCCAGGGCGCGGGCGGCCTCGCGCAAGGCCAGGATCTCGGCGTGGGCGGTGGGGTCGGACTGGGAGATCGGAGAGTTGGCGCCGCGGCCCAGGATCGCGCCGTCGAGCACCACCACGGCGCCCACCGGCGCCTCGCCGGCTTGCCCGGCTCGATCGGCCAGCTCCAGGGCGGCGCGCATAAACTGCTCATCTTTGGGGCAGGCGCTCATGGGACCCGCACAAGCCCGGGGCTGTGCTACTCCATGTTACCGAATGAGATCCCGGCATGATGTGGAAGCGCGTCCCGCCTGCCATCATGAACTCGCTGCGGAACAGGCCGAGGACTCTGCTCACCGGAGCATTGGAGATTCGCTCGCGCACGCCGAACGATCCGGCCGCTCGGTGTGGTGTTTTGCTTCAGGGGGCCAGCCCTACTCGCTTCACGAGGTTCCCGAAGCGCGGGTCCGAGCGGAGCGGGTCCAGCCGGGGTTCTACCTGGAGGTACACCAGCCACCCGGCGCGCTCGGCGTAAGCTTTTTCGAGCCAGGCGAAAGCCTCCTCATTCTCGCCCAAGCCCGCATGGATGACGGCTTTCTCGTAAGGGGAGACGTATCGTCGTTTCGCCAGCTCATCCAACTCGCCGAGCACATGCCGCGCGGCCACTACATTGCCCGCAACTGCATACGCGTGTCCCAGGCTCGAGAGGTAAACGGGGTTGCCTCCGGTAAGGGCGTCGCGCGCTAACGCGTAGAGATACGCCTCGCTGGAGGGCCGGGCCGGGCCGCCACCCGAGAGGGCAAAGGCGATCTGGAACTCACCGATGGCGTTCTGATGTTCCCGCTTCTGCTCGTAGACCAATCCGATATACCAATGCGGCATGGGGTGACCGGCATCGAGCTCCAGCGTCCTCCGGCACGCCTGCATCGCCGCATCGTACTGACGGGCACAAAAATAATCCCATGCCAGATGCGCATTGGTCGGAATGTCGGTAGGGTCGAGCTCGGCAGCGCGTTTGCTGGCCTCGAGCGACGCCTCGGTGAGGCCCATGGCCATGGAGTAGCGCGAGTACCACTGCCGCAGGGTCGTGTACTTGGGGTTGAGATCGAAGGCGCGCCGGAATTCCTTCTCGGCGCCGGCCCAATCCCATTCGTATTGGAACTTGATGAAGGCCAGGGCAGCGTGAGCTTCGGCCAGCGTCTCATCGACCTCGATCGCCTTTCTGGCCGCCGCGGTCGCCTTGGGGAAGACTTCCTTCGGCGCCAGCGCCCCATGGTCGTGCGACCCCAGCAGACTGTAGCAATCCGCCAGGCCGGCGTAGGCCGGAGCGTAATTCGGATCTTTGGCGATGGCCTGCTGGAAATATTCGATCCCCTTGTTCAGCCCGGCGCTGCTTCCCTTGTTCCAGTGATAGCGACCCAGGAGATATAGCTGATAGGCTTGAGCGTCGCCGGTGTAGCGTTTGGTGAGCCGCTTTCGCTCCTCCCCGGTCAATTGCAACGCCAGGGCGTCGGCCACCCGTTCTGAAATCAGGTCCTGAACGGTGAAGATATCGGTGAACCTCTCATCGAACGTACCGGCCCAGGAGGGTTTTCCGCCGCGGACGCCGAGCAGTTGGACCGTCACGCGGATGCGGTCGCCGGATCTCTGAATGCTGCCTTCCAGCACCCAGTCGGCCTGAAGCTGGCGGCCCGCCGTGACTGCATCGGTGTCGCCGTCCAGGTAGCGGCGCACGGCGCTGGTCGGGCGAACGGTGGTCTGGTGGAGGTTGCTGAGCTTGGTGATCAGGGCGTCGGCCATACCCAGCTCCAGGGACTCGTCTCGGCCATTCTGGCTCAGCGGCCGGAACGGGAGGACGGCCAGCGTGGCTGGCTCGTTCGCTCTCGGGAAAACCCGCCAGTAGAGAAGCACACCGCCGAGCCCCGCCGCCAGCAGGCCTGAAGCCAGGAGCAGCGCGCGGGTGTTTGGCCACCGGGTTTCGGCTCGGGCGGCCTCCACCGGGGCCGGCTCGCGGACTTCGGTCAGGAAGATATAGCCCCGGCGGGGCACCGTCTTAACGAAGCGCTGTGAATCATCCTGCAGGGCCCGGCGGACCTCCATCAGGCACTGCGCCAGTGATTCCTCGCTGACAAAAGTATCCGGCCAGATGGCCTGCATCAATTCCGCTCGGCCAACCAGCCGGCCGCCCCTCTCCACCAGATACCTGAGGAGCTCGAAGGACTTGGGGCGCAGTTTGACTTCCCGGCCTTCGTGGAGGAGGCAGCCGCGAATCAGGTCGAGCGTAAAGCTCCCAAAACAGTAGCTGTCTTTGGATTCAGCGGCAGGCTGGGCTGGCTGGTTCGACATTGCCGGTCGGCAGGAGCGCCGGGTTCATTATAACGTCCTGATCCGACGGCTCTTGATGGATCTTTCAGGCCTTTTTCATAGTTTCTTGAGGCCAACTTCATGACGTCCGGGGGCCGGAAGTGATTCACTGCATTGGGAATGGAGGCAAACTATGCGCACGAGAAGCTACGGCAGTGAAGCTCTGGTAATAGGGCTGGTCCTGTGCGGGGGGTTATGGGCGGCCGATCAACGGCCTGCCACGTTACCCAAGCAGACCTGCCAGGAAATGGAAGCGTTCCTGCGAACGGCAAAGATCGGGCCCCAGCGGAACATCCCCAAGGGCGTTACCAATCCCAAGCAGGCCACCCTGGACGACGGTAAATTCACCCACGATGCCGGTATCCAGGTGATACACGAATCCAAGACATCCTTTACCGGCAGCCGCGGAACCGAACTGAACTTCAAGGATTGGTGGGAGTTCAATGTAGCGGGCTACGAACTGGCCAAGATCCTGGACCTCAACATGGTTCCGCCCTATGTGGAGCGCAAGGTAGGCGGCAGGCCAGCGTCGCTCACCTGGTGGGTAGACAACGCCATCCTCGAGGTAGACCGCCTCCGCCAGAAGCTCGACCCGCCGGATGTGGAAAGCTGGAACCGCCAGATGTATGCCATCCGGGTCTTCGACCAGTTGATCTATAACACCGACGCCAACCTCACCAATTTCCTGATCACCCGGGATTGGCAAATCTGGATGATCGACTTCACGCGGGCCTTTCGCGCCAGCAAGGATCTGCTCAGCCAGAAGGATCTGGTGCAATGCGATCGCAAGCTCCTGGCCAAGTTGCGCGAGCTGCACAAGCCGCTGCTGCAAAAGCGATTGAAGCCTTATGTCAACGATATGGAGATCGACGGGCTGCTCGCCCGGCGCGACAAGATCGTCGCCTTCTTCGATAGGGAGATCGCCGCAAAAGGAGAGGCCGCCGTGCTGTTCGATTTGCCGCGCAGCGGGCAGCCCTGCGGGGTGGGTCTGTAAGCGATTCTGAAGACGAATTGACGCCAGTGCCGCCGACCGCAGCATTCACGCGCGGGGGTAGGAGGCTCGTCACCGACCAAGTGTCGATTCTCTTCGGCGGCACCAGCCGGCGAAACAGGTTCCCATCAGGTTGTAGGCCAGCACGCTCAGGTTTGTACCCGCCGGTAGGAGTTAGAGTCTGGCTGCTGCTGCGCGAAAAGTTGGCAAGGAAGGGAGCAGGGGCGGAGGCGCGCCGAGAAATCTTCGGGACTGGGCAGTTCCGGGTTGGCTCTGCCCCTGTACCCGGAACGATGCGGCACGAAAAAATCCGGTTGCAACCGAGCCGGGCTGGTGTATACTCGGGCAATCGGGACGTCAAAATTCCGGTCAAGGATGGGTCATGGGAATATTCAGCAGGGCGTGTAAAGCTATAGGGCCGGCTTTGGTGATTTTGCTGACCGGAGCGCAGTTGTGTTTTGGCCAGGCAACCACGGCGACACTAACAGGGATTGTCACGGATGCCTCCGGATTGGTCGTTCCAAACGCGAGCATAACGTTGACGAACGAACTGTCAGGTGACGTTCGCAAGACGCAGACAAACAATGAGGGATACTACAGTATGGTTGCGCTCCCGGCTGCCGCCTACTCCCTTGCCGTCGAAGCGCCGGGATTTCAGAAGTTCTCCCAGAAGGGAATCGTTCTCAGCAGCGCGGAGAAGCGCAACGTCGACGCCAATCTGCAGGTCGGCTTAACCACGCAAACGGTAGAGGTCCGAGCTACAGCCGAAAACATCACGCCGGTCGACTCCGGTGAAAAGGCCCAGGTTCTGAACACGCAGACGCTGCAGAGCATAGCGACGGTCGGGCGCAGCGCCGCCGAGTACATCAAAATGCTGCCCGGATTCGCCCAGACCGGCAACGGCCTCAACAACGCGCCGGGCTACGATGGCCAGGTGATGGGGATCAACGGCAACGGCAACGCCGGGCGCCAGAGCGCGCTAGGTTACTTCGCCGCCAATGGCGCGCCCTTGGCTTCGGTGGAAATCATGTCCGATGCCGCGCACGTCTCGGACCCCGGCTGCAATTGCGCCACTCCGGTCAATCCAAATCCGGACATGATTCAGGAAGTGAAAGTGCTGCTATCGAACTTCAGCGCCGAGAACTCCAAAGGTCCCATCGTGATCAGCACCATTACCAAGGCCGGCGGCACGAGCTTCCACGGTGAGGGTTACCTGTCAGCCCGGAACTACGTGATGAACGCCAACGACTGGCTCAACAACAGAAATGGACTGCCCAAAGCCCCGAATGTCTACTACTTCCCGGGCGGGAACATTGGCGGACCGGTGATCATCCCCGGCACGCGTTTCAACAAGAATCGCGACAAGCTGTTCTTCTTCTCGGGTTTTGAATATTTCTACCAGCACCTCACCTCGGCTCAGATCCAGACTTCCGTTCCGACCGCGGCCATGCGCAACGGTGATTTCTCCCCGGCGTCGATCGCCGCGCTCGGGGCGCCCGGACAGGTGCCGGGCAATGCTCAACCGGTGAGCCCGGCGCAGTTTCCGGGCGGCATCATTCCGGCGAGCCAGTTTGACAAGGGCGGCCAGGTGATGACCGGGCTGCTGCCGATGCCGAATGCCAACCCATTCCAGACGGGCGGTTACAACTACATCCTGCAAGTCGCTTTCCCCCAGAATGGATGGCAGTTTGTGACCCGGGCGGATTACTCGATCAGCGACGCCACGAAGCTGTTCGTGCGCGTCTACCACCAGCAGGAATTGCAGAGTTTTCCGATCCAGTTGTGGGGGCAATCCTCGAATCAAGTGCCGTATCCATCAGCCATCCTGGGTCGTAATCATTCCGAATCGGAAGCAGTGGACCTGACGCATGTCTTCAGTCCGACTCTGACCAACGAGTTCGTGGGTTCGTACACCTACATCAATTTCCCAAACAGTTACGCGAACCCGGGCGCCGTCGACCGCTTCAAGCTCGGGTATCCCTACCACGGCATCTTTGCCAATGGTATCCAGCAGATCCCGAACCTCTCGGGGTCGAACAACCAGGTGGCCACGCTCAGCAACAACTCCGGGCTGGCGGCAGGCCATAACATGCCCCTCGGAACCTATTCCGCCACCAAGCCCATGGCCAGCCTGGCGGACAATGTCGCCAAGGTGTGGGGCACCCATACCTTCAAGGCGGGCTTCTATGCCGAATACTACGCCAACATAGAGCCGGCTGGTCGCGCCGCCAATGGCACCATCACCGTCGACGCCACAAGCGCGTCAAGCAGCGGGAACGCCTATGCCGACCTGCTGACGGGACGCGTCTTCGGGTTTTTGCAGGGGAATTTCGACGCCTTCACGCGCGTAGCGAGCTATCTATACGAAGGTTACCTGCAAGATAGCTGGAAGGTGACGCGGCGCTTTACCGTCGATTACGGTATCCGGCTCCAGCACGACAACCAGTGGTTCGATCGGTTTGGCGTCGGGATGGCCGTCTGGAACCCCGCTACGTACACGAACAGCGCGACCGCCGTCCTGCCTGGCATCGCGTGGCACGGAATCGACCCGAGCATTCCGATCTCGGGTTTCCCAAATCGAGGGCTGTTCAAAGCGCCGCGATTTGGCGCGGCCTGGGACGTATTCGGGACGGGAAAGACCATCATCCGCGGAGGCATCGGGCTTTTCCGATACCGGGGCCCGAAGGATACCACCGGTGTGGCCACAGCGAACGGATCTTACCAACAGTCGCTGACGACGAGCTCCGGCACAACTTTGGCGGCGATCGATGCCTCCCCTCCCCCGGCGCGCAGTACCTACCAGACCAACCAGGCTTTGGTGGCCCGAGACGACTCCCAGATGCCGCTCACCTGGACGTATAACTTCACGATCTCGCAGCGTATTCCCGGCAATTCGCAACTGGAAGTCGCTTATGTCGGTAACAAAGTGCGCCATCTGACCGAAGCCAATTTCCACAACATCAACGCAGTCCCGTATGGAACGATGCTGTCCGTTCCGAATGCGAACAGCGTCAACTACAACCTGTATCGCCCCTACACCAATTACGGAGATGTCACGGTGTACAGCTACGACGGCTTCTCCAACTACAACTCCCTCCAGATCGGCCTCAACCACCAAAGCGCCCGGTACACCTGGCTGATCAATTACACCCTCTCGAAGGTGCTGGGCCGGGGCACCGCGGGCACGACTATTGATAATTTGAACCCTGCGAACAACTACGGGCCGCTCAACTTTGACCGGCGTCACATCTTCAACGCCGCCTATTCGTTGCAACTGGGCGATCCAATCAGAGGCCATGGCTACCGGCTCCTGGGGGGCGCCATCAACGGATGGTCGGTGTCCGGGCTCGTCCAGATCGAGACTGGCGCCAGTCTGCAGTTGAACAGCGGTGGCTCAAGATTCAACCTGACGCTGCCCAGGGGCGTCACCGCGCTGAACATCACCGGGACGAATTCGGTCCCCGCCATGCCGGTGCTGACGTGCAATCCGACCGGCAATCTCGGACCCCATCAATACCTCAACCCAAATTGCTTTGCTCTGCCGACGGCCGGCAACAACGGACCGATCATTCAGCCGGAGGCCTTCGGACCCGCGTTCTTCAACACCGACATGTCACTGTTCAAGAGCTTCCGGTTGAACGAGAGGGCGAGATTGGAATTCCGCGCTGAAGCGTTCAACTTCCTGAACCACGCGGTCTACACCTTTGGCAACGATAACAATCTGAACCTGACCTCGTTCAACGCCGCCGGTCAGCAAAGCAATCCGCTATTCGGAACCGCGACGAGCAAGATCGGTCACCGTATCATGCAACTGGCCGTGAAGTTTTACTTCTGAGCCGTCACCTTACCCGCGTCTCGCACAATACGGCGACAGAGGTTGCGAGGTTGACGACGCGGCGCACACCCTTGTCCCGTGGACCCGCGGGCGCCGAGACGAGTCTCGGCGCTGCACGCAAGAGTGCGTGCGCCACGGCGGCTGCGAGGCTCTAAGCCGGTTCAGGGTGGGGGCGTACGCACCGCCCCCGGCCCCTACTTCACCGAGACCCCATCTGTTGTAGAGTTATGTTCAGGCCCTGCTCATGCGCTTCGCTTTCCGGGACCCGCTGCGCCGTCTCGCTCTGGTGCTCGCGCTGCGCGCGGCCGCCGCGGCAGCACCGCAGCAGCCCGAGGTGATTCTCAGGGACGCCATCGCTCACCACCACGCCGGGGACATCAATGGCGCGATACGCCTATATCGCGAGTACCTGAAGGCCGGCCCGGAGTCGGTCCTGGTTCTGTCCAATCTCGGCGCTGCGCTGGCGCACGAAGGCCGCTATTCCGAAGCGATCGCGGAGTACAATAGAGCGCTCCAAATGGAGCCCGGGAACTCCGGGTCGCTCCTCAATCTGGCGCTCGCCTATTACAAGACAGGCCGTCTCGCCGAGGCCCGGGACAAACTGGAAATCGTCCGGCCGCTGATGCCGCGCAACCGCCAGGTCTCGTTTCTTCTCGCCGATTGCCACGTACAGATGGGCGATTACAAGAAGGCCGTCGAACTGCTCGATCCCTGGGAGAAGGAGACTCCGGACGACCTGGCGCTCAACTATCTTCTCGGCACGGCGCTGATCCGCGACAAGCAGACGGCGCGCGGCAGCCAGGTGATCGATCGGATTTTGCGTAACGGAGATTCCGCCGAGGCCCGTCTGCTCCTGGGCGCCACGAAATTGAATGCCAAAGATTTCGTCGGCGCACGCGAGGATCTGAAAAAGGCCGTCGAATTGAATCCAGGGCTGCCCGATGCGCAGTCCTATCTCGGACTGGCGCTGTTGGGCATGATGGATACGGCCGGCGCGGAGGCCGCGTTCCGCAAGGAACTGGAACGGAATCCAACCAATTACATCGCCACTCTGCAGCTTGGGGTTCTGGCGAAACAGGACCGGCGTTACGATGAAGCGCGTTCCCTTTTCGAGCGCTGCCTGAACTTGCGGCCCGGCGATGCCGCCACCCGTTATCAGCTTGCCACCATTGCACTCGGCACGGGCAAAGTGGAGGAGGCGCGCGCGATGCTGGAAAAGCTCGTCCGGGAATCGCCTCAGTTCACCGAGGCGCACGTCAGCCTGGCAACTGTGTATTACCGATTGAAGCGCAAGGAAGATGGCGACCGCGAGCGGGCGATCGTCCGCCGGTTGACCGCCGTGCAGCAAGGAGGACAGCCGGGAGTGAACCCGCAATGATTTTCGCGCTGCTGCTTTTTCTGCAGGCTTCGGCGTGGGCTCGAGATCAGACGCAGGAGTGCGGACACTGTCACCGCGCGGAGGCCGCGTCGCAGGCTTCCACGCCCATGGCGCACGCGCTCCACAGCGCCCAGGACTCCGAAATTCTCAGGAATCATCCGAACCTCAGTTACAGCGACGGGAAGTATTCCTATTCGATCCGGCGCGAGGGCGGCCGGAGCATCTATGCGGTCACCGATGGAAACGCCGCAATCACGGCGCCGATAGCGTGGGCCTTTGGTTTCGGCACAGTGGGCCAGACTTACGTGTTCGAGAGAAATGGCGCCTATTATGAGGCCGCCGTGAGCTTTTATTCCGGGCTGGGAGGTCTCGATTGGACACCGGGCCATGCAGGGAGGGATCGGGGCAATCTGGAGGAGGCTGCCGCCAGGAAGATCGATCCGGCGGAGACGCGCCGTTGCTTTGGCTGCCACTCGACGGGCGCCGTGCAGGGCGGCCAACTGCGCTTCGAATCGCTGGTTCCCGGGGTGCACTGCGGACAATGCCACGGCGATGGGACGCAACACCTCGCGGAAATGAGAACCGGCAAGGCGGGGAACGCCAGGATGGCGAAGCTGTCGGCAATGAGTACCGAAGATCTTTCGAATCTGTGCGGCAGGTGTCATCGCACTTGGGCTGACATTGGGGCAAACGGCCCGCGCGGGATTCTGAACGTCAGGTTCCAACCTTACCGGCTGACAAACAGCAAATGCTATGACACAGCGGACCGCCGGATTGCGTGTACCGCCTGCCACGATCCACACGCACATCCGGTAGAAGACGCTTCGTTCTATGATGCCAAATGCCGGTCTTGTCACTCGCCTGTGACTCGGGCGGCCGCGAATCGCGCAGATGCCGATCACGTGTCCGGCGGTCAAAGCCTGAAACTGTGTCCGGTCGCGAAGCAGAATTGCATCACATGCCACATGCCGAAGGTAGAGATACCCGGTCTGCATTTTCACTTCACGGACCACAGGATTCGCATCGCTCGGCCGGGCGAAAAATACCCGGATTAAGCAGAATGCGTCTCTCCCGTCGCCGATTTCTGACCAGCAGCGTCGCGGCCGCCGCCTGCGGTTTTTCGCTGCCGCCCGGAAATGCCGCTGCCGGCGCGCCGATCTTCGAGGAGATTCCAGCGTCGTCCAGCGGCATCGCCTGGGTACACGAAAACGCCAAATCGGACAGGCGTTATCTGCCGGAAACGCTCGGACCCGGCTGCGCCTTCCTGGACTACGACAACGACGGCTGGATGGACATCTACCTCGTCAACAGCGGGCCGTGCGATTTCTGGAAGCCAACGAAGCCGATCCGCAACGCGTTGTACAAGAACAACCGTGACGGCACGTTTCGCGATGTGACGGAGCAGGCCGGCGTCGCGGGAGGCACGTTCGGCATGGGCGTGGCGGTTGGCGACTACAACAACGACGGCTATCCTGACATTTTAGTCACGTCGTACGGGCGCTGCATTCTCTATCGCAACAATGGGGATGGCAGGTTCACCGACGTGACGGAGAAGTCCGGCCTGCCGATGAGCGGCTGGACGACCAGCGCCGTGTGGTTCGACTATGACAACGACGGCAAACTGGATCTGTTCCTGTGCAGCTTCGTTGATTACGGGACTTCCTCGCACTTGTTCTGCGGCAATAACGAGATCGGCCGGCCTTACTACTGCATTCCGCGCTTTTTTCGGCCCACCCCCAGCTTCCTGTACCACAACAACGGGGACGCCACGTTCACCGAGGTCGGCCGCGGCGCCGATATCGGAAAATCGCCCGGCACGGCGCTGGGGGTGGTGGCCACGGACATCAACAACGACGGCCGCATGGACCTGTTCGTCGCCAACGATACAGTGCAGAACTTTCTGTACGTGAATCGCGGGCCGGATGCAAACGGCAGGACGAAATGGGAGGAGATCGCACTCGCGGCGGAGGTCGCCTTCAACGAAAATGGCCAGCCACGGTCCGGCATGGGCGTGGATGCGGCCGATCTGGACGGCGACGGGTGGGAGGACCTGTTCGTAGCGAACATCGATCAGGAGATGTTCTCGGTCTACCACAACAACCACGACGAGACGTTTACCGACATTGCTCATCAACAGACCGTCGCGCAGGCTACCAGGTTGTTCAGTGGCTGGGGACTCAAGTATTTCGATTACGACAACGACGGCCTGGTGGACCTCATCCTCGCCAACGGGCACCCGGACGACATGATCGAAAAGTATTCACAGAAGGTGCACTATCAGGAGCCGTTGCTGCTGTTTCATCAGGAGAAAGGCCGGCTGCGCAACGTGAGCGCCGCAGCCGGGCCGGCGTTTTCCCGCTTGTTCCCGGCGCGGGGCCTCGCTGTTGGAGACTTCAACAATGACGGGCGCCTGGATGTGCTGATTGGGAATAATGGCGGCGCGCCCCTGCTGCTGAAGAACAATGCCGGGCGGGAGAACCACTGGATCGGCCTCAGGCTGCAAGGCTCCCGGTGCAATCGCGATGCGATCGGCGCCCGAATCACATGGTCGGCCGGCGGAGTGAGACGCAGCCGATTGAAAACAAGCGGCGGCAGTTACCTCTCTTCGCACGATCCCCGGGAGATCATCGGCCTGGGCCGGGCGGCTAAGCTCGATTGGCTCGAGATCCACTGGCCGGGTCCCAGCGGCAAGGTGGAGCGCTTTACGGATCTGCCGGTCGACCGTTACAGCACGATCGTCGAGAAGGCGTGATCGATTCGCCGCGAAGCGAGGCTCAAGGGCTTTCTGACAAGGGCTTGCCGATTTCCCAATGGTGTCCGAACGGGTCGACGATTCGTCCTAAGCGCCAACCATGCTGGTTGCTGACGGGCCAAACCACTGTGGCTCCTGCTGCGACGGCCTGTTCGAAAGCAGCATCCGGATCTTCCACGATCATCAGCATCCGCACGGAACCACCGCCGAGAGACTCGGGGCTGAAGTTGAAGTGTTCCGGAGACTCGTCAGCGAGCCAGAATTCGGCTGCCCCCACGGATAGCCGAGCGACCACCTCTCCATTCTCGTTGTCCAGGCGGAACAACTCGCCGGCTCCGAACGCCGCCTTATAGAACTCGATCGCCCTCGCCCCGCTTCGAACCGAGAGCATTGGGGCTATAGCGGTCTTCCGATCCCCGGCGCTCTCTGAGTGATGGCCCATGGGAAATCTCCTCGCTCGCTTGTTTCATGCCTGCCGGCGGACATTATGACATGTGACGAAGGCGCAGAGGCCGGAGATGAAGGGTTTCTCAATCGGGTTTTCAGCAGCTTGCCTGTGTGGTGTCTCGCCTTAGATTTGACAACCACTCCCTCACGGTCGCGGCTCAGAATCAGCGCTTCAGAGCCGCGCGCGTTAGCAAGCGGTACGCGAGACGCCACGCTAGTGCTCGACCTTCACCTTGGGCAACGGCACGGACTGCGCGGGCTCGAACAATCCGAAAGCGAATATCGACGTGGCGGAGGCGATCGCTACCTGCTGTTTTCCGTCCACCTGGTAAGTGATCGGTGAGGCCGTGAGCAACTCGCCCATATTGAAGTGCCAAAGGTGTTTCCCCATTTTGGCTTCGAGCGCAACCAAATCGCCGTCGTCATCACCCGTAAACACCACCCCGCCGGCAGTCGACACCACGCCCGTCCACATGCGGCCGGAACCCGTCATCGGGTATTCCCAAGCTCGCTTGCCGGTCTTCGGGTCGAGGGCGCGCAAGAGCACCTGCCCGCCTTCCTCGGTGGCTCCGCCGCCGCCAAAATTCTTCATCGGGATGGGCTTCTGTGACGAGCTCGTATACATGCCGCACTGCTCCAGTGTCAGGAGATACAAAAGGCCAGTGCCGGGGTTATAGCTCTGGCCCATCCAGTTCGTGGCGCCTTTGACGCTCGGGCAGACCCAGTTGCCCTCGGGCGTGGGGTCTTTTCCGGGCACCAGCGTCGGGCGTCCCTGGTCGTCAACGCCGGTCGCCCACGTCACCTTATCGATCAGCTTGGTGGCCCGCAGAAACTCGCCGGTCGTCCGGTCGAGAACATAGAAAAAGCCGTTGCGATTGGCGTGCAACACAACCTTGCGCGGTTTGCCGTTCCACGGCATGTCGATCAAGACCGGCCAGCTCTGCGCGTCCCAGTCGTGAGTGTCATGCGGCGTGAACTGGAAGTACCACTTCCTGGTTCCCGTATCGAGGTCGAGTGCGAATAGGGAGCAGGTATACAGATTGTCGCCTTTGCGAGGAGAGCCGGCAAAGTCCGGCCACGGATTGCCGGTGGTCCAATAGAGCGTGTTCAAGTCGGGGTCGAAGGTTCCCGAAAGCCAGGTGGCGCCGCCGCCCCATTCCACGTAGTCGCCCCAGCTTTCCGCCCCGGGTTCCCCCTTGGCGGGAACGGTATAAGTCCGCCAAATCTCATCCCCGGTGGCCGCCGAAAGCGCCGCCACGAAGCCGCGCATGCCGCTATCTCCGCCGGCGCTGCCGACGATCACTTTATCCTTGACGACCAACGGCGCGGAGGTCGAAGTGGTCCCCTTCTCGGCGTCGGCGAACTGCCGGCTGAAGATCAGCGCGCCGTTTCTGCGGTCAAGCGCCGTCAGATAGTTGTCCGTGGTCGTGAAATAGACCAGGTTGCCCAGAATGGCAGCGCCGCGGTTGACCCCCTGCTTCTGCGACCGCGCGTCCAGGTAACTCCAGATCAGCCGGCCGGAGCGCGCGTCCAGGGCATAGACGGCATTGGAGTTCGTCACGTACATGACCCCGCTATAGACGATCGGCGAGGTTCGCAACCCGCCGGCATTGGGAACGTGGTAGGCCCACTTGGGAACCAGAGATCCGGCGTTCTCGACCGTGATCTGCCGGAGCGGGCTGTACCGGGAACCCTGGTAGGTGCCCGCATACGTCAGCCAATTCTCGGCCGGCCCTTTCAAGATATCTTCGTACCCCACCTGCGCCGTGGCGCACGCCGAGAACAGCGAAATCGCCAAGAATGTCCGCGTCATTGTGGATTTCTCGCTCCAGCAGACGTGACCTCGGACCCGCGAACAGTCTGGTGCGCCAGATAGGCCAGCAGATCGCGCAGCTCCTCTAGAGAGAGCCTCTTTCCAAAATCGCCGGGCATGGGCGAGTGGTCGAGAATCGTCAGCTCTTCGACGCCGGCCATGGTGATCAAATGCAAGTCGCCCTCGGGGTCCACCACCTGAAGCGAATAATTGCTGCGATTGCGGGCGATTCCGTGGATGACCTGCCCGTTCTTCATGGTTACGGTCACGCCCTCTTTGCCGGCCAGAGTCAGATTCTTGGAGGGATCGAGGATGGCATCTCGAATCAGCGCCAGCGGGCGGCCTCCGATGTTGGTGAGGTCGGGCCCCATGCGGCTCCCGCGGCCGCGAATGGCGTGGCAGTTGGAGCAACCGGCCTTGCTGCCCCAGAAGACCCGTTCGCCTGCCGGGAGATCGCCCGGGACGTTGCTTTCGCTGGCTGGCCCGGTCAGCGCATGGATGTACGCGACCAGGTTCCAGGTCTGGTCGTCCGGCAGTTTCGTCGGCGGCATATCCGCGCCGGGCACTCCGTTCCGGATGGTGTTGAAAATACCTTCGTCGGTGAGCGGATGCCACGCCGCGCGGTGCACCAGGTTGGGCCCGCGGCCTCCGCCGCCATCCGGGCCATGGCAGGCAGCGCACGACGTGGCATAGAGCTTGCCACCGGCGGCGATGGACTCGGGATTCCCGATCGCGGGATTACGCGATTCGCCAAGATACTTCCCATGCTGAGCGTCCAGCCGGACGGTCCATAGCGGCACGCTCAATAGAAGCGCAGCCCAAAAGCGCATACCGCAGTCTATCATGATCCTATTCAGCCGAGCGCCGCTTGGGGGAACGCCCGCGCCGCTTTTCTCTCCGCGGGCGCTGCATTACTCAGCGGCTGGGTGTTTTCATTCCTCCCCGAACACCGGCAACGACTTCGCCTCATTCCTGGTGGGCGGCCGGCTTTACATCGTCGCCACCTTTAAAGTAGAGTCTTGAGGGTCAGGCTTGGCTTGGAATGAGGATGCTCACCCGCCGCCACCTTCTGGCCGCTGCTGCCGCCGGCTTGGCGTCCGGGGCGGCGTCTAAAATGAAGCTCTCGCTTTCCGTCCGTATCGCCGAAGCCCCGGGATCGAAGGAAAAGACCCTGATGGGCTTCGAGGACTTCGTCCAGCTCGCCAAGACGAACGGTTACCCCGCCATCTGCATGCGTGCTTCGCAAGCCGGCATCCAGACGCCCAAGGACCGCGTCCGCCAGATGCGTCGCGCCGTCGATGCGGCCGGCCTCCAGGTCTCGATGGTCACCGGCGATTTCCCCGTCCCCGCCAATGACGACAACGCGCCCCGCTGCCTACGAAACATCGCGCCCTATCTGGATCTGGCCGAAAGCTTCGGCGCCGACATGATCCGCGTCGGCATGAAAAAAGAGGAAGACATCATCTGGGCCCAGCGCGCCTCGGACGAGGCCCGCGGGCGCAATATCCGCCTGGCGCATCAATCCCACGTCGCCACTCTGTTCGAGACGGTCGATGGCTCGATCGAGACGCTCCGGAAAATCAACCGCCCCAACTTCGGCCTCATCTACGAACCCGCCAACTGGATGATCTGCCTCCAGGACTACGGCCCCGCCACGATTAAACGGGTCCAGCCGTGGCTGATGAACGTCTATCTTCAGAACCACTTGCTCACGCCGCAGGGCAAGGCGTCCGTAGACACCTGGGCCCGCGGCCGCGTCCCGCTCGACCACATTGGCTTGTGGGAGAAGGGCGGCGTGGATTTCGACAGAGTTTTTGAAGGACTTCATGCCATCGGCTACAGCGGCTACGTCACCGTCCACCAGGCCTTCGCCGAGATCATGACGCCGCAAGAGGCGGCGGTGAAGAGCTATCAATTTCTGAAGCGGTTCGTCTGATGCGCCGACGCGACTTCCTGTTCGCCGCCGCAACCGCCGCCGCTCCCTCCACGCCCAAGATCCGCGTAGCAATGCTCGGCACCGGTCACTCCCACGCCGCCGGTAAGCGCAAGGTAATCGAGCAATCGTCCGACTATGAGCTGGCCGCGGTCTGCGAGTTGGGCGGCGATGCCGGCAAGCTGCTCTCCGACCCAACGATCCGGCTCGTGGTCGTGGAGGGGAAGCCTGCGGAGGTGGTCACGTGGGGAGCCAAGGTTCTCGCCGCCGGCAAGCATCTGCACCTCGAAAAGCCCCCGGGCGACAAGCTGGCGCCCTTTCGCGCGCTGGTCGAGGAGGCGCGGCGCCGGAAGCTTCTTCTCCAAGTCGGCTACATCTGGCGTTTTCATCAGGGCATCAGTGCAGCCATTGAGGCCGCGCGAAAGGGCTACCTGGGCGAAGTTTTTCTGGTTCGCGGCGTGATCAACACCGACATCGATGCCAGAAGCCGCGCCGAGGTGGCCTGGTCTCGCGGCGGAATGATGCTCGAGCTCGGGTCCCACATGATCGATCGCGTGGTTGATCTGCTCGGCCGGCCCAGAGATGCTCGAAGCTGGCTGCGCCACGACTCCACGATCCCCGACCAGCTCGCCGACAACACCCTCGCCGTTCTGGAATACGGAAAAACTCTGGCCGTCATTTCAAGCGCCGCTCGTCTGCCCGCAGCCGCGCAGCAGCGCTCCTTCGAAATCCTGGGGACCGACGGCTCGATCCGGATCGAGCCGGTCGAGCCGGGCGTCCGGATGCAAGTAACGCTGCGCGAAGCGCGCGGCCCTTACAACGCCGGCCCCCAACAAATCGAGATGCCGCCACAGCCTCGCTATATCGGCGACTTCCGGGACATGGCCCGCGCGATCCGAGCCGGCGCCCCGCTCAAGTTCTCCTACGACCACGAGCTGCTCGTCCACGAAACCCTGCTTCGCACCTGCACGGCGTGAGGGAGGGAATTGAGAAATGGAGGAATTGAGAAATGAAGACCGCATGACTCGGCGGCTGGGTGGCCGGGAGAATTGAGGAATTGAGAAATGGAGGAATTGAGAAATGAGGACCGCGTGACTCGGTGGCTGGGTGGCCGGGAGAATTGAGGAATTGAGAAATTGAGAAATGAAGACCGCGTGACTCGGCGGCTGGGTGTTTTCATTCCTCAATTTCTCAATTGCTCAATTCCTCAATTCTCTCGGCGACCCGCACAAGCCCGAGGGCTGTGCTACTCAATGTTATACTGAATGAGATCCTGGTATTTATGTGGAAGTACGTCCCGTTTGCCATCAAGAACACGCTGCGGAACCGGCGCAGGACTCTGCTGACCATCCTGAGCGTCGGCATCTCGCTGTTCCTGCTCGGCACCCTCATCACCGTCTACTTTGCGTTCTACCACCGGGAAGGTCCGCCCGAGCAGGCGCTGCGGCTGGCCACGCGACACCGCGTTTCCCTGGCGTTTGCGCTGCCGGAGTATTACGCCGACCAGATCGCGAAGATCCCCGGCGTCAAGCTGACCACGCGGTGGTCGTGGTACGGCGGAATCTACATTGACCGCCGGCCCGAGCACAACTTCTCGCGATTCGCCGTCGACGCCGACAAGATCTTCCTCATGCGGTCCGAGCTGCACGTGCCGGCGGATCAGCGCGCCGCCTTCGAGCGGGAGCGCACCGCCGCCGCCGTCGGCCGGTCCATCGCCGACCGGCTGAATTTGAAGCTGGGCCAGAAGATCACCCTCCAGGGTGACATCTACCCGGGCAATCTCGAGCTCACCATCCGGGCCATCTTCGACGGGGAAAACGATGGGGTGCTGTACTTCCATCGCGACTACCTGGAAGAGGGACTGTCGGCGGCGCGCAAGGGAAGGACGGGCATGATCTGGTCGATGGCGGAGTCGGCGGAAGCTGCGCCCAAAGTCGCGGCGGCGGTTGACGATATGTTCCGCAACTCGCCCTTCCAGACCAAGACCGAATCGGAGCGGGCGTTCCAGTTAAGCTTCATCAGCATGGTGGGCAACGTGAAGCTGATCCTGCTGAGCATCTGCTCGGCCGTGACCTTCGCCATCCTGCTGGTGGCGGGCAACACCATGGCCATGTCGGTGCGGGAACGGATCAAAGAAGTGGGCGTGCTGAAGACGCTGGGCTTCACCAGCGGCGGCGTGGTGGTCATGATCGTGGCCGAGGCGATGCTTATCGCCTTAGCGGGCGGGGTGCTCGGCAACCTGCTGGCGTTCGGCATGGTGCGATGGGTCTCGAAAATGCCCATGATCTTCGTGCAGGGGATGCGGATGCCGCCGGCAGCGACGGCCATCAGCCTGGGCCTGGCTTTGGTGATCGGGCTGGCCAGCTCGCTCGTGCCCGCAGTGAACGCGGCGCGGCTGCCAATCACCGACGCGTTGCGGCACAGCGGATAGGATAGGGCCGGCCCTGCGACGCCGAGCAGGCCGAGAGCCTGCTCCGGAGTGGAACCGTGGCCATTCCAATCTCGTATAACTTTCGGAACCTGCTGGTGCGCAAGACCACCACGGTCATGACGGCGCTGGGCATCGCACTGACCGTGGCCGTGATGCTGGGCATCCTGGGGCTGCTGGCGGGCCTGAAGAGCTCGTTCCAGGCGACCGGGCATCCGCTCGACGTGCTGGTGCTGCGCAAAGGCGCCACGGCCGAGCTTTCCAGCCAGGTCAAGCGGACGGAGATCCAGGTGCTGCGGGGCAAGAAGGGCATCCAGATGGGGAACGGCGAGCAAATGCTTTCGCCCGAGGTGCTGACCGTGGTGAACCTCTCGTTCCGGGGCGGCGAAGGCGAGGCTAACGTGAACGTGCGGGGCCTGCCCCAGGTGGGTGTGCGGATACGGGCCGAGAGCGTCAAGTTGAGCGACGGGCGGTGGTTCGCGCCGGGCCAGCGGGAATTGACCGTGGGGCGCGGCGTGGCCGAAACTTACGCCGGCATGGCCATCGGCCGGCAGTTGCAGATCAGCAGCACTTATTGGACCATCGTGGGCGTGCACGACGGCGGCTCGACGGCCTTCAACGGCGAGATCTGGGCCGACGCCAACCAGCTCGGCGCCACACCGGCCGCACCCAGACGATCAGCTCGGTGCTGATCCGGGCCACGGATGCGGCCACGGCCCAGTCGCTGGTGGCGAGCATCTCGAACGATCAGCAATTGACACAGGATGCGATGCCGGAGCTCGACTACTATTTGCTGCAGACTGAATCGGGCCGGCCGCTCGAGTTCATGGGGATCTTCGTGGCCCTGGTGATGGCCGTCGGCAGCTCGTTTGCCGCGATGAACACGATGTATGCGGCGGTGGCGAGGAGGACGCGGGAAATCGGCGTGCTGCGTGTGCTGGGCTTTTCGCGACTGAGCATTATGACGTCGTTCGTGATCGAGTCGGTGCTGCTGGCGCTGCTGGGCGGGGTGCTGGCGTGTCTGGCGGCGCTGCCGCTCAACGGGCTTTCGGCGCGCATCGGCAACTCGGTCACCTTCAGCACCAGCTTGTTTCAATTCCTCGTCACGCCGTCGATGATGGCGGTGGGGCTGAGCTTTGCGGCGGCCATGGGCCTGCTGGGCGGCCTGCTGCCGGCGCGGGCGGCCTCGCGCCGCGAGGCGCTGAACGCGCTGCGAGAACTTTGATGGCAGTCGACACGAGAAAGTTCGATCAGGATCTGGAGGCGCTGAAGATCGACCGCACCGGACGCCGCGATCCGGCCTCGCCTCCCCGATGGGCGACGGTGTGGATCCTGACGGGAATCGCGGTAATTGTGGCCCTGCTCGTCTGGCTGGGCTTCCGCACCCGGGGCGCTGGGGCCATGCGGGTCGAGATCGTGCGCGTGACCCCCACGGTCACGGCGGCCGAGCCCGGCGTGGTGCTGAACGCCACCGGCTACATCGTGGCACATCACCGCATCCAGGTGACCGGCAAGGTGACGGGGAAGGTGGCTTGGATCGGGGTCGAGAAGGCCGACCGCGTGCACAAAGACCAGGTGCTGGTGCGGCTCGAGGACCAGGAATACCGCGCGCAGGTCCAGCAGGCCGAAGGCAACGTGGCCAATCTCGAAGCGCGGTTGCGGGAGATGCAGAACGGCTCCCGTCCCGAAGAGATCGCCGCCGCCAAGGCCAACCTGGTGCAGGCGCAGGCGGACCTGGAAAACGCCCGCGTCACCTTGGAGAGGCAAAGGGGCCTGACGGAGGCGGGTGTGCTCGCCAAGCAGGCCTACGACGATGCGGTGGCGCGCAACGACGGGCAAAAGGCCCGCGTCGAAGCGCTCCAGAAGCAATACGAGCTGGTGCGCCTCGGCCCCCGGCAGGAGCAGATAGACGCCGCCAGCGGCGCGCTGGGGCAGGCCCGGGGGCAGCTCGACTACTACCGGACGCTGCTCGACTCGACACTCATACGGTCGCCGATAGACGGCACCGTGCTCGAGCGGGAAGTGGAAGTGGGCGAATTCCTGACCACCAGCTTTGTCGGCGACAAGGGCGCCAAGGGCTACGTGGTGGCCCTGGCCGACCTGAACGATCTTCAGGTCGAGCTGGACATCAACCAGGACGATTTCGCCAAGCTCGGCCCGCGCCAGCGGGGCGTTGTTACTACGGATGCCTACCCGGATCGCAAGTACGATGGCGCGATCGATGAGATCTCGCCCCAGGCCGACCGGCAGAAGGCGACCGTTCAGGTGAAGGTCAAAGTCCTCCACCCGGACGAGTACCTGCGCCCGGAGATGAACGCGCGGGTGGCGTTTCTGGCGGACTCGCCGGAGCGCGCCGCCGCCGGGGCCGTGTCCAAGCCCCGCATCGTGATTCCGGCGGCGGCGGTGCGCGACGGCAAGAAAGTCTTCGTGGCCATCGACGGCCGGGCGGCGGAGCGAACCATCAAGGTGCGCTCGACGTCTTCGCAAGGAATCGAAGTGAGCGACGGACTGACGGGCGGCGAGGACCTGATCGTAAGTCCCCCCGCCGGCCTGAAAACGGGGGACCAGGTCGTCAGGAGGAATTGAGGAATTGAGGAATGGAGCGATTGAGCAATTGAGAAATTGAGGAATGGAGAAATGAAGACACCCAGCCGCCGAGTCGTGCGGTCTTCATTTCTCAATTCATCCATTTCTCAATTCCTCCATTTCTCAATTCCTCAATTCTCTCGGCTTCTCTTATGGACGACAACATCGCCATCCAGACCATCGGAGTGCACAAGGAATTCACCCGCGACGAGTTTCGGGTGGTGGCACTGCAGGACGCTAACCTGACCATTCAGAAGGGCGAGTTTGTGGCGCTGATGGGGCCGTCGGGGTCGGGCAAGTCCACGCTGCTTTACCTGCTGGCCGCCATCGACCGCCCCAGCAGCGGCCGCGTGGTGGTGCTCGGCCAGGACGTGCAGCAGCTCAACGACAAGCAGATCGCCCGCTGGCGCAACGAAAATGTCGGCTTCGTGTTCCAGACCTTCAACCTGATTCCGGTGCTCACGGCGCTCGAGAACGTCGAGCTGCCGCTGTTGCTCACCCATCTGAGCAAGAAGGAGCGCCGCGAGCACGCCGCCGTGGCGCTGCGGCTGGTGGGTCTCGGCGACCGCATGGAGCATTATCCGCGCCAGCTTTCGGGCGGCCAGGAGCAGCGCGTGGCCATCGCCCGGGCGATCGTCACCGACCCGTCCATCGTTCTGGCCGACGAGCCGACCGGCGACCTCGACGCCGCCTCCGCGCAGGAGATCCTCACCATTCTGGCAAGGCTCAACCGCGAGCACGGCAAGACCATCGTGATGGTGACCCACGACCCTCACGCCGCGCGCTACGCCGGCCGGATCCGTTATCTCGAAAAGGGAGAACTGCTGGCTGAAGGCGCCGCGCCGGCCGACTGACATGTATATCCTGTCGCTCGATGAAGGCACCACCAGCGCGCGGGCCATCGTGTTCAACCGGCAGACGAACATGCTGGGGATGGCCTCGGCGCCGATTGTGTGCCGGTATCCGCAGCCGGGCTGGGTGGAGCAGGACGCGGAGCAGATCTGGCAGGCGCAGCTCGAGGCGGCCCGTGGGGCGATCGAGCGCTCGGGCGTCGCGGCCTCCCATCTCACGGGAATCGGGATCACCAACCAGCGGGAAACGACCATCGTCTGGGACCGCAAGACCGGCGCGCCGGTGGCGCCGGCGATCGTGTGGCAATGCCGGAGGACGGCCGATTTCTGCCGCTCGCTCGAATCTCAGGCGGCCCGGATCGCGGCACGGACCGGCCTGGTCATCGATGCCTATTTTTCGGCCAGCAAGATCCGCTGGATCCTGGATCACGCGCCCGACGCCCGGCGGCGCGCCGCGGCGGGCGAGCTGGCTTTCGGCACCGTCGACTCCTGGCTGATCTACAAGCTGACGGGCGGCCGGGAGCACGTAGTGGACCGCTCGAACGCCTCGCGGACGATGCTGCTGGGCCTCGACGGCGCCTGGGATCCGGAGATGCTCGATCTTTTCGGCGTGCCTCGGGCCCTGCTGCCGCGCGTGGTCGGATCGTCCGAGATCGTGGGGACGACCGACGCCGCGCTGCTCGGCGCCGCGATCCCGATTGCCGGGATCGCGGGGGATCAGCAGGCGGCGCTGGTGGGCCAGGCTTGCTTCCGGGCCGGGCTTTCCAAAAACACTTACGGCACGGGTTGTTTTTTCCTGATGCACACCGGCGAGCGGCCGGTCGCGTCGCGGAACCGGCTGCTGACCACGCTCGCCGCCTCGCCGGATTCCCGGCTGGAATACGCCCTGGAAGGCAGCGTGTTCGTGGCCGGAGCGGCGGTGCAGTGGCTGCGGGATTCGCTGGGCCTGGTCCAGACTGCCGCGGAAACGGCGGCGCTCGCGGCCAGCGTGCCCGACACCGGCGGGGTCCATTTCGTGCCGGCCTTCGTCGGGCTCGGCGCGCCGCACTGGAACGCTGCGGTGCGCGGCGCGATCAGCGGCCTCACCCGCGCCACCACTGCCGCCCACCTGGTGCGGGCCACGCTCGAGGCCATCGCCTACCAGACCCGCGAGCTGGTGGAGGCCATGGAAGCCGACGCCGGCGTTCCGCTGGCCGAGTTGCGCGCGGATGGGGGCGCGGCGGCCAACGACTTCCTGATGCAGTTTCAGGCCGACATCCTGGGCCGGCCGGTGGTGCGGCCGGCCAACGTGGAAACGACGGCGCTCGGCGCCGCTTTTCTGGCGGGTCTCGCCACCAAAGTCTGGTCGGGTACGAGCGAGATCGAGCGCTTCTGGGAAGTTGAGCGGCGCTTTGAGCCGCAAATGGATGCCGCCCGCCGCGAGGAGCTCTTCGCCGGTTGGAAGCGAGCAATTACCTCTTTGACGGGTTGACGCCGGTGGGGACAGCCCTGGTGGCTGAAACCGGTCCGCTGGCTACCGCGCGGGGATCCTTCGTGACGGGTGGCGCGGCCAGTAGGCCCAGCGCCAGGGTGAACAGCAGAGCCGCTCTTCGATTCATCTTTCCCCCATTCCGATTTGCCGGAAGGTTGCCAGGTCCCAGCGGGCTTCAGCCCGCACCTCGACGTTGCCGGCGGCGTGAAGCTGGCGGACGGCGGCGGCGTCGAGCGTGTCGCCCCCGCCGCTCACCGCGCCGGCCAGAACGACTCGCCGCGGGGCGAGCGAGGCCGTTACTTCGGGCAGGTCGGTGTGCTCGAGCAGGTGGGGCACGAAGTCGGCGGTCGGTTGTCTGTATTGCTCGGCCTCGATGACGCTTCGAAAAGAGACCAGGCCGCCGGAAAGATACAGGGATTGGATCTCGCGGTCGAGCGCCGCGGCGAACAGGGCGGGAACGGTCATGGTCTGCTGGGCGGCCACAACCAGCCGGCGGCCCGCCACCGGCGCATGGGCGCGTAGCGCGCGGGCTACGGCGAGCA
The DNA here is from genome assembly GCA_041477005.1 of Terriglobia bacterium. Classification (GTDB taxonomy): domain Bacteria; phylum Acidobacteriota; class Terriglobia; order Bryobacterales; family JACQDG01; genus JBGOUJ01. The sequence continues at coordinate 1,300 of JBGOUJ010000012.1, read as the reverse complement.
CGTCGGTGACGCGCTGGCCGACGAGCGGCTTGCCCAGGATCAGCGAGGCCCAGGCGTAGTTTTCATCCGTGTTGTGCGAGCGGGCATGGCGGGCGGCGCCGCGGCTGAATTCGGGCGTCATGTCATCGAGGCCCCGCAGGTCGGGCACGCACACCGCGTAGCCTTCGAGCGCCAACGACTGGTACAGCCCGCCTTCCTGCCAGCGGGCGCTGCGGCCGCCGGGCTCGAGCGAAAGCACCAGAGGCTTGCTCGGGTCGGCCTTCCGGGGGAGGAACAGCCACGCCGGCAGCCAGACCTTGGGGCTGGATGGAAACTCCAGAACCTCGATCTCGATGCCCCGCGAGGGAATGCGCCGCAAGACCGTGGCGCGCGCCGCGGCCGGCCGCTCCACGCCGAGCAGGCGGTCGAGCGGCATCGGCTTCTTCTCTACCGCATGGGCCTTGATCATTGCCCAGGGGGTCTGGCCGTGAAGGCTCCGCACCACGTTGCCCGATTCTGAAACCAAGAGGACCTTCTCGGGCTCGGGCGCCGTTTCCGGCTCTTCGGTGATGGGCTTGGTCTCCCCTTTCAGCCACCGCCCGAACCAGTTGTAGACATGCAGGCGCGAATCATAGGAAAGGCCGTGGGGCAACGGCGTATCGGCCCAGCCGAGATGATCGGCTTGGCCCAGAACCTGGTAGACCTTCTGCAGCTTCTTATATTCCTCCCAGCCGCTGGAAATGTATTGCGAAGAGTAAGTGCCGAAGGAGTCCTTGTCGCTGACGGTGATCAGCAGCGGCTTGGGAGCAATCGGGTAGAGCGTGTCCCAGCGGTCGAACCCGAGCGGTCCGGAGCCGACGAAATCCTGCTCGGCATCGTCGGTCGAGCCGGGCGGATTGAAGTTGGCGCAAGCGAAGTTTTCCGTGTTGCCGCTGCAAACGACCGCCGCGGCCAGCCGGTCGTCGGCGGCGATGAGCAACATGGTGAGGGTCCCGCCGCCGGATTGGCCGGTCGAGGCCAGGCGCTTGGGGTCGACCATGGGGTGGCCTGCGAGGTAGTCGAGGCTGCGGATGGCGTCCCACACCTGGAATCGCGAGCAGGAATCGCCCACGAGCAGCATCTGGCGGCCGGGCGTGGTGTGCTCATCGTCGCTAGAGAAGAGCCGCGTGCGGGTACCGTTGGCGCCGGGATAGTAAATGCGCTCGCCCTGGCCCATCGGGTCGAAGGCGAGCACGAGGTAGCCGAGCTTCGCCAGCCCCTGGCAGCAGTGCTGGTAGCTTTCCCAGGCCTTGCCGTTGTTGGAGTGGCCCATCTGGAAGAG
>JBGOUJ010000011.1:0-35633 GCA_041477005.1 Terriglobia bacterium | reverse complement strand
GTCACGTTCAGGTAGTTGGCGAAAACGGTTTGGCTGACGTGTTCTCTCTCCCGAATCGCTATGTCGAGCTTCTCGTCCGCGCGGACCAGCAGGCGGAAGACGAGCTCGAAGCTCTGGCCCTCCGAGGGCTGAACTCCGGTGAGCCGATGGAGGTCGGACCAGGCTATTGGGAGGAGAAACATCACCGGCTCGACGAACGCCTGAAGAAGACCGGCCGGTGAGTGCTCGCTACGTCGTTCGCCCGAAGGCAGACCAGGACCTCGACGACCAAGCCTATTACTTCGCGACCGGAGCGAGCCGCGAAGTCGGTCACCGCTTCCTCCTCGCTGCCCACGAGACGTTTGCTCTCCTCGGCACGAAACCCGACATGGGATGGCATTCTCACGAAGTTCTGGGTCTCGCAGGTTGCATATAGACCGGCGGGATTTGGGCGGCGGCGGCCAGGACCGAATCTTTCAGGACGGCAAATTTGATGCTGGCGGACGGCCGGGCTCGGAGTACCATAGAAACATTACGGGGAATTCTGACATGCCAGTTGGAAAGACAATCCGTTTGCGCCGTTTGTTGCGAAAGGGAAGGGCGCTGGTGGTTCCGCTCGATCACGGGATGGTGGCGGGGCCGCTCCCGGGCATCGAAGACCCCGTGGCGCTCATCAAGCTGATCGCCCTCTCCGACGCCGACGCCGTGCTGCTGACGCCTGGAATCCTCGAGCAGGTTGCCGCCGAGCTGGGCCATCTCGCCGTAATTCTGCGCATCGATGGTTGCACCAGCGTGCAGGGGGAAGGCCCCATGCGGCAATTCACCTCGGTAGCCCACGCGGCGCAACTGGGCGCCGACGCCGTTATTGTCAACGCCACGGTCGGCGGGCCGCAGGAGAGCGTCGAGCTGCGCAAGCTGGGCCGCGTGGCCGAGGAAGCGCGCCACTGGGGCATGCCGGTGGTAGCGGAAATGCTCAGCGCCGGCATGCTCGCCAACCATCTGGATTTCACCGGCAAAGGGACGGCGGCTCTTCCGGCCAACGTCGCCGACGACATCGCGCTCGCCTCGCGCATCGGCGCCGAGCTGGGCGCCGACATCATCAAGACGCGCTATTCGGGTGAGGAAGAGAGCTTTCGCCGGATCGTGGCCTCGACCGGCCGGCCGGTGATGGTAGCCGGCGGGCCGATGCGCGATTCGAGCCTCCGCTCGCTGCTCGAGATGGCCGACCACTCGCTCTCGGCCGGCGCCGAAGGCGTCATCTTCGGCCGCAACGTCTGGCAGCACCCCCACCCGGACGCCGTGCTGGCCGCACTGGCCGCGATGGTCCACGACGCCGCGAGCGTCACCGACGCTCTGGCCGTGGCCGACGAGCGATCGGTCCCCGCCGCCGGCTGAGCGATAATGGCCAATCGGCCTCGGAGGCGGCCCGCACAGCTTGGAGTTCCTCAAACGGCATCTTCTCTGGATCGCTCTGCTCGCCCAGGCGCTGCTGCTCGCCCCGCGTCTGGACCTGTTGCCGATGTGGGGCGACGAGCGCTACACGCTCGAGACCGCCGGCCGCTCGACCCACGGCATCCTGCGGGCGCTCCGGGTCGATGTTCACCCGCCTTTCTATTACTTCCTGGTGAAAGGCTGGCTGAAGCTGCCGCTGCCGGGAAGCGCCCTCGACCGCGCGCGGGCGCTTTCGGTGATCGTGGCGCTTCTGGCCACTCTCGCCCTCTACCGGCTCTGGCTGCAGCCGCTCCTGTTCGAGCGCCGGGCGCTGTTTCTGGGCCTGTGGGTTCTCTCGCCGTTCCTGACCCTCTACGCCAGGATGGCCCGCTCCTACACGTTGCAGTTGCTGCTGGCCGTGGTGGCCATCCGGCTGGCGGTCGACTGGCTGCGTGCGCCCAACGACGGGCGGAAAATGGCCCGCTACATCGCCGGCGCCCTGGCTCTGCTCTACACCCATTACTTGCCGGGCCTGGGCGTGGTAGCCGGCACGGCGACCTTGGGGCTGTGGCGACGGCAGTGGCGGCACCTAGCGGCGCCGGCGGCCATTGCCATCGGATACCTCCCGTGGCTCGGCACGCTGATCACGACCTCGGAAGTGGTCGCGCACGCCCGGCCTTACTGGATCAGCCCGAGCCCCGTCGTTGAAAACGCCGTCAAGCTGGCTTATTCCTTCGTGGCCTTCAATTTCGGCGAGACCATTCCGCCCTGGGGCATCCTCGTGGGAGCCGTCCTGCTGCCGTTTATCGTCTGGGCGCTGTGGATGGCGTGGCGTGGAACCTCCCACCCGCCGGCGCTGTTTCTGCTGGTGGCGGCCGTCGGCTACTACGGGGCGGCCAGTTGGGTCACTTTCGCTTTCGTAGCGGCGCGGCTGCTGTTCCTGCTGCCGTTTTACTACCTGCTCCTGCTCCGCGGCCTCGACCTCCGCCGCTGGAATGGCGCCCTCACCTATGCCGGATTGGTGCTGGTGGCCTGCGGCGGCCTTGCCAGTTACTATCGCCAGCAGGACTTTCTCAACAAGGGTTACCTGGTCGACTTCAACCAGATCACCTACACCCTGGCGGCAGACTCCCCCGAAAAACCGTCCCTCGTTCTGCTCGACCGGCAGATTTCCGATGCCGGCTACGCTCTCCATTCGACCGGCCGCTATCCGGTCGAATTCCTGAGCGACCCCGCCAGCTTCGAGCAGGCGCTGGTTGACGTGCGGCACCATCGTCCGGAGTTGATCTGGTACCTGCGCTACGGCCGCGATATGACCCCCGGCGCACTCCACCACCGCCTAGAAGCCGAGCTGGCCCGTGACTATACCATCGAACGGCGCGGGTTTGTGCCTTTCTCGTGGCTTGATCGCCGGATGATGCAGTGGCTCAACCAGCCCGATCGCCCCACCCACTTGATTGAGGCCCTGGAGCTGCGCCGGAAGCCGTGAGGGGGAGAGTGAGAGAGGGGGAGAGTGAGAGAGGGGGAGAGGGAGAGAGGGAGGGAGGGGGAGAGGGAGACGGAGAGACGGGGGGACCAAAGGCCGGGGGCCGGTCAGCCGATTAACTTGTTAGATGGAAGACACTGAACAGTGGCCGCAGGGCGTGGTCCATTTTCCGGAGGGGTTGCCGGGATTTGAAAAACTCAGGGAGTTTGTCCTGCTGCAGGATGAAGAGCTGTTGCCCATTGTGTTTCTCAGGTCGCTCGTCGAGCCCAAGATCTGTTTTCCAGTGTTGCCGATCCAGCGCATCCAGCAGGATTACCAGTTGCGCCTCGGCGAGGACGATCGCCGCTTCCTCAACCTGTCGGAGGACCCGGTGCCGGGCCGGAACGTGCTTTGCCTGGCGATTCTGAACCTGGGCACCGGGGCCCAGCCGCCATCGGCCAACCTTTTCGCCCCCATCGTTGTAAACATGGAAAACTGGATCGCCAAGCAGATCATGCAGTTTGACAGCCCCTATTCCGCGGTGGCCGAGGTCTGAAAGGGTGGTAGGTGCATGCTCGTCTTCCGCCGCCAGCAAGGAGAGTCGTTTATGGTCGGAGACACCGTCGAGGTGCGGATCCTGGAGATCGGCCGCGGCCAGGTCAAGATCGGTGTGGTGGCGCCCCGCGAGGTGGGGGTCTACCGCAGCGAAATCTCCCGGATGAACCGCCGTGCGGCTCTGGAAGACCTCAAACACCCCGACGTAAAGACGGCCATCGCCCGGCTGCAAAAAATACTAAAACGGCGGGAGGGACAGTAAGGCGGGGGGGACAGTTGATTAAGGGACGGGGAGAGGGGGAGAGGGAGAGAGTGAGGGACGAGAGGGACAGTTAAGGCGGGAGGGGCAGTCGGGTTCCGGCCTGAGGGGATCGGCTGGAGAAGGAGCCAGGAAAGACTCAGCCGCTCAGGTCCAGGCGCGCGGGCCGGACGGGGCGCTGGGGTCTCCATTGTCCGAGCTGCCGGCGCTGGGCTTCCAGCTCCCCGACTTGCGCCCGGACAGTCTCGCGCCGGCCGGCCAGGCAACGCACGGCCTCGTCGCCCTGGCGCACGATCTGATCGAATTGCGCTAATTGCAGGGTGTCCAAACGCGTCGCTTGGAGGGCGAATTCGAGGGCGGCCAGCTCCGTCTTCCGTTTTGCCAGCACCAGACCGGCGGCGCCCAGGTCGCCGGCCTGGGCCGCTTGGCTTAGCTCGCCTGTGCTTTGCGCCAGTTGCCGCAGGGCTTGCTCGACGCTCGGTTGATGGAGCGGCATCTTATAGCAGCGCGTTGGTCAGCGAGATAGCCTGCTGGGCTTGGAAGAGGCCCGTCAGCAGATTTTGCTGCGATTGCAGTTGCGCGAGCAGCGTATCGGCTTGCGCGATCTGGGTGGTGAGCGAGTTCTGCACCAAGCTGACCCGGTCCTGCGCCCGGGCGATCGAATCGGAAAGCCGTTTATCGGATGCCTGGAAGAAGCTCTGCTCATTCTGGATGGATCCACTGACGGGATCGCTGATTTGGGTCAGCAGCGAATACCCGTTGCCGGCAAATCCTGTTGTAGTGCTGCCGAGAAAGGAGACGGCGTCGGGGAGTTGGGCGTCGCTCAGCGAGTTAAACGTCCCCTGGTCCAGAGATAAATGTCCCGTGTCGTCGGAAAGCACGCCCAGGGCAGCCAGCGATCGCACGGAGCCGCTGGAGATCCCGTAGCCGAGAATATTGCGCAGGGCGCTGCTGGTCTGGAGGACCACGCTCGAGCCGCTGAGAGGCCCGGCGTTCTTCCCGATTTGGGCGCCTAATTTATTGACCAGTGCATTGTACTTTGCGACGAAATCCTGCAAGGCGCTCTGCACCGCAGTGCGGTCCTTCTGAACGGTGATGGTGGCCGTCGTGCCGGGGCTGGTCGGCCCCACAATGGTCAGGTCCAGGCCGGGAACCAGGTTGGTGATCGTGTTGGAGCTGTTGGTTACGGTGGGGCCGCCGTTCAGGCTGAAGACCGCATTGGTCCCCAGGGCGCCGCCGTTGGGAAGCAGCTCGGCGCCCGTGCTGTCGAGCAGGGTCAGGGTCTGGGTCCCGGTAGCATCGGACACGAGCGACAGGTCGAACTTGGGATTGTTCGGGTCGGAGCTGGTGTTGATCACGGTAGCGCGCGCCCCCAGGGTCGGCTCCCGCAGGTTGATGTAGTCGCGCAGACCCGACAAGGTGTTGGCGAAGCCGACCACGCGCGTCCGGCCGGCAAGGCCGGAAACAAAACCCGTTCCCTGGCCGTTGTCCGTGGCCGTGAAGGTGAATTGCTTGCCGGCCGCCGCCGTTGCGTTCACTTGGCCGCTCGAGGCGCTGAACGACACCCCGGCCGCGCTGAGGCTCGTATTGGAAGCCACCTGGGCGTTCAAGGCGGCGGCGATTTCCTGGGCGGATTGGCCGCCGATCGCTCCGCCGGGTTCCAAGCCTGTGGTGACGGCGCCGGTGTGGCTCGAAGTAAAGGTGAAGCCCGTCCCGACGGTGTCCGACTCGACCAGCTTGAGCTGGCCGTTCACCGCGCTGAAACTGACCTTGCCGTTGAGGGCGGGGTTTCCGCCGATCTGGGTGTTGAGCAGGCCGGCCAGGGCAGTGGCGTCCTCGGTCCCGGTGAGCGGAGCCGTGGTGATGCTGGTGTTGATGCTGTGGTCGTCGCTCTGGAAGTTGACGGTCACGGTATCGCCCGCGCTCGCGCCGCCCACGGTGGCGTTGCCCACGAAGAAGCCTTTCAGATTGGCACTGATGCTGCCGGCGAGGCCGTTGGCGAAGTTCAACGTCACGCTGACCGGCGAAGCGGGCGCGACGCTGCCGGTGGTTCCGGCGGTGCGGCCAGACCCGGTGGCCAGCAGATCGAAGCTTTCGCTCGCCGAGCCCAGGGTCAACTGGTAAAGGCCGTTCGCCCGCGGCGCCGTGGTGTTGCTGTCGGGCAGGGCGAGCGCCGTCGCAGCCTGCGCCGCCGTCGCTTGCGAAGTGACCGAGAGCGCGTAGCTGAGGGGGCTGGGAGAGCCGGTCAACCGCGCCGTGGCCACGGCGGGGTTCGAAGTGCTCGCCGTGAGCGCTCCGTTCGCCCCCAGCAGGCCAAGCGAAGAAAAGCTGCTGGTTAAGCCGCTCACCGAAGATCCCAGGTCGGTGAGGGCATTCTCCTGCGCCAGGATGTCGGACTGATCGATCTGCAGTTTCTGCACCGGCAGGCTGGCGATCTGGACGGCCCGCTGCAGGATCTGCTGCAGGTCGTTGGAGAATGTGCTGACCCCGGTAAAGGTCTGCGGAGATAAGATCGGTGGTGATGTAGCCATAGGGAATCCAACCTCCCCCTACAATGTCCAGCCGGCCGAACTGCCGGCCGCTGCCGGCTCGGCCGGCGCCGCGACCGGAACCAGCGCCGCCTCTTTCCAGCCCTCCTGCAAGGTGAGCAGCAGATTCAGCGCTTCCTCGAGAGCCGCCGGCTTCTGCTGCGCGTTGGCTTCAGCCAGCCGCTCCTGCACGTAGGCGTAGAGCCGTGCCAGCGAGACCGCTATCTCGCCGCCCCGCTCCAGGTCGAGCGAGCTTTGGAGCTCCAGAATGATCTGCATGGCCTTGCTGATCGCCGCCGAGCGCTCCGGAATCCGCCCTGCCAGCAGGAACGCGCGCGCTTGCTGGAGTGAATCGATCGCTCCAGCGTAAAGGAGCTGGACCAAGCCGATCGGATCGGCCGAAGCGACCTGGTTTTCGAGGTAGCGAGTGTACATGGCTTCGGGTCGGCGCCGGACTAGTGGGGCTGCTCAGGCCAGGCGCACGTGACCCTGGATCTGGTTGAGCACCTGGGCCAGCCGGACGAGCTCCTCCGGTGGAATCTGGTTCAACACTTCGTTGGTCGTGCGATCCACAATCTGTATCAAGGCCCGGCCGCTGTCCCGGTCCACACTGAATCGCAACTCGCTGCCCGGGCCCAGCGCTTCCTTAGCGTTGATGGCCCGGACGGCCTTTGCGATTTCCCGGTTTTTTGCCGCCTGTTGGGATCCTGGTCCTTCAGGGCTGTTCTGCGCGTCCGTCCCTCCGCTTGCCAGGGTTGCTTGCAAAGGACCGATGTTCATACTGTTTTCCCCCAAGCGAGGTCGAGGCCGGCCACCCAGCGGTTCCCTCGCGCTATCCGGCTTCCAGCCTGCCAAAGTCGGGCGACTCTTCCATGGAGACCGCCCATGTCTCTTATCGGTAGGAATCGAGCGAGATTGATTCAAATTCTTAATCTATTGCCGGGCAAGAGCTTCTACGCCAGAAAATCAAACAGGTTGCGCCCGCTTTCCTGGGCCGTCACCGCCAGCGCCGCCTGCTCGTTGACCTGGGCCTGGCGGAGACTGCTTGCAGCCTGGGCCACGTCGGCGTCCTGCAAAGCGGAGAGCTTCTGCTGGTTCACCACGTCGGACTGGCCAAGGGCGTCGATCGCCGCCAGCACCTGGCGCTCGGCCGCGCCATAGAAGCCCTGAATCTTGCTGATGTGCTGGACGGCGCGCTGCAACCCGTCGATGGTGTTGCTGATCGCGGTGGGATCGTTGGCGGCCAGGGCACTGTGCAGATCGGTCAGCGCGCGAAATGCGTTCGCGCTCTCGGCCCCCCCCACGGTGTGCTGGCCGGCAAGCCCCGAAACGAAGCCGGCGCCACGGGCGAAATCGGCCGCGGTGAAGGTTACATCCACGCTGCTGGTGAGCTGCACCTGGCCGTTCACGGCCGAGAACTGAACCTTGGCGGAGCTCAAGGAAGGGTTCGCCGCAACTTGGACGTTGAGGGCCGCCGCGATCTCCTGCGCCGACAGCCCGCCGATCGCGCCGCCTGCTTCGAGCCCTGTGACCAGCGTTCCGGTGGAGCTGGATGTGAAGTTGAGCCCCACCCCCACCGTATCGCTTTCGACCAGCTTCAGGTTGCCGCCCTGGTCGGTGAAGGTCACCTTGCCGGCGAGGGCCGGGGTGGCGGCGACCTGGGTGTTGAGCGCGGTGGCGATCTGCGCCGTGGATTCGCCGCCGGCAAACGGAGCCGTCGTGATGATCGCGTTGATCGCGCCGTCGGTGCTGGTGAACTGCACCGTGGCCGTGTCGCCGGCGCTTGGAGCGGTGGTCGGCGAGGCGGCAACAAAGAAGCTGGGCAGATCGGCCGTGATCGAGCCGCTCAACCCGTTCGAGAACGCAATGCCGATCCCCACTGGCGGCGCCGGCGTGGCCGCCCCCGTCGCCCCCGCCGTGCGCCCCGACCCCAGGAAATTGTCGGGATTCAGGAAAATCGTTTGGCCGTCCACGCTCACGGGCGACTCAGTGCCGCCGGGGAAAGCAATGGAGCGCTGGCCCTGATCGCCCCGGTAGACGACCCCGTCCGGATTGGTTGGATCGGCGACGAACGGCTGCAAGTCTTCTTTGGTTCCCGAGAAAAAGAATTTTCCGCCTTGGCTGGTGTTGGCCAGGGTGATCATTTGCTGCAGCAGGCCGTCGACTTCGGTGGCCATGGAGGCGCGGGTGGCGGCCGTCTGGGTGAAGTTGGAGCCTTGCGATGCCAGCGTCTCGGCGCGCTGCAGCACATCCCCGGCCTGGTTGAGCACCGCGTCCACGCTGCGAAGCTGGTTGTCGACGTTCTGGAGGTTCGAGCGAAATTGGGCCGCCGTGTGGATGTCGCTGTTGGTCAGCACGATGCCGGCCGCCTCCGCCGGGCCATCCGAAGGGTTGCGGATGCGCAGGCCCGAGGAGATCTGGTTGGTTGCCTCCTGGCCGCGCTGCCGGATCGAATTCAGATCGGCGAGCGACTGCCGGTGCGCCATGCCTAGCGTGATGCGAGGAACGATCATAGTTGAAAGCTCCCGCCTATGCTGCCGGTGCGCCGACCAGATTGATGACGGTCTGGGCCAGGGAGTCCAGTACGCTAATCACGCGGGCCGTCGCTTGGTAGGCTTTTTGAAACTCGACCAGGCTGGCCGCCTCCTCGTCGAGCGAAACGCCCGACAGCGCGTCGCGCACGTTCTGCGCCTGGAGCAGCACCTGCTTCTGCGTGTCGGAGCTGGTCTGGGACTGGCTCGCGTCCTCCCCCACCTGCGACACGATCCGGCCGTAAAATTGGGTGGGCGTGAAACCGCCCACACCAGCCACCGTGGCCAGGCCAGCCAGAGCCAGCGCGTTTACGTTATCGGTCGAAGAAGAAGAGCTGGACGCGGCGATCTCCCGGCTGCCGAGGCCGGTGACGGCGAGGGTCGCCGCCGCCGGGGAGCCGCCGGCGGTGAACGTCCCGGCCAAACCCGAGACAAACCCCGTACCGCTCACCGCATCGGTGGCCGTAGCCGTAAAACTGGTGTTGGCATCCACCCGGACCTGGCCCCCGGCGGCGCTGAACCGAATGCCGCGTGCCGAAAGAGCGGTGCTCAGCGCCACTTGGGCATTCAAGGCGGTGGCGATTTCCTGGGCCGACTGGCCGCCCAGGCTGCCGCCGCTCTCCAGGCCCGAAGTGAACGCCGGATTGCTGGTCGAGGCCGTGAAGGTGAAGCCCTGGCCCACCGTGTCGCTCTCCACCAGCTTGAGGTTGCCGCCCTGGTCGCTGAACGTGAACTTGCCGGCCAGGTTAGGGTTGAGCGCAATCTGATCGTTCAGCCGCGCGGCGATAATCGCTGTACTGTCGCCGGCGGTAAGCGGCGCCGTAGTGATGGAGGTCTTGGTCGCGCCGTCGGCACTGGAGAAGTTGACCGTGATAGCATCGCCCGTGGCCAGGCCCGCCGGCGGCGCCGCGGCGACAAAAAAGCTGTCGAGATTGGCGGTGATCGAGCCGGCGACGCCGCTGGTGAAATTCACGATCACCCCGATCGGCGGTGCCGGAGTCGTGGCGCCGGTCGTGCCCGGCGCGCGCCCCGTGCCGGTGAAGGCGAGCGACGTGTATTGAAACAACGGCTTGCCAGGGACACCCGCCAGATCGTGGCCCTGGGCCAATTGCCCGTTGACGGAATCAGCCAGCGTCCCGGCCAACTGGTCGAGCTTCGAGAGATAGCTCGGAATGTTGTTGTTCCGCGCCGCCAGAATGGCCCCCAACTGCCCGCCTTGGATCCGGCTCGAGAAGTCGTTGCCTTGGGAATCCAGGATCTGGAGCCGCGAGCCGGTCGGCACGGCCTGGAGCGCGAAGGAAGAGTTGCCGGCCACCAGCGCCGCGCCCCCCGGTAAAATAAGCGTCAGCGACCCATTTTCCTGCTGCACGGTCTGGTAATCCACCAGCGCCCCCAGCTCTTCGAGCACCTGGTGCAAGCGGGTGTCGATGGCGCTATCGCCGGCGTTCACCCCAGCCGACTGGTTCCACGGTGCATTCAACTGCGCCAGCTCCGCCGTCAGGGTGTTGATGCGGTCGACGGTCACGCCGGCCTGCTGGTCGAGCGTTGCCCGCTCGCCAGAGAGGCCGGTATAGGTCGTGTGGATGGTCGTGGCCAGCGTCTGGGCCGACTGCAACACCGCCTGCCGCAAATTGAAATCGCCCGGCGAACCCGACAGCGCCGAGAAGGAGTTGAAGAACTGGTCGATCGCCGTGCCGACCGAGGAATTACCGCTCAGCGGGAAGTTGGTCTCGATCTGACCGAGCGTCTGGGAGAGGTTTTCAAAATAGTTGTTCTTTTGCGTGGCGGAGACGACCTGCGCGTCCAGGAACCGATCCCGCACGCTCTCCACATGGTCGACCGCCACCCCGCCCGCTTGCCCGCCGGAAACCACAAACGGCAAGGCATCGAGGAAGATGCGCTGCCTGGCGTAGCCCGGTGTGGTGGCGTTGCCCACGTTGTTTTGAGTGACGGCCAGCGCCTGCTGGAGTGCCCCCAGGCTGTTGGCCGCCGCCCCGAGAGATGCCAGGATGTTCGCCATTTCCTGTTAAGCCTCCGCCGCCGCTTAGGCTTCCGCCACCACCCGCACCACGCTTGGCAAAGCCGGCTCGCCCCGCGCCGAATACTGCGATCCGTTTTGGGCCCCGTAGTACAGCCCCAGGATTCCCGCCAACGCCCCGTGCGCCTGCTCGCCGTGCTCCAGTAGCTCCCGGATCGTTGCCAGACGCCGGCGAATGGCCTGGGCCGCGGTTTTGAGATCCCCGGCCCCGGCGCCCTGGCGGGCCGCCTCCGCAAGTCCGGCCTCTACGAGTCCCCCCAGGGCCTTCACCTCGGGCAGCAGCAGCGCGGCCTGCTGCTCGATTTGCGCCGGAGCCCCGGCGGCCAGCGCTATGGCCAGCTCGTCCAGACGCGCCTCCAAGGGCGCGAAAATCTCCCGTGGCGAGTTAAGGCCTTCCATGGTCGCTGCTTTTTCAGCCTGTTCCAGGGCCTACAGCCGCATGCCCTGGCCGATCAGCTCGGGCCGGCGCAAGACGTTCCAAGGCCTACAGCCCGTTCCAAGGCCTACAGCCCGTTCAAGGCCGAAGCCACTATCTTGGCGCTCACTTCACTAGCGGGAACCGCGTAAGTCCCGTTCGATACCACCTCTTGCAGACGCCCGATCCGGGCCACCGTTTCCGGCGGTTCCTGCTGGATAGCGCGGGACAGCTCAACGCTCAACGCCGACAGGCTGGCGCTGTCGGTGGCCCCGGCCGTCTTCGGCTCCCCTGGCTGGCCGGGGGCCCGCGTTTCCGGGGTCGGCGTTACGGGTCGAGAGCGCAGATCGCTCGACGGCGAGACGCCGGATGGAGAAAAGTTGTCGTCCACTCTCATGGTGCACCCTGTCCGGTCTTGGCCTCTTTGTCTTTATCGGCCGAGACCGCCAAATCCTTACCAGATTTTCCCTCTAGACCCCGCTCGATCAGCCGGGCTATGCCAAACCCACCCCGATCGGCCAGAGCCTGGGCCAGTTGTTGTTCGGCGATCTCCATATAAGTCGCGCCGCCCAGACCATCCTGGTGATCCGGATCGGCGTCTTGGGCTGCCTCGCGCACGGTCTGAAGCAGGTGAGCTACCAGCATCGCCTCGAATTGCCGGGCCGCTTCGGGGATGGATCGTGGACCTTGGATCCCGGATTGTGGGCCGGCCAACCACAGGCCACCGGGGACAGGCGACAGGCTGTTGTCCAGCATTAGATCACCTCCACTTCCGCGTCGAGCGCCCCGGCGGCGGCGATGCTCTGGATAATCGCGATGACGTCGCGGGGCGTGGAGCCGATGCCGATCAGCGCCTGGATGAGCTCCTCGATGCTCACCCCTTCCTTGAGCTGAATGCGCCGCGCTTTCTCCTCCTTCACCTCGACCGCTGTCTGGGGCGTGACGGTCGTCTGGCCTTGTGAAAATGGCGCCGGCTGGCTGACGGCGAGCGTGGTCGCGATCTGCACGGTCAGGTTGCCGTGCAACACCGCCACCGGCGAGACGCGCACTTCCTTGCCGATCACCACCGTGCCGGTGCGCTCGTTGAGCACCACCCGGGCCACCCGATCCGAGGGGACCTCGATCGGCTCGAGCGCCGCGATGAACTCGACCGGCCGCGTCCGAAACTCCGCCGGGTAGGCCACCTCGACCAGGGCAGCGTTTTGGGCCCGCGCCACCGGGGCGCCGAACTTCTGGTTGAGCGCGGCGGCGATGCGGGCGGCAGTCGTGAAGTCCGGCCGCCGCAGTTGCAGCTTCAGCCCGGACGCCCCGGGCGGCTCGGTCGGGGCCGCGCGCTCGATCAGCGCCCCTTCCGCGATTCGGCCCACTGTCGGGTGATTCACCTGCACCCCCGTCTGGGCGTTGCCCGCCGCCAAGCCTCCGATCGAAAGCGGCCCCTGCGCGGCGGCATAAACCTCGCCGTTCGGGGCCTTGAGCGGCGTCAGCACCAGCGTGCCCCCCTGCAAGCTCGGGGAGTCGCCGAGCGAGCTGATCGTCACGTCCAGCCGCGAACCCGGCGCGGCATAGGGTGGCAGCGTGGCTGTCACCATGACGGCCGCCACATTGCGGACCTGCATCGTGCCCGGCGTGACGCTCACCCCCATGCGACTGAGCATATTGGCCAGGGTCTGAATCGGGAAGATGGTCTGCTGGCGGTCGCCGGTTCCTTTGAGCCCAATCACCAGGCCGTATCCGATCAGGAGATTGTCGCGCACACCCCCGATCGTGACCAGCTCCTTGATCCGGGCGGCCGGGAGGCTCGAGCCGGCCATCCACGCCGCCACCACAAAGATCTTCCATCTCCCGCTCATGTCACCCCTTGAGAACGGTAGTAGCCCCATCAGACCCCAGAAAGCGACCGCAGCAGACGGCAGTGAGTCAGTTTGCCGGCCTGAGGGCAAATTTGCCCTCAGGTCCGTCGTCTTGCAAAACAAAGTGACCCACTACCGAGCAGACGCACATCCCGGGGCCTGGGCCATGGCGCCAGGCAGTCCCATAAGACCCCGGAGCGACTCCAGCAAGCGCCGATGTGTTTTCACGTCACCGCTTCAGAACGGCAGCAATCCCAGCAGCAGCCGGTAGAGGAAGAACGGCCGCTTGATGGCGTCGTTAACCACTCCTTTGCCGTTAACCCGAATCTGCATCTCCGCCAGCCGATCCGACGGGACCGAGTTGTCACGGGCGAGATCGGAAGGGCGGACCACGCCCCGCACGGTCACCATTTGCCGCTCCGCGTTCACCAGCACGTCCTTGTTGCCCTCGACTACCAGATAGCCGTTGGGCAGCACTTGAGTGATGCGGGCGCTCATCCGCGTCGAGATCGCCGTGTTGCGGGTGGTGGTGCCGCTGCCGTCGAGCGAGTTGGCGCCGGCGGTGGTCAGCAGGTTCGAGAGCGGCGTGGAAACCTTTCCGTAAATGGAGGAGATGCCGGCGTTGGCGCTCGATTTGCGGGAGCTCGACGTCGTTCCCTTGCTCGAGGCCGTGTTCTGCTCGACCACCACAATGGTGACCAGGTCATTGACACTTCGCGCCCGTGTATCGCCCGCCAGGTCGGCCAGCGGCCCCTGGGTGACCCACAGCGAGCCGCTCGAAGCCGGACTGTGGTGCGCGGTCCGTTGCGCCTCCTCGATGTAGCGGTCGAGCGGCGTAGTCTCCTGCGGGGCCGCCGCCCCGATACTGGACCCTCCCACCCAGGAAACGACCACCAAGGCCGCTAGAAATCCCGCCGGAACCAAGAGCCGGCGCTCCGCTTGCGTCATTGTTTGCCTCCTGCCTGCTTGCCCCCTGCTGCGTCATTTGAGGGTGCGTCCTTCGTGAGAATGACTTCCGCGCTGTGCGCGTCGGCCAGTTGCCCGGTAACCCGCCGGCCGGTGGTCAGGTTTCGGAAGGCCAGCCGCTCGCCGACGGAGCCCGACTGCTCGGCGCGTCCCGGCACGCGCAGCTCGATCGGTCCCCGAGCCAGGCGCAGCTCGACCACGGCCCCGCGCTCGATGGTCTTCGGGGCGATGAGGAAGCCCCGCGGGATCTTCTCTCCCGCCGCGACCCGGCGCGCCAGGGTCTTGCCCACGGCTTGGGCCGGCTCGAGCACCCACCGGTCCGGCGGAGAATCGATCTCGCCCTCTCGAAGCACCAGGTCGGCGGGCCCGATCAGCGAGCGCGGCTCGATCGCCCGGGCGGCCACCGCGTAGCGCTCGCGAACGCCTAGCCGCGCCCGCAGCCATAACGTGCCGCTACGCCCGTCGCCGCTCACCCACACCAGCGGCATCGTTACCAGCTCGCCCGGACGGTGGAACGCCTCCCCGGCGCGAAAGCGCAGCTCTCCGGCCGGGACCGCCGGCGCCTGGAATCCGACCAGCTCGACTCCGATGTCCTCGGGAGAAATCCGGTAGCGGCGGGCGAGCACTTCGGCCAGGGCCGCGGCCGCCTCCGTGCTCTCGAGCCGCCGCATCCGCCGGCTCAGCCGCACCCGCTCGGGCCACCGCCCGCTTGGGTCCGGGCTAACCCCGCACCGCGCTGCCAGCCGCGCGATTTCCGAGGCCAACAAGTCCCGCGCCAACCCCGGGGCCGGCGCGTAGAGGACTTCGGTTTCACCCGGCGCCTCGCCCCACTGGGGCATGATCCGAGCGAGGTCCGCGGCGGTCACGTGGTCGTGCTCGACTTCGAGGGTCACTACACCCTGGCCGGCGGCGAGTGCTCCCGCCACCCCGAGCACGATCCAGCGAACCCAGTAATTACTAAACAGGAAGCCAGAAGGCGGAAGCCGGAAGTCAGAATACACACCCGGCCAAACGACGGGTGGTGCGCAGAGACGTCGGGCGTGCTGTTTAGCGTACAATGTCGTTTGCCTGCTGGTACATCTCATCGGCCGCCCGCACCGCCTTGCTCGACGCCTCGTAGGCCCGCTGGCTTACGATCATGTTGATAAACTCTTCGACCACGCTTACATTCGATCCCTCGAGATTGCCTTGGAGCAGCCGGCCGAGTCCCTCCAGTCCTCCGGGTGTGCCCAGGGTCGGATCGCCCGAGGCCTGGGTGGGCTGGAACAGGTTCCGGCCCAAAGCGTTCAGGCCGCCCGGGTTCGGGAACGAGGCGAGCTGGAAGCCTCCTCCCTGCTGGGCCTGCGTTTGGCCCGGTTGGGTAAAGCTGACCGTGCCGTCGGAGGCGATCGACACGCTCAAAGCATCGCGGGGCAGGGTAATCTGCGGCTCGAGCGCGTCGCCATCGGCGGTGACGATGTTGCCATCGCGGTCCAGATGAAACGCCCCGGCCCGGGTGTAAGCCAGGTCCCCGGTGGGCAGCCGGATCTGAAAGAACCCCTGACCCTCGATCACCAGGTCGAGTGGGTTGCCGGTCGAGATAAAGTCTCCCTGGGAGAAGATGATCTCGTTGGCGACCGGCCGCGCCCCCAGACCCAGTTGCAGCCCCGAAGGCACGACCGTCTGCTGGCCCGCGGCGGTACCCGGAGCAAGTATGGTCTGGTAGAGCAGGTCCTGAAACTGCGCCCGCCGGTGCTTGAAGCCGGCGGTGTTGGCGTTGGCCAGGTTATTGGCGATGTTGTCGATGTTCAACTGCTGCGCCGACATGCCGCTGGCGGCGCTGTAAAGCGCGCGAATCACAGTCTGGTTCCTCCTCTGTCATCCCTCATCTCTCTTCTCTCATCTCTGATCTCGCATGGGGCTAACCGCCAGCCCCGGGGATCTGGTCGATCACCCGGCGGTTCATCTCGTTGGCCACCAGGGAGACGGCGCGGGTGAGCATCTCAAACTGCCGGGCCACCTCGACCAGACGGACCGCCGTTTCGGCCGGGTTGACGTTGGCCGCCTCGAGATGCCCTTGCTGCGTTGCGGTGTGAGCAGCGGCGGCCGGCGGCGCCGGATCGGTCGAGCGAAAGTAGCTCTGCCCTATCTTGCCGAGACTGCGGGTCGAGGGAAACTCGACCAGGCGCAGCCGGCCCACCGGCTGCTGCCCCACCGAGACCGTGCCGTCGCTCGCGATGTTGACTTCCCCTGGCGGCAGATCGAGCGGGCCGCGGTCGCCGGCCACCGCAAACCCCTCCACCGTTTCCAGGCGCCCGCTGCGCCCCCGCCGGAAACTGCCGTTGCGGGTATAGAGCGGTCCCTGCGGACTCTGGACGACAAAGAAGCCCGGCCCCTCAAGCGCTACGTCGAGCGGCGCGGCGGTCGGCGTTAGCACCGCCTGGCGAAAATCGATCGCTGAGCCCTCGACCACCGGCATCCAGGTGATATCGCCGGCGTCGTTCGCCTCCGCTTCGGCTGCCACAAACAGGTTGTAGAATTCGCGGTCCGCCTTGAAACCGGCCGTGGCGGCATTGGCGATGTTGTTGCCGACCAGATCGAGTGTCTCCAAACGGGAGCGCAGTCCGGCGGCGGCGGTCAGCAACGCTTGGTCCATGCGCGGCGACCGTGCAATTCGGCAGCCAGTGCGAAAGAGGGACAAACCTTTGCAAATTCGGCGGCGGGTTTGGTCGGGGCGCGAGGTGTTTTTGTCGGTCGCCATTTTCTTGGCGGCCCGAGCGGCGCCTCCCCCCGACCCAAAACCTGCAAAATGAGCACGCTGGCCTTCCGGCACGCTGCTTGCACACAGCCCCGACATGCCAAGCGCGGCTTTGCCCCTGGCGGCCCTCGGGGCGCTTCCCTATCCGGTGAGAACACCGAGCTCCTTCGCGGCGCCGCAGCAGGCAGAAAGAGCGCCGCGGCCAGCAGAGGCCGCACCGCAGTTGGGAGAAGAAACGCCGGCGGCAGAAGCGCCGCTACCGGGAGGAGCACCATCGCCGGCCGAAGTGCCGCTGCCGGCAGAAGCAGTGCCGCAGCCACCAGGAGCAGCGCTGCGGTCGGCACAAACCGCGATAGGGTCGGGAGCGGCGCCAACGCAGCCCGGACAAGCGACGCTGCGCCCCGCAGCGTCGCGGTCGGGAGAAGCCGCGCCCCAGCCAGGAGGCGCTGCCGGCTCCACCATCGAGGCTGGCTCCCTTCGGAGCCCGGGAGCAATCCGCACGCGCCCGGCGAGCGATCCCGGATCGGGGGCGAGTGCGCTGGAGACGGGAAACGACGGCTGGCTGATGGCTCTGTTGGCCGGCTGGATGGCCCAGGCCCCGCCGGTCCCGCCCACAAAGGCAGTGATAGTATCTAAAGACCCGCCGGCTCGGCCCGCCGCGCGACTGATCGTGGCGAGAGATCTCGCCCTGGCGGCGCTGGGTGAGCCGGATCTCAAACCGGGTCGCTCCGCGGCGTCGCCGGCGGGGGCGAGCGCTGCCGCTTCGAACCGCCTATCTCTCGTTCAAGCCGCTTCGAACCGCCTATCTCTCGTTCAAAAGGGGGCGTTGCTATCAGGGGCCGCGTGGCTCGAGGCCGGCTCAGGATCGGCTGGCGCGCGAGTAGAACGACCGGCAAAGGCCGCTCCGCCAGCCGCGCCGCAGCCCGCCAGCAATGTCGCACCTCTCTCGGCTGGACCGCCGCCCGCGGCCCCTGTCGCCTCGGCGGCCAATCCGGTGGCCGTGGCGCTCACCGCTTCGCGGCTCGAGGCGGCCGCGCCGGCGGCGCCGGTCCCCCCGGCCGCCGGGGCTGGACCCGCGGTCAGTACGGCCGAACCTGCCCGCGCGGGCCAGTCGCTGACCGCCTTCACGTTGGATGCCCGCTTGCGCGAGGCCGTGGGCTCGCAACCGCCCTCCCTGCAAACGGTCGGCACGGCGCCGGAAGCTCCATCCGGGGCTGGCGCGGCCGCGACTGCCGTGTTGCCCGGAGAATCGCGCGAGAGTCCGCTGCGCCCGAAGACCGCCAGAGCCGAGCAGCCGATCGGTTTCCAGGGCCAGCCCGTGGATGCGGCGCGGCCTGAGGGTGGGGGCGAAGCCCGCTTCGAGACTGCGGTCCTCACCGGGCCGCAGGCCGAGGTGAAGGCGGTCTCGACCCCTCCTGCTGCTTCCGGGAAGACGCCTCTGCCAGGCGGCTCGCCCCGGACCGAACCGGAGGGGCCGGGAACAGAGGCGCCGGGACGAGAGGCAACCGGACAACCGGGAGACGATCGCTCGGGGGCTCGGTCTTGGGCCGAGCCGCAGGACCTGGGGCGGCTCAACTCGTCCCAGCCGGCGGCGCTGCCGGCCACGATACGGATCGCTGCGCCTCCAGAGGAGACGGTCCCAAAAGGGGAGGCGGCGCCAAGATCGGATACCGGCGCCCCCACTGCCGCGGCGAGCGCGGGCGCGGTCACGCCGCAGGCTCGCGAGGCGGTCCCGTCGACTGCTGCCGGGCCCGCAGACTCCGGCCCGACCGTCCAGAACGAGCCGATTCTGGGCCGGTCGCTTGTCGAAAATGCCGTTCTGCGAAACGTTCCCGGCGGGGCGCGGGTCGAGATTCTGCTGCACCCGGACAGTCTCGGACGCGTTGCGGTGCGGGTGATGGAGCGCGGCGGGCTGGTCCAGGTGGCCGTGCGCTGCGACAGCCAGCCGCTGCGGACGCTGCTGGCCGGATCGCTGCCCTCGCTGCTCGACCGGCTCGGCGAGCGGGGCTGGGACATCTCGCAGGCCGCTCGGAGCGGGAGCGAGGCGAGCCTGGGTTGGTCGACGAGCGGTCAGCAACAGCGGCGCGGCAGCGGAGAACCGGGCCCGCGCGCGCGGCGTCCGCCGCCGCGATCCGATCAGACGCCCGCCGTCTTCTCGCTCGATCCCTGAGGCGCGAGGGGGCCCCACGAGCGGGGCGGCGAGCCGAGAACGGGAGGTCCGTCGAAGCACCAGCGGGCCAGCACGAGCGACGCCAGGCAAATGGCAGGCAAGTACAAGCAAAGGGCAAGCAACCAAAGGAGGAACCTGACGATGACGACTCTGAATCCACTACCGGTCCCCGCGGCCGGACCTTCGGCTCAGCCGAGCGGCTCCGGGTCGAGCCCGGCGGCGCAGGCTGGCACCGACACGTTCTTGCAGCTTCTAGTGGCCGAGCTGCGCACGCAGAATCCGCTCGACCCGCAGAAGGGTACGGAGTTTGTGAGCCAGTTGGCCCAATTCAACACCCTGGAACAATTGATCGCGATCCGGGCTGAGCTCCAGCCCGCCTCGCCGCCGGCCGGGTCGCCGCCGAGCACCTCCAACGGGGCGGCGGCCGGAGCCGGCGGTCGGGGCGCCGGCGCCGCCTAACCAAACCGAACCCTTTGCGGGAGAACGCTTACAGGAGAAAACCCATGCCATCCTCCTTCTCGACGGCTCTATCCGGACTCCGCAACAGCGCCTCGGCCGTGGACGTGATTGCCAACAACCTGGCGAACCTGAATACCCTTGCGTTCAAGACGAGCTCGGCGGAGTTTAGCGACCTGATCTATCAGCAGGTGGGCCAGGACCAGGCCGGCGTTCCGTTTCAGATCGGTCTGGGCACAGCGCCCATCAATGTGATCCGGCAATTCGATCAGGGCACTATTCAAAACACCAGCGGCCTGCTCGATGCAGCCATTCAGGGAGCGGGATTCTTCATCCTGCGCCGGGGCGATGCGGTCCAGTTCACCCGCGCCGGGAACTTCCAGCTCAACTCGCAGGGGCAACTGATCACCAGTTCCTCCGACCTGGTGCAGGGCTGGGTGGAGGATGCCGCGGGCAACGTGAATACCAATGTGCCGGTGGGCGATATCGTGATTCCGGTGGGCCAGACGCTCTCCCCCCGGGCGACCGCCAAGGTGCGGATGGGGCTGAACCTGGACGCCACGACCACCGCCGGGGGTACGTTTTCGGCGCCCCTGCAGGTGTTCGACTCGCTCGGGGCGCCGCACATCCTGACCTTTGTCTTTACGAAGACCGCCACGGGGTGGAACCTGGATGTGACCATTCCCGGCGCCGACGTGGGGTCGGCCAATCCGACCGAGAGTATTTTGACCGGGGCGCCGGTGGCCGTGACCTTTGACAGCAACGGCGTGCTGGTGAATCCCGGCACGCCGCCGCCCACCCCACCGCCCTACGATCTCACCATCGACAGTAGCGCCTCCCCCTTCGCGAACGGAGCCGCTCCGCTGAACATCACCTGGAACCTGCTCGATCCGCAGGGCGCCCCCACCATCACGCAGTTCGCGCAGGCTTCGGCGGTGTCCAAGAGCTTTCAGGACGGGCTGGCGAGCGCCCAGTTGACGACCGTCTCGATCACCGACGGCGGCAAGGTGGTAGGGCTCTTCAGCGACGGGCAGACCAAGGAGCTGGCGCGCGTCGCGCTGGCTACTTTCATCAGCCCGCTGACGCTGGCGGCGGTGGGCGGCAACAATTACATCGTCTCATCGGCGTCGGGGACGCCCGCCATCGGGACGCCGGGCACCGGCGGCCGTGGGTCGGTGGTGGGGGCCTCGCTCGAGTTCTCCAACGTGGACATCGCCAAGGAGTTCACCTCGCTGATGACCGCCCAACGCGGCTTCCAGGCCAACGCGCGGGTCATCACCACGGCCGACGAGCTGAATCAGGAGGCGATCAACCTGAAACGATAGCCCGCAGCCGCCAGCTTTCAGCTTTGAGCAGTCAGCTTTCCAGAACCGGCGGCCTGTTGAGGGCTGTTGGCTGACAGCTCATAGCTGACGGCTGGCCGACGGCTGCTAGCTGATGGCTGCCTTCCCGTTATGAGCGCGATCGACCCGCAGGCAGCCGAGTTCTATGACGTTCCCATTGAGTTGAGCGTGGAGCTGGACCGGCGGACGATGAAGATCCGCGAGATTTTGGAGTTGCAGGTGGGCACGGTCGTCAAGATGAACCGTTCGGCCGGCGACAACATGAGCCTGCTGCTGCAGGGCGTGGTGGTGGGCTACGGAGAAATTGTGGTGATTGAGGATACGATCGGCATCCGGATTACGGACCTGTTGCAGGAGGCGAGGTGAGCCTGTTCGCGGCGGTGGCCCCGCTGGCGCTGGTGTTGGGCCTGCTCGGTGGCCTGCTGTGGTGGCTGCGCCGGGCGGCTCGAAGCCGAGCTGCGGCGGGTCGGCAGATTCGCTTGGTCGAGACGGTGGATCTCGGCCCGGGCCAGCGGCTGCATCTGATCGAATGGAGCGGCCGGGGGCTGCTGGTCGCCTCGACGTCCCAGCGCTGTGAGCTGCTGTGTGAGATGGAAACGCTGCCGGCCGAGCAGCCCGCCGAGCAGTCCTCCTGGGCTGTCTCGCTCGCCGAGCGGATGAGGAAGTGATGCGAGAACGGGGCTCTTTGTTCCCCCAAAAGCTCGGCAGCGCGCCCGAGGCCCGGGCACGGATGAGCGCGATCCGGCGACTGAGCGGCTTGTTCCTGCTTCCCGCCGCGCAGCTCGCGGCGCAAACCGGGCCCTGGAGTGGGCTGCGTCTGACCGGCAAGCCGGGGGCCACGGAGTGGTCGATCCCGCTGCAGATCCTGGGGTGGATGACGCTGCTGGTGTTGCTGCCGGCGGCGATTGCCTCGGTGACTCCCTTCCTGCGGCTGCTGGTGGTGATGCATTTTCTACGCCAGGCGCTGGGAACGCAATCGACTCCCAGCAATCACGTGCTGATCGGCCTCTCCCTGTTCCTTACCATGGTATTGATGCAGCCGACCACCAACCGCATCTACGACCAGTCGATCGCCCCGCTCGATCGCGGGGAAATCGGAGCGCAGGAGGCGCTGCAGCGGGCGACCGTGCCGCTCAAGAGCTTCCTCGCGAAATACGTTCGGGAAAAAGACGTCGCGCTGTTCGTCGAGATCTCCCACGCGCCCCGGCCGCACAATCTGAGCGAACTCGATCTCCAGGTGCTGATGCCGGCCTACGTACTCTCGGAGTTGCGCATCGGCTTTCAGATCGGCGCCGTGCTGTTTCTGCCGTTCCTGATCATCGATCTGCTGGTGGCATCCATCACCTTGTCGCTAGGCATGCTGCAACTGCCGCCAGTGATGATTTCCGCCCCTTTCAAGATCCTGCTGTTCGTTTTGGTGGACGGCTGGAACCTGGTGGTGGGGTCGTTGGTGAAGAGCTTCTGACGCGGGGTAGAGGGCAGGAGTCAGGAGTCAGAAGAACCAAGGGCTAAGAAACAAAGGGCTAAGAAACAAGAGCCAGGAGGCAGCATGAGTGCGGATTTGGCGATCGAGCTTGCCCGGCAGGCGTTTCTGACATCCTTGTGGGTCGGGGCGCCGATTCTGCTGCTGGGCTTCGCGGTGGGGGTGATTGTGAGCATCGTACAGATCTTGACCTCCATGCAGGACCCGGCCTTCAACGCCATTCCGCGCCTGGCAGCCTTCCTGGTCGGGATCCTGCTGCTGATGCCGTGGATGACAGAGCGGCTGGTGAGCTACACCACAACCCTGTTCTCGAACCTAGGCCGCTACGCACGGTAATAATCGTTAGCAAAAAGCTGTCAGCTATGAGCCTTCAGCCGTCAGCAGGCCGCCGGCTCTTGTTAGCTGACGGCCGATTGCTGATGGCTGACGGCTGATAGCGGATAGCTGATAGCTGATTCCTGACGAACGCTTTCCATGGTTTCTATTAGCGCCGAACTGCTCGTGGCGTGTTTGCTCGTCTTCGCTCGGGTGGCGGGAGTGATCGCCTTTCTGCCGCTGCCTGGCACGAGCTTGTTTCCGGTCCCGACGAAGATCGTTTTGTCCCTGCTGCTGACGCTGGTGCTGCTGCCCGGCTCGACCGCGCGCGGGGCGGCGACGGCCGGCTCTTGGACCCTGGTCCTTTGGGTGATGCGCGAGACCGGATTCGGCGTGGCCGTGGGCCTCGCCCTGCAGTTGCTCTCCGAGATGCTCGGTCTGGCGGCGCAGTTGCTCGGCTTTCAAGCCGGGTACTCCTACATCAACACGGTCGATCCTTCGTCGTCCGTGGATGCCACCATCCTCAACGTTCTTCTGACGCTGCTCGGGGGGCTGCTTTTCTTTGCGTTTGATCTGCAGCTTCACCTGGTGCGGGCGCTCGCCCGGAGCCTGGAGGCGGTCCCGGTTGGATCCTTCACCCCCACCATGGGCACCCACCTAAGCCTTACGCGCCTGGGAGCCGCTGTGTTCGAAACCGCTGTCCGCCTGGCTTTCCCGGTTGTGGCCGTACTGCTGTTGCTCGACCTAGCCCTGGCGTTGCTGAGCTACGTCAACGCCCGGATGCAGTTGTTGAGCCTCTCGTTCCCGATCAAGATGATCGTGACCATGGCCAGCCTCTATGTGATTGTGGCCCTGATTCCGCACCTCTACCACGAGCTGGCCAAGCGGGCGCTCGAAGTGACCTACGCCCTGACGGCAGGTGTCAGATGACAGGCGCCGGGTGTCGAGCGGGGCGGCGGATTGCGTGCCGCCCAACCCCTGAAACCTGACACCTCGCGCCTTAAACCTGACACCTGGTTTTCATGCCCGACGAATCCCGCACCGAACAACCGACGCCGCGGCGGTTGCAGCAGGCCCGCGAGGAGGGCCAGATTGCGCAAAGCCGGGACCTGACCCAGGCTGCGCAGTTCGCGCTGACGGTGGCGGCCCTGGGGTGGGGTGCGCAGTCGACGATCCAAGGATTGGAGCAGTGCCAGCGGGGGCTGCTGGCGGAGGCCTTTCGCAAGGGTTTGGAAATTGGCCGGCTGCGGGAGCTGGTGGTGGAGCTGCTGCGCGGGCCGCTCGCCCTGCTGCTCTACCTGGCGCTCGCCCTGGTCGGCTCCTCGCTCCTCATGCACTTGCTGCAGACCGGTTTCGCGATCACGCCTAAAAGGTTGAAGCTCGATTTTTCGCGGTTGAGTCCGGCCGGACGGCTGCGCGAGCTGCCGGCGCAGAACCTGCGGGAGACTCTCAAAGCCCTGGTGCTGTTTCCCCTGTTTGCTTGGGCCGTTTGGACGGTGGTGGAGCAGAATATGGAACCGTTCCTGGGGCTGCCCCGGCAATCGCTTCTGGCGGCGACCGCCCTGGTTGGCAACTCGCTCCAAAGCCTGCTGGGAAAGGCCGCCGTGGCCCTGTTGGCGCTGGGCGCCTGGGACTACTTCCGGGAGCGCCAGTCGCTTCACCGCAAGCTGCGCATGACCAAGCACGAAGTCCGGCAGGAGCAGAAGGATCTGGAAGGAAATCCGTTGATCAAGGCGCGCCTCCGGCGGCTGCAGCGCGAGATGATGCGGCGGCGCATGATGAGCAAGGTTCCCAAGGCCAGCGTCGTCATCACCAACCCCACCCATTACGCCGTAGCCCTGGAGTACCACCTGGAGGGCATGCGGGCGCCGATGGTGACCGCCAAAGGCCAGAACTACCTGGCGGAGCGGATCCGGCGGGTAGCCGAGCAATACGGCATTCCGGTGGTCGAAAACGCACCTTTGGCCCAGGCCCTTTACAAGAGCTGTGAGGTGGGAAGTGAAATTCCGGTCGCACTTTATCGCGCCGTGGCTGAAATTTTAGCCTACATCTTCCGATTAACGAAACAGGCCTAAAGGAGGACCGCGGATCGTAGATCGTGGATCGTGGGCCCCGAGGCCGGAGACCACGGATACACGTTCCACGATCCGCGTTGCGGCGCCTAAGGGCTGGAGCGCAAACCATGGAAGCGGCTCTCGATCAGAGAACCACCCGCAACCTCAACATGGCCGTGCCCGTGGCCGTGGTGGGGGTGGTGTTGATCATGATCCTGCCGGTCCCGCCGCTCCTGCTGGACCTGCTGATCTCGACCAACATCACGCTGTCGGTGATCACCCTGATCGTGACCATGTATATTACCCGCCCGGTGCAGTTCAGCGTTTACCCTTCGCTGCTGCTGCTGCTAACGCTGTTCCGGCTGGGGTTGAATATCTCTTCGAGCCGGCTGATTCTGCTCAACGGCAACACGGGCACGGCGGCGGCGGGGCGGGTGATCGAGTCGTTCGGGCAGTTTGTGGTAGGGGGCAATTACGTCATCGGGGTGGTGATTTTCATCCTGCTGATCGCCATCCAGTACGTGGTGATCAACCACGGGGCGGTGCGCATCTCGGAGGTCACGGCGCGATTCACGCTGGATGCCATGCCGGGTAAGCAAATGTCGATCGATTCGGATCTGAACGCCGGGCTGATCGACGAAACCGAAGCGCGGGCGCGGCGGCAGGAGACGGCTCGCGAGGCGGAATTCTACGGGGCCATGGACGGCGCCGTGCGCTTTACGCAGCGCGACGCCATCGCCAGCATCATTATCACGGCGGTCAACATCGTGGCCGG
Source organism: Terriglobia bacterium (assembly GCA_041477005.1). GTDB lineage: Bacteria > Acidobacteriota > Terriglobia > Bryobacterales > JACQDG01 > JBGOUJ01. Next base: position 10,283 of record JBGOUJ010000011.1, on the reverse strand, counting down.
ATTTCTGATCGGGGTGCTGCAGCATGGCCTGGCACTGGAGCGGGCGTTTCAAACTTATACGGTACTGACGGTCGGCGACGGCCTGGTGACGGTGGTGCCGGCGCTGCTGATTTCGGTCTCGGGCGGATTAATCACGACGCGCGCGGCGGCCGACTCGCGACTAGGGGTGGATTTCAGCCGGCAGTTATTCTTTCAGCCCGAGCCGCTGCTGATTGGCGCGGGGGTGCTGGGGGTGCTGGCAGCGGTACCGGGGCTGCCCGGCCTGCCGTTTCTGCTGCTGGGCGCGGGCGCCGGCGGTCTCGGCTGGAGCATGCGGCAAAGGGCGGCGGCCCAGGACGTGGCGCCGCCCCGGCCGCAGCCGGCCTCGGAGCGCGAAAACCTGGAAGGCCTGCTGCGCGTGGATCCGCTGGCCATTGAGGTCGGGCTGGGTCTGGTGAAGCTGGTCGATGCGGCCCAGGGCGGCACCCTGCTCAAGAGAATCGCGGCGGTGCGCCGGCAACTGGCGACCGAATTGGGCTTTCTGATGCCGCCGGTGCGGGTGACCGACAACCTGAACCTGCGCTCGCGCGAGTATGTCGTGCTGCTCAAAGGCGCCGAGATTGCCCGCTTTGAGCTGCGGGCGAATTCCGAGCTGGCCATCAATCCCGGCCGCACCCTCCCCCCCGTCGAGGGCGTGGAGTGCCGCGAGCCGGCCTTTGGGATTCCGGCGGTTTGGGTCGAGGCTTCGCAAGCCGAGCGCGCCCGCAACCTGGGCTACACCGTGGTCGATCCCCCGAACATCCTGGCCACGCATCTCACCGAGCTGATCCGAGCCTTCGCCCACGAGCTGCTCAGCCGGCAGGAGGCCAAGAAGCTGCTCGATCGCGTGGGAGAGGAGAATCCCAAGCTGGTCGAGGACCTGGTGCCGAAACTGGCGCCCATGTCGCTCGTGCAGCGTGTCTTGCAAGGGCTGCTGCGGGAGCGGGTCTCGATTCGGGACGGGGTGAGCATTCTGGAGGCCTTGGGAGAGGCGGCGAACCTGACCAAGAACTCGACGCTGCTGGTCGAATACGTCCGGCAATCGATCTGCCGGACCGTAGTGAAGCCGTACTTAAACGAGCAGGGAGAGCTGGCCGCCTTCTTTGTCGACCCGGCGATGGAGGATACCTTGCGGGCGGCCATCGAGCATACCGAGGTCACCACACGCCTCAACCTACCGCCGGCGACGATCCGCGAGATCCTGGAAAAGTTCAAGAAGTGTCTGGGGAGCCTGCAAGGCCCGGGCGTGGTCATCGCGGGGGCCGAGGTGCGGTTCGCCCTGCGGCAGATCTGTGAGAGCACCCTGCCACAGGTAGCGGTTCTCTCCCACGCCGAGATTCCAGCCACGGTGAAGGTCGTGTCGCTGGGGCTGATCCAATGATAATCAAAGCCTACCATTCCGAGAGCGTGGAATCGGCGATTCGCCAGGCGAGCCTCGAACTCGGCGACGATGCCGTGCTGCTCGATTCGCGGAAGACGACGCCCGACGAGCGCCATCTGGGTCTGTACGAAGTTCGTTTCGCCTTCACCAGCGAAAAAGCTGCCTCCCGATCGCCCGCCCGGATGGCAGGTGACCAACTTGCGGCGCCGGGCGACGGACCTGCCGGGCGGAGGGGCCGACCCGCGGGGCCGAGCGGCCGACCCGCCGGGCCGGCGGGCGACCAGCTTGCCGAGCTTTCCGAGGGGATTCAGGAGATCCGCCGGATGCTCTACAGCTACACCCACACCTGCTATCTGCCGACCGGCGAGTTTCTCTGCCAGCCCCAGCTCGCCCGGCTTTACCGGGACCTGACGGCCAACGACCTGGCCCCGGAGCCGGCGGCGCAACTGGTGGCCGCTTTGACGCCCCTGGCAGAGCGCGGGGCCACCCAGGGGGAGCTGGAGCAAAGCCTGGTCGGGCAGCTCTTGAAGCTGCTGGCCGTTTCCGACGAACTCGGCCGCTCGGGCTTTCGGCCGCCGACCGTAGCCCTGGTCGGGCCGACCGGAGTGGGCAAAACCGCGACCCTGGTCAAGCTCGCGGTGCAATACGGCCTGCGCGAGCGGCGGCGGGTGCACCTGGTGACGACCGACAACTTCCGGGTGGCGGCGGTCCATCAGATCGAGACTTATGCCGGCATTCTCGGCGTGGACTGGACGGCGGTCGATGAGGTGAAGGAACTGCGCGACGCCCTCGACGGCTTCCAGGATCCGGAGGGCCCCGGAGCCGACTTCGTCCTGATCGACACGCCGGGTTACGGTCTCAGCGAAATGCAGCGATCGGCCGAGCTGGCGGAGTTCCTGGGTTCTCGAGCTGACATCGACGTCCACCTGGTGCTGAGCGCCTCGACCAAGCCCCGGGACCTGCACCGTCTCATCGAGGAATACCGGATCTTCGGGCCCCGCAAGCTGCTGTTCACGAAGCTGGACGAGACGCTCTCTTTCGGCTCGCTGCTGAACGAGGCCATGCGCACGCGGTGGCCGATCTCGTTTTTGGGGACCGGGCAGAGGGTGCCGGAGGATCTGCTGGCCGCCACACGCGACGCGCTGGCGGGCTGGATCGGGAACCGCGCCGTGGGGGCGGTTGGACGTTGAGGGAAACAGCCATGCCGGGCACTCATCCGATCGTGACTTCGCTGCCGGCGAGCACGGACGCAACGGCCGAGCGGGAGCGGCTGATCCTGGAGCACCTGCCCCAGGTCAAGCTGATCGCCTCACGCATCCATGAAAAACTGCCCCAGAGCGTGGGCCTGGAAGACCTGATCAGCGCCGGCATCATCGGGTTGATTACGGCCATCGACAATTTCAATCCCCGGCTGAACGTCAAACTCAAGACCTACGCCGAATACAAGATCCGGGGCGCCATCCTGGACAGTCTCCGCGAGCTCGATTGGGCGCCGCGCAACAAGCGCCGCAAGGCCAAGCTGATCGAAGCGGGCATCATGATGGCCGAGAAGAAGCACAACCGCACGCCGAGCGAGGAGGAGATTGCCGAGGAGCTAGGGATCTCCCTGACGGAATATCACGAGTGGCTGGTCGAGGTGCGGGCGGTCAACCTGGCGCGGCTCGAGCACGCCGGCGGTGACGGTGAGACGATCGACGCCCTGCGCTTCATCTCCGATGATGAGGACCAGTGGCCGTCGAGCCTGCTCGAGCGCGCGGAGCTCGAGAAGCTGATCTCGACGGCCCTGGACCGGATGCCGCGCGTCGAGCGCACGATCCTGACGCTCTACTATTACGAAGAGTTGATGCTTCGCCAGATCGCCGAGGTGTTAAAAATGCACGAGACGCGCGTCTCGCAACTGAAATCCCAAGCCATCTTACGGCTGCGCACCTACTTACGCGCCAGATGGCCTAGCTAACGAGTGTTGCAGCCATTAGCTTTCAGCCGTCAGCTTTCAGCAAGCGGTTGCTAGTGACTGATCGCTGATGGCCGAGGGCCGATAGCTGACGCTGACGACCGATGCGCCGATGACTTACGGCTGACGGGCGATGGCTGATGGCTGATGGCTGCTTTCTTATGGCATTTGAAACCCAGCTTTCCCAGGACGAGATAGACCGGCTTTTCCGAGAGGCGAGCACGGTTGGGGTGGAGGAGGCCAAGGCGGCGGCCAAGAAGTCCTTCACCTATGATTTTCGCCGGCCCGACCGCATCCCCAAGGAGCAGCTTCGCTCGATTCACCTGCTCCACGACTTCTTCGCTCGCAACCTGGCCAGCTCGCTCGGCGCCTACCTGCGCGCCTACGTGGTGGTGCACCTGGTGTCGGTCGAGCAGCTTTCTTTCGCCGAATTCCTACAATACCTGCCTACCCCGACCTGTATCTCGACCATCGGCATGAAGCCGCTCGACGGCAACGGGGTGCTCGAGATCAACCCGTCGCTGGTGTTTCCGATCCTCGACATCCTGCTCGGCGGCACCGGCAAGGCCAGCATGAAAGAGTTCCGCGAGATCACCGAGATCGAGCAGAGCATCATCGAAGGGGTGCTGCGCATCGTGCTGCACGATCTGACCGAGACCTGGCGGCCCGTCCACGAGATCAACTTTACGATCGAGTCGATGGAGACGCAGCCGCAATTGATCCAGATTCTGTCGCCGAACGAGGCCATCGTGGCGATCGGCTTCGAAATCACCACCGGCGACAATCGCGGCATGATGAACTTCGGCATTCCGTCGATCATGGTGAAGATGCTCGGACAGCAATTCGAGCAGCAATGGTCGTTGCGGCGGAAGACCGCCAACGACCAGGACCAGCAGTCGATGATGCGCATTGCCGCCGGGCTGCCGGTGACGATCGACGCGCGCCTGGAAGGCGGTACGATTCGCGCCGCAGACCTGCTGCACCTGGAACAGGGCGATGTGATGACGTTCGATGTTCCGCTCAGCCGGCCGGTGCACCTCAGCGTCAACGGCAAGGGCAAATTCGTGGGTGAGGTGGTGGTGGCCGGCCGAAACCGCGCCATCCTGATCCACGGCTCCGATCACGGGTGATCGATTTGGCAGGCGTCTCTTCCAACCCGGTCAGCGAATTGTGGAGGGCGGAAGGGCCCCGGCACTGGCTGACCCTGGCCTGGCAGGAGGCGCTGCGCCGGGCTGTGGACGCGATGACGGGCGCCGAGACGTTGGGCTCGGCGCAATTTCAGACGGCTTGCCGGCGCCCGGATGACTGGCCCGCCCCCACCTGGTGCCGCCTCGTCTTGGACGTTGTCGCCGGGGCCGCTCTGTGGGCAGGGGCGCCGCAGCCGACCATCGAGGCGCTGGGCCGCATGGTTTCGGGCGGCGAGACGCTGGCCGAAGGGGAATGCCGTGACACGTTCGTCGAGGTGCTTAACCAGACCGCCGCCGGCGCCGGCGACGCGATCTCACACCGGCTCGGGCGGCGAGTCAGCTTCTCCCCCGCCCAAGTGGTCGAGGGCCCGTATGACCCCGGCCAGGTGCTCCAGATCGAGTTTCCCTGGGAGGGATCGAGTTACGTGGTGGGCGTGGCGGCCAACGTGGAATTGCTTGTGGCTATGGAAGGCCCGGCGGAAGCAGCCAGCCCACCTTCTGTACCCGCGGCGCCTCCGGCCGCCGCCCCCGCCGGCGGGCCTCGCAATCTCGAGCTGTTGATGGAGGTCGAATTACCCCTATGCGTGACCTTCGGCCGCACGCAACTGCCCCTGAAAGATGTCTTGAAGCTTTCCTCCGGCTCGATTGTGGAACTGAACCGGCTCGCCAACGAGCCGGTCGAAGTGTTGATCAACAACTACGTCATCGCCCGCGGCGAGGTGGTGGTCGTGGACGGAAATTACGGCATCCGGGTGACCGAGATTGTCAGCCGGCAGGAGCGGATTCGCTCGATTTTCTAAACGCACAGGGGGGCGCGGCGCGCCCGGTAAGACCGGAAACCGCTGGCGCCGCGCTGTGTTGTGCGCGTTTGCGGGAAAGGATGGCTATCATGACAAGCGATCTGGAGTTGATTCACATCGGCGTGGAAACCATTCTCGCCGGGCTGGTGTGGGTGCTGTTCCGCCGCGCCGAGGCCGCCCGCTGCGAGATCATTGCACGCGAGGCGGAGTGCGGCCTGATCAAGAAGAGGTTTGAGGCGGCGACGGCCGGCCTGCATTTCCGGCTGCTGCACGTGGAGCGGCTGTGGAAGCAGGCGGCGGCCTGGAAGGCGCCCATTCAAAGCCGGCGGGAATGGCCGGCAAGCCCGCCGCCGGCACGGGCGGCCAACGGCAATCCTCGAGGGTCGGCGGTCGCCCGAACCCAGCTCTCGCGCGGAGAGATGGATCTATTGTTGAAGGTTCGGCAACTGCACGCGAGCTGATCAGACCACGCCGTAGTAACGCAGCTCGGCCGCGGTCACCCAGGGCGTTTTCAAGGCCAGATTCAAGTCAAACAGTTGAGCGCCCTTGGGACCGCGGATAAGGATCTGCTGCGTGGTGTAGCTCAGGTCCGCCCGGCCTGGGAAAGCCTCATAGGCCTGAAGCTGATCGAATTGGAGACTGTTGGGGTCGATCCCGGCGTTCTTGATTGCAGCGAGCAACGGGTTGAGCGCGACAGTCGCCTGAATTGGGGTGTATTCCCGCAGGTCAAGTCCGGGAACCTGGGGCGGAGCGCCTGAAGGGGCGGCGGGTGTCGTGGTGGGCGGCGCCGGGTCGCTGGCAGTGGCGGAGACGGCCGGTTGGAGCGGCTGTGCTGCCTGGGTGTGGATCGTTCCCGCCGGGATCGTCGGTCCGGGCTGTGCGAGGGACCCGATCGTGTTGAGTGCGGTCTGGGCGAGGGGAGCGACGGTCTGAACCACCGTCTGTAAGGGCCGGGCGAGCGGAGCGTCCGTCTGAACCGCCATCTGCGACGGCTGGGCGAGACGAGCGACCGTCTGAACCGCCGTCCGTGCCGTTGGTGCGGGAGCGACCGTTTGAACCACCTTCTGTAACGGCTGGGCGAGGCGAGCGACCGACTGAACCGCCGTCCGTGCCGTCTGGGCGAGGGAAGCGGCCGTCTGAACCGCTTTCTGTAACGGCTGGGCGAGCGGAGCAACCGTCTGAACGGCCGTCTGCGACGGGTGGGCGAGACGAGCGACCGTCTGAACCGACGTCTGTGAGGGCTTGGCGAGTCCAGCGACCGCCTGCAGTGCCGCCTGCGACGGCTTGGGGAGGGGCGCTTCGGGCTCGTCGAGGGGCTTCTGCTCGAACAGAGCCTGAAAGTGACTTATCCTCCCGTGCTGTGCGGGCGACGACGCCGGCGCGGGTTGAGGTGCAGCCTTGGTCGAATGCAACGGTGGGGTAATCATGGTGAGCTCCGTGGGTAGCCCAGCAACTCCCGCGCCAAAAGCGAAGCTGTGAAAACAGGAGCTTTGGAACGCCGGTGAGAGCAGAGAGGGCCGACAAGATTGCGGCGCGCGCCAATTCCTTGGCGAGTCACTACCGCTCGGGAACCCAAGAAAACAAGACTTTCCGCTCGAGAGCCTGCACGCGGTCCACCCGCACTGTCAGGCGGTCGCCGATCGTGAACTTCCGCTTCCGGCGCTCGCCGACGATGGCCCGCAGGCTTTCCCGGTAGGTATAGCGGTCGCCGCTGAAGGTCTCGATGGGCGCCCAACCCTCGATGAACAGGTCGAGCAGCTCGACCAGCAGGCCGTAGCGGTTGGCGCTCACCACGATGGCAGAAAACTCGTCGCCCAGCCGCTCTTCCATGAAGCGGGCCTTTTTCCAGTCGAGCAGCTCGCGCTCGGCCTCGGCGGCGCGCCGCTCGGTGAAGGAGCACTCCTCCCCCACCCCGTGTAGCAGGGCTTTGCCGGCGCCGGGCTGGGCGCCCGCGGTCGACGGCTTGCTCGCGAGCACGGATTTCAGCAGCCGGTGGACCACCAGGTCCGGGTAGCGGCGGATCGGGGAGGTGAAATGGGTGTAGCAGGGCGAGGCCAGGGCGAAGTGACCCTGGTTTTCCTCGCTGTAGCGGGCCTGCTTGAGCGAGCGCAGCATCAGGTAGCTCAGGATGCGCTCTTCGGGCTTTCCGGCGATGCGGGCGATCAGCTTCTGATAGTGCCGGGAGGTGACGGACAGGTCGCCTTCCGGCAGGACGAGACTGCGCCGGGACTTTGTCCTGTCCTCCCTTCGGGAGGTGGTATGGTCCCGGTGGCGGACCGTGTAGCCGGAATCCCGCGCCTGCACGGGGCCGACGCCGAGCGAATAACCGAACGTTGCCGCCACCTGCTCGAATTCCATTACCCGGCGCGAATCCGGCTTTTCGTGGATGCGATAGAGCGAGGCCGGGAGCCGCTTTTCGAGCAGCGAGGCAACGGCCTCGTTGGCCGCCAGCATGAACTCCTCGATGAGCCGATGAGCGATGTTGCGCTCGGCCCGGACGATCGAGGTGACGAAGCCCGACTCGTCAAACTCGATTAGCGGCTCGGGCAGATCGAAGTCCATCGAGCCGCGCTTGTGGCGCCTCCGGTTCAGGATCTGGGCCAGCTCGCCCATCCGCTCGAAGCGGGCGACGAGCGGTGCGTAACGCTCTCGCAGCGCCGCATCGCCGGCCAGCACCAGGTTCACGTCGGTGTAGGTCATCCGCTCGGCGCTGCGAATCACGCCCTCGCCGAAATCGGCCTGGACCACGTCTCCCTGTGGGTCGATTTCGAGCAGCACGGATAGAACGAGCCGGTCGGCGCGCGGGTTGAGCGAGCAGAGGCCAGTCGAGAGCTCGTAGGGGAGCATCGGCACGGCGCGGTCGGGAAAATACGCGCTTGTTCCGCGCAGCCGCGCTTCCCGATCGATCGCCGAGCCCTCGCGGACGTAATGGGCCACGTCGGCGATGTGGACCTGGAGCTGGAAGTGGCCGTTGGCCAGCCGCTCCACCCAGACGGCGTCGTCGAAATCCCGGGCCGTTTCGCCGTCGATGGTCACTATCTCGAGGGCGCGAAAGTCCCGGCGGCGCTCGATTTCCCCGGCGCCGATCACCGCCTCAAGGCGTTCGGCCTCTTCGAGGACCTCGGCGGGGAAGCGATGAGGCAGGTGGTGCTTGCGGATGATGATCTCAACGTCGATGCCGAAATCACCCGGCCGGCCCAGCACCTCGATCACCCGGCCGCGCGGCGGCTCGGTCGGCGTCGGGAAGTCGGTCAGCTCGACGTTCACTACGGCGCGGTCCATCTCTTCGGCGCTCGAAACCTGGACCGCCCGGACCTCGCCCAGCCGGTCGATTGGCCGGGAGAGGGGCCGGCGCTTCTGCGGCGTGGCCTGCCCGGCGGCCGGCCCAACTCCCGCCGGTGTCGTGTCCGCCCCGGCGGCCGGCCCGACTTCCGCCGGCGACGTGTCCGCCTCTGGCGGAAGCTCGGCGCCGGGCGGAATCACGATGTCTTCGCGGATCTTCTCGTCGTAAGGCTTTACGTAGCTGCCGCGCCCGCTGTAGTGGAACTGACCCACCACTTCGGTGTGGGCGCGGGAAAGGATGCGGACCAGCCGGCCTTCGGAGGGGCCGCGCAGCCGCACCAGCACCCGGTCGCCATGCATGGCGCCCGCCGCCGACTGGGCATCGACGTAGATGTCCGGCTGGGCCGCGCCGGCGGTCCGGTCGAGAATGACGAAGCCGTAGCCGTCGCGGTGCAGGCTTAGCCGGCCGGCAACGTATTCGCTCTGTCGCTCGGTCAGCAGGTAGTGACCGGAGCGGGCCTCGATCAGCCTGCCACGTTCGACCAGGCTCTCGAGCAGGCGGTCGAGATCGCGGCGCTCGTCGCCCTTCGCGCCCAGTTCGCGCACCAGTTGCTTGTAGTTGGCCCGCCCGTGGGGCAGCCGGCCGATGTGGTCGAGGAGAAGTTGGTCGTCCACCATCTTGATCCTACCGCGATGATCGCACTGCCATCGGTAGAGAATGGGGCAACGGTTGGCGCGATGCCGGCGTCTTAACTGTGGAGGCGGGTCATGCGTGTGCCCTGCTTAGCCGTCGCCCTGGGGTTTCTTCTTCCGGTTTCTTCGCTCCCTGCCGACATGCATCTGCGCTTTGTGCGGCTGACCCTGGCCGAAGGCGCCGTGACGATCGAGCAGCCCCAGAGCGGCGAGCGGATCCCCGCCGAGCGCAATCTGCCGATGGGGCAGGGATTCTGGGTGGAAACGCCCGCCGGCGGACGCGCCGAGATCGAGCTGGATGAGGGCAGCATGGTCCGGCTGGGTCCCGCGGCGCTGGCCGAGCTTTCCGATTTGGCGCGCCTCTCGACCGGCCAGCGGATCAGCCTGGTGTCCCTCGAGCGCGGCACGCTCTATGCCACCGCCGAGCCTGTCGGTCTCGACGCGTTCATTGTAGTGGCGCCCGGCCTGGAGATCACCTTCTTGGGTGGGGCGCGTGTGCGGGTGGATGCGGGGCAGGATACATCGACCGTAGCGATTCTGGAGGGCCGCGTCCGGTTCAGCTCCCGAGCGGCGGAAATGGAGCTTCCGGAAGGCACGACCGTTAGAGTCGATCCGCAGGCGACGGATCGGTTCCAGTTGTTCCGCGAAGTGAGCGCGCGGCCGCTCGACCAATGGAACGAGCAGCGCGATCGGGAAGCGGTGAGTCAAAACAGCGCCCAAGACAGCGCCCCAGACGGCGCCCCGGAGAGTTCTCCGGCGACAGGCCCGAAGCTGGCGGCATTTCCTTCCGGTCTATTTCCTTCCGGTCTATTTCCTTCCGGTTTAGGCGAGTTGAACGCCCAGGGCAAGTGGATGGACACCGCCGACCTGGGCAAGGTCTGGCAACCGCGCGTCCCGGAGGGCTGGGCGCCGTTTCGGTCGGGATATTGGCGCTGGTATGACGGGATGGGCTACGTATGGGTATCGAG
>JBGOUJ010000010.1:0-37767 GCA_041477005.1 Terriglobia bacterium | reverse complement strand
TTCCTGCCGTGCAGCCAGGGACCGACCAGCAGCTTCTCCGGCGATTTCTTGATTTTCGAGAGAGCGACATAATTTTTGATGGTCCCGCCCGTGTACGAGTCGTACCAGCCGGTGACGTGCAACATGGGAATGTCGGCCGTCTGCTCGTACGCCAGCGACCAGTTCATGTCGCTCTGCTTCCAATAGTCGTCGTAGTTCCCGTGCGTCATCTGCTCAAAGAGGTTATCCTCGAAATTCTTCACGCTGGACAACGGATTGAGACCCCGCTTCGCGTGAATGACGCCCACCCAATCCGCCGCCTTCTCATGCCGCAGCAACTCCCGGGCCACGGGGTTGTTCGGCTGCGCCGCCGCCTGCTCGAACGCCCATCCGATCTGCTGTGCGAGTTCGAACGCCCCGTGATTGCGAATCTTGTACTCCCACCCGTTGTACAGGCCGCCGCAGTTGAGAACCACCGTTTTGAGAGCCGGCGGATGAACCATGGCGGCGCTCGCCTGGGCGTGCGCGGCGTACGAGGTGCCCCACATGCCGATCCGGCCATCGGTGTACGGGAGACGGGCGAGCCATTCGATGGTGTCGTAGGCGTCCTTTCCGAAACCGATGTACTTGATCAGCACCCCTTCCGATTTGTACGTGCCTCTGTCATCTTGCAGTGCGACCACGTAGCCGTGGCTGGCAAGATACTTGGCCTGCTCCGCCAGTTGCGGCCCCCCCTTGTTGTACGGCGTCTGTTGCAGCAGCAGCGGCAGGCGATCCGCCAGCGGTACGCCGTCGATGGCCGGCCGGTAGATGTCCGTGGCCAGCTTCACCCCGTCTCGCATCGGGATCATCAGGTCCCTGGCAAACAGGACGACGCCGTAAACTTCGCCCTTCTCGGCCGCGCACGCCCCGCCCCCGCTCGAGCCGAGCACGACGAAGGCCATGGAGACCAAAAATACCTTTTTCATGACGAGACCCCCGGGAACTACCTTAACAGGGCAGGCTTTGAGCGAACTTGCGCTTTTCTGCTAACCTTGTGCTGGAAAAAATCAGACGCGCCAAGGATTTCAAAAACTCGAGACATGCCGGACATCGTCAGCACGCTCACCAAGTATGGCTACGAGAGCTTGTTTCTGGTTCTCTTTCTAGAGGCCATCGGAGTCCCCATTCCCGGTGCGCTGGCGCTACTGGCCGCGGGGGCGGCGTCTGCCAGGGGCAGCTTGCGGCCGGTGATCGCGCTGCCGGTAGCGGCGCTGGCCATGCTGCTGGGCGATACCCTGCTCTACCTACTGGGCCGCTACGCAGGCTGGGGGTTACTGGGCCTCCTCTGCCGCATTTCCCTGAATCCGGAAACGTGCATCCTGCGCTCGGCCGAGTCCTTTTACAGGCGCGGACGCACCACGCTGCTGTTCGCAAAGTTCATCCCCGGGATTAATACCATGGCCCCGCCGCTGGCGGGCAGCATGAATATGAAGCTGGGACAGTTTCTACGCCTGGATTTCGGAGGAGTGCTGGCCTACGTTCTGGCGTACGGGGCAACTGGGTTCCTGTTCAAGGAACTGCTCCAGGTGATCGTCCGCGGCCTCCAGGCAGTCAGCACCGCGATCGAATGGCTGATTCTGATCGGCCTTCTGGCTTACATCACGCATCGGGTATGGCTCTACCGGAAGCATCGCATGTATAGCGTGGCGCCGCGGGTAGAGGTTGCGGAGCTGGCAGCCCGCCGGGATAGCCAGGACCCGTTGGCGATCCTGATTGCCGACGTCCGCAGCCACGGCTACTACGACGCCGGGGCGCGACGCATTTCCGGCTCCATCCGCCTCGAACCCAATAATCTGCATACGACCATGCAGACCCTGCCCAAGGAAAAGCAGATCTATCTTTACTGTACTTGAATACGCGAGGCGACCAGCGCCCGGGTGGCGCATATGCTGCGGGAAAAAGGATTTGATGCGTACGTGATAGTGGGTGGACTGAAGGCGTGGCAGAAAGCGGGTCATCCCTTGGAGACGGTGCCGCGTGAGGACCTGGTGCTTTTGCCCAGGTTCAGCTAGAACAAGAAGACAGAAGTCAGGAGTCAGAATCAACACCCGGCTAACCGACGGGTGGCGCGCGCAAGAGCTTCAGACGCGCTGTTTTAGTCAGCAGCTCCTGGCTGGCGCCGCCTGGGCCGGAGCACAGGGTGGCGCTCGTTTGGGTCGGGCATGGCCCGATGGCTGGCTGGGCGCCGGGCGTATGTCATCCTAACTCGGTCAACTTGGCATTGAGATAAGCGAGCGAGGCCTCGAGCATTTTCCGATGCCGGGGTTGGCGTGTCTGCTCGAGGTCATGGAGAACACGCGTGCGCGAGAGCAGCAGGGTCTCTCTCTGCCGCAGCCGTTCGATCTGTTCCTGGGTGAGTTCCCCTTTGGAGGATAAGCGCCGTCGGGATTCGAATTCCTCGATCTGACCTTCAACGGACTTGCTCTCCCATCCTCTAGCCATACCTTATTGTAGTAGCCGGGACAGGCGCGGGACTAATCGCTCGTTGGGCCGGCGTGCTTGCGATCGCATCAGTGAGAGCCGGGCGGCAGCGCCAGCAGTTTCCGCAGGCGCGAGGCCAACCCATTGGCCATCCATTGAAAACCCAGATCGTTGGGATGGGTGCCATCCACGAGGCCGTCGCCCTGTGCGGGGCCGAGCAGGTCGGTGCCTTCAACGACCTGGATGTTGCGGTCGCCGGCCGCAATCCGCCGGCTCACCACCTCCCGGATATGAGCGCGCATTGCCTCGTTACGGCTTTGCCCGTTCAGCTCGCCGGCGGCGTAGATAGGAGTAATAGCCAGGATGGGCGTGTCGGGATGTCCATTGCGGATCGTCTCCATAAACGGACCATACGCCTGCGCCAGCGACTCCACGGTCCGGTTGTTTTGAGCAAAATCCAGAACGAAGCAGGCAGCATCGACTTCGGCCACCACGCGAGCCACTTCCGGCTCGCCTAAGCCATTGCCCGAGAAACCCAAATTGACAAAGTCCAGGTTCAGCATGCGCCCGAGGATCGCCTGGTAGCTGAGACCGGACCGGCTGGCACAGCCTCCTTGTGTGATCGAGGTGCCGTAAAACAGGACCGGCTTCGCCAGAGCGAAGCGCCGGGCGCGCCCCATCTTTGCATCGCGATCCACGCCGACCGCCAACACTTTGACGGGCTTGTAGAGCGAGAGGTACAGGGTAACGTCGCGCTCGACCCTGGGCTGGTCCGGCAAGTTGAAGTAGACGTGTTCGTACGTCTTGCCGGGTGCGGCGTCCTTGTCGGCGATGGCCGTCCCCCGGTAGACGCCGTCCGTGTATAGGTCCACTCCGGTCTGCCCGAAGGCGTGCATGTTGGCCATGCTCGGAGCGGATGGGTATTCCAGTCGGATTGCCAGCGCGGTGGAATTGGTGTGAAAGCGAAGCCTCCCTCCGCTGGGCGATTTGGCCAAATTCCAGACTGGCGGCCGGAACTGATCTTCCAACCGGCGTGGCAGCCGGAACATCTCGCCGCTGTTTTCGCCGTACCACGGCAAGCCGTTTACCTCCAGGGTTGCGCTCGTGAGATCGAGCCAGCGCAGCGGTAGCGACTCCGGCCGCAGAACGGAAATCCAGCAAGTGCTGAAGATCAGAAGCGGGATCGAACGGCGAAGCATTCAGGTCTCCTCAAGGGCGCAAGAGGAGTATTCTATGAATCGAGCCACGTGTCAATCAACTGGATGGCGGTGTTGGCGGCTCACACCTCCGGCGACGGGGTTCAACGCGCACAGTACCGCGACGCAACCACAGGGGATAGAATGGTGGTCGTTTGGCTGGGGCAGGCCTCGCGTCTCACGGGGGATCGATGCCCGCATTTGTGGAGGGACCTAATGTCTTCCCGATTTCTTGTCCTTGGGCTGCTGCTCGCCGGCGCCGGCACGGCGCTCGCCCAGCAGTCGGATTCGCAGCGGATCGACGACGGGCGCCGGCTGTTTGAGCAGTCCTGCACCGTTTGCCACGGGCAGAACGCAAAAGGCGGACGCGGGCCGGACCTCACCGGCAAGCTGAACCGGGGCGGTCTCGAATCCGAGATCGTTCAGAACATCATCAGCGGCATTGCCGGAACGCAGATGGCCGCATTTCCCATGCCGGTCGAAAATGCACGCTCCATCGTGGCTTATCTCCGGTCGTTGAAAGCCGGAGGTCCCGATCTTCCCGTAACAGGGGACGCCGCAAATGGACAACAGTTGTTTTTCGGCGCGGCCGGCTGCAGCCGCTGTCACATGTACCGAGGACAGGGCGGCCGGCTCGGCCCCGACCTCAGCCGGATCGGAGAGGCCAAGACCGTCCGTGAACTGCAAGGGATCATTTCACAGCCGCACCGGGACCTTGTGCACGGCTTCGAAACCGTCGAGGTCCGGCGGCGCGACGGCAGCCAGCTTCGCGGCGTGCGCAAGAACGAAGACACCTTCTCGCTGCAGATGATGGATGAAACCGAGAAGCTGCATCTGCTGCTGAAGAAGGACCTGGCGAGCTTCCGGCTCACCGGAAAATCGCTGATGCCGGAAGCGGCGGTCTCCGGCCCGCAGATGGACAACGTGATCGCCTTCTTGAAAACAGCACCGCCCATAAATTTGGTGACCGGCCGGGTCCACAGCCCGGAGAACGTTTCCTTCGAGAGGTTGAAGGCGGCCGACAAAGAGCCGCAAAACTGGCTCACCTATTGGGGCGACCTGCGGGGAACGCACTACAGCAGACTCTCGTCGATTACGCCGGCTAATGTTCGTTCGCTCGCCAGCACGTGGTCTTACCAGTTCGGCGGAACAAGGATCGAAACGACGCCGCTGGTGGTCGATGGCGTCATGTTTGTCACCGGTCCTCTCAATAACGCCGCCGCGCTCGATGCGCGCACCGGCCGCGCGATCTGGCGCTACTCGCGCCGGCTCCCGGCGGACATCCATTCGAATTGCACCGTCATGACGAACCGCGGCTTCGCGATTCTGGGCAACCGTCTTTACATGGCCACCCTGGACGCGCACCTGGTCGCGCTCGACGCGAAGACGGGAAATCCCATCTGGGATGTCGTGGTCGAAGACTACAAGACCGGCGTGTCGATCACGCACGCGCCGCTGGCTATCGATGGCAAGATCATCGTCGGTATCACGGCCGGCGAATGCGCCCTCACCGGTTTCGTCGACGCCTATGACGCCGCGACTGGCGCGAAACTGTGGCGCGTCAACGTCACGCCTGGCAAGGATGACCCGGCGCGTTCTACGTGGGCCGGCAACTCGGCCGATTTTGGCGGCGGCCCGACGTGGATGACGGGCACGTACGACGCGCAGACCGATACGTTGTTCTGGTCAACCGGGAATCCATCACCCGATTACGATGGCACGGTTCGCGCCGGAGATAACCTTTATACCTGCAGCGTTCTCGCGCTCGATCCCAAGACCGGGAAGAGGAAGTGGCACTTCCAATTCACGCCGCACGATACGCACGACTGGGATGCCACCGAGGCTAATGTCCTCGCCGACGGCATGTTTCGCGGCCGGATGCGCCACCTGATGCTGCACGCCGACCGCAACGCGTTCTTCTACGTGCTCGACCGTGATACAGGCGAGTTCCTGATGGGCAAGCCTTTCGCAAAACAGAATTGGGCGAAAGGGCTCGACGACCGGGGCCGCCCTGTCCTGGTACCCAATATGGACCCGACTCCCCAAGGGACCTACGTGTGTCCGGATGCGTCCGGCGCGACGAATTGGGCCTCGCCGTCCTGGGACCCCCAAACGAAGCTTTTTTATGTAAGCGCGCGCGAGTCCTGCGCCGTCTACACGAGCACGACGAAAGAACCGAAGCCGGGGGATCCCTACACAGGGTCCGGCCAGAAAGAAGACTCGGGCCAGTTTCCCGGCGCCATCCGCGCCATCGATCCGCAGACCGGCGAGATCCGCTGGAATTTCAATTTGCACCAGGGCTCATGGGCGGCGGGAGTGCTATCGACCGCGGGCGGCGTCCTGTTCGCCGCGTCCAAAGATGGGAACCTGATCGCCCTGGACGCCCGCACTGGAGCGGAGCTGTGGCACTATCAAACCGGAGCCGAGATCATGAGCTCGCCGATTTCCTACAGCGTGGATGGACGGCAGTATGTCGCGGTGTCGACGGATTCGGCTCTGTTCACATTTGCTCTGCCGTGAGAGGATTTCGGCTCTTCCGCCAGGATTCGAAATCCGCAACCACTTCGTCTTCGCTGAGCCCCCGCTTTTTGATTTGGCGTCGAACTTCGGCGCTCAGCACGCTGAAAAGCTCCCGCTTAAACTCGATCGGCAGCGTGGCTTCCGGCCACGGAAAGAACACTCCCGCCAAACGGCCGCGGCGCGTCACGAGAATCGGATCCTTGGACCGCAAGAGACCTGTTGCGTGATCACGGAACTCGCGAACGGTGCTGATCCTCACGTGGTCACCCCAGTGACCATTATACTCCAGCCGCCTGACCCGGCCCCATCACCCTCCGAACTCCTTCCGCTCGTCCCAAGTCCAGGTGCCGCTCGCGAAACCAGACTCGGCAAAATATTTGAGACGGTCCCGGTCGAGTTCAACCCCGAGGCCGGGCGTCGTGGGCACGCGCAGGCAGCCCTCGGAATCCAGCCGGAACGGCGGGTCGATCAACTCCTCCACCAGCGGGTTGCCCACGTTGAACTCTACATAGGACCGCGTGGGCAGTGAAGCCACCAGGTGAATGTCGGCCGCGACGCCGACCGCCGTGTTCCATCCGTGAGGCACCAGTTCGATGCCGTGCTCGGCGGCCAGCCAGGCGATCCGGCGCGCCTCCGAGAGGCCCCCCACCTTGCACACGTCCGGTTGCACGATGTCCATCGCCCGGCGTTGAAAATACGGCAGGAACGACTGTCGCCGCGTCAGCACCTCGCCGTGAGCGATCTTGACCGGCGACTGGTCGGTCAGGCGCGCATAGCCTTCGAGGTCATCGGGCGCCAGCGCCTCCTCAAACCAATAGACCCGGTAGTTCGACAGCATCCTCGCGCGCTCGAGCGCATCTTTGAGGCGCAGCTTCCAGAACGGATAGCTTCCGCCGGCGTCGATCAGCAGCGTCGTCTCGTCGCCGGCGGCCTTTCTCGCGGTGCGGATCAGGATCTCGTCATCCGCCAGACTTTGCTGCCCGAACGGATCCCAACCGAGCTTGATGGCGCGGAAGCCTCGGCCGCGCATCTCCTCGATGCGCTGCGGCAGGGTTTCCACAGGAACGAAGAGGACCGATCCGTAGGCGGGAACCGCCGTCTGATAGCTGCCTCCGAGGAGTACAGAAACCGGCTGGCCGAAGGCCTTGCCGGCGACGTCCCATAGGGCGATGTTGATCGCACTGATGGCGTGCGTCATGGCGCCCCCGCGGCCGAGCCAGAACGTGATCTGGTGGAGCTTTTCGGTGACGCGCTCCACTTCCAGCGGGTTTTCCCCGATGACGAAGCGCTTCAGCCAATCGAGTGCTCCCACCAACTGCCCCTTGTGGGAGTAAGCCGCGCCCCATCCGCTGACGCCTTCATCCGTGTGCAGCTCCACGAAAACGTGAAACTCTTTGTCCGGAGTATGGATGGTCCACTCCGTGATCTTCATTAGAGCGCCTCCTTCAGGCCATTACCGGCAACAGCACGTGCGAAGGCCGCGACCCGTCCAGGTAGACCTGGTTTTCCGCCTTCAAGCTGCCCCCGGAATCGAGCGCGGACTTCCCCGCCCCCGGATTCACGTCAAACCTCGGGAAACAACTGCTGTTGAGGACGACGCGGATCCGGTGTCCCGCCCGGAACAGATTGCTGGTCGCCCAGAGATCGACCCGGATCTCGTACACTCTGCCGGGTTCGAGCAGCGAGGAGCGGAAAGGCGACTGCCGGTAACGGGCGCGCTGGATGCCGTCGCAGAGCAGCATGGAACGTCCGTCGGGATAGACGTCGCAGAGCCGCACGATGACATCGGTGTCGGCGGCGGTCGAAGACAGGTAGATGACGGCCTCGACCGGTCCGGTCACCTCCAGGTCCTGCTCGAGCGGTGCCGAGGTGAACGTCAGGCATCGAGCTTCGATCGCCCTCTGGTCGCGCGAGCCGGCTTGGGCGTTCAGGTCGTCCCAGGTTTCGGCCCCGGCGGATTCGTGCGGAGAGAAATTGAACAGGGTCGTGCCTCCGCTGCTGGCGACCGGGTCCTCGGGATCGTGCAAGAACGCCGCCGGCCTCTCGCCACCGCCAGGCGGGTCCCGGTTCAGACTGCCGTCGTTCAGCGAGTGGGCGCTCCCGCTGGGCTGGTCGCGAAAATAAAATCTGCGGTACTCGATCCCGGGCGGCGGCCAGTCCGGAGCGGTCTTCCAATCGTTCAGTCCCATCACGAAGTAGCGCACGTCGGGTTCGTCCCGGATCCCGTCGTCGCGATCCTTCAGCCAGCAATTAAACCAGCGGAGCATGGTCCCCTTGTAGTCCCATTGCGCCACTTCGCCGAAATCCATTTCGCCGGCCAGCCGGCCCTGTGGCGCCTGCGCCATGAACGGACCGTGAATCCATGGGCCGATAATCAGCTTGTGGCCGTGCCGGACCTTTTCCGATCCGGCGCGCGCCCGCATGCCGCAGAAGTTTCGCAGCGTGCCGCCGCAAAAGATATCGAACCACGAGGCGACGTGGTAACTGGGACGGTCGAAGCAAGCCCAGTGCGCCGCGATGTCCCACTGGGTCCAGTAGACCTCATCTTCTTGCCGCGACACGTAGTCCCGGAACCATTGAAAGGGATCGGAGAACAGGTAGTGGCTGGGCGTGGGCCAGCGGTTCGCCAGATCGAGCTGGTGTTCACGGACCTTCCGTGAAAACTGAACCTGCCGGTTGCGCAGAACCTCAGCGGAGAGAACCCGCGCGAAGCGCGGCGCCATGAAGGCGAATTCCAGGGCGCCGCCGCGGTAGACCCATTCGTTGTGCAGGCACTGCGGCCCCTGGCGCGGGAAGGTCGCCACCAGGTGGGGCGGCATGTTTTTGGCCATCGTGTACTGGTTGAATCCGGCATAGGAGCCGCCAAAAATCCCCACCTTTCCGTTCGAGAACGGCTGCGCGGCGAGCCACTCCACGGTGTCGTAGCCGTCGCTGGTTTCACCGGACAGGTCGTCGCCGAATGGATACCACGCGCCCTCGGACGCGTAGCGGCCACGCACATCCTGGACGGCGACCACGTAGCCGTCACGCGCCAGGTACGGTGGGGCGCCGATATTCACCATCACCGACTGGTGTTTGCCGTACGGCGTCCTCTCGAGAAGCACGGGATGCGGGCCGGTCTCCTCGGGAAAATACAGGTCGGTGGCCAGGCGCACTCCGTCGCGCATGGGAATGGGTACATCCAGTTCAAGCCGGACACCGTCCTTCTCAGGCGTGGACCGGCCGCTTGAGTCCGGCCGCTGGAAACAAGGTTCGAAGGTCATGATTTGGATAGGCCGCGCTACTTCAAAGTCCGCAGGATATCCGCCGGAGATTCTGCCCGGGCGACGCGGAAGTTCTCCGCCGCGCCCGCCAGGGTATAGGCCCGGCGCGTCAGCTCGTAGGCCGCCCGGCACTGCTCGGTCTCGACGGGAAGCTGCGCCGCATCGACGGTATTGAGGAGCTGGAGCGGCCGCGGCGCGATGGCCGCCGCCACTCCCGGCAGATCGAAATGGCGTAGCGCTGAAAGCACAAATTCGCTGGGGCGATGAGTGTACAACTCGGTCTCCACGATCGAACGGTAGCTGACCAGGGAGCCGATCGAAACGACGGAGCGTATCCGGTCATCGAGCGCTGCCGCGTACAACACCAGCAGGCCGCCGGAGCCGAAGCCGGCAGCGCTGATTCGCTGCCCATCGATTTCCTTTCTGGTGAGCAGGTAATCGACCGCCCGCCGCACGTCGTAAGCGCGCATCCCCACGATCGACCTGCCGGCGCGCAAAGCCTGGTATAAAGCGGAGCTTTCGCTATCCATCACAATGGCCCGGTAGTCCACGGCCTGTGAGCCGGCAGGGGCGGTTTCTCCCACACCTCGAAGGTCAATCGAGAGCCCTGCGTATCCCGCTTCGGCCAGCGGGCGCAAGTAGCGCTCGACAACCCCATCCGCGCTCTTTCCGGCTTCATTGACAAACACGACCGCCGGCGCCGGACGCTCGTTTTTGGGCAGAAACAAAAGCCCGGGAATATAGACTCCAGGCTCGCTGTAGTACACCAGCCGCTCCAGCGCGTAACGGCCCTTGTCTTCGTGGCTGACCACGAGGGGCTGCTCCGCTGGCGGCTCCGCCGGCATGCCGAGCGTGGAAGCAATCGTCCGGCGCGTGCGCTCGACCCACGCGGGCCACTCCTCTCTCGTGCGCGGCAAGGCCAGGTCCGGCTGTACGCGGCGGGCTTCGTCGCGCAGCAGCGAGAACACGGTCTCCCCGCCAAGCGCCGTTTTGACCTGGCCGGTGAGGGTGCAGGCGAGAGAGGCTTCCGATTCCAACGCCCCGGCCGGCTCGGGCGCATCGTCCACATGATTTTCCGGGCGCAACCAGCGGCTGAGCCATTCCTGCGCGATCGGGTACATGGGGTCGGTATAACCGTGCCGGCTCTCGGCGATCATGAAGCGCGTGTGATCCGAGCGCCCGGCCACCTCGTAGAGCCGCGCGATGATGTCCCGCCGATGGAGCTTCTCGACCACGTTGGCGCGCGAATCGCCGGTGGCGCCGATCATGAGGAAAGGCCGCGGGGCGATCAGCGCATCCACGTCGACGGATCCGATTCTTGCTCCGAAAAGTTGGTCGGCGCTGCAGCCGCCGTAGCAGACCGGGATGGCCACCTTGATCCGTGGGTCATAGGCCGCCAGAACCTCGGTGACCCAGCCCCCGCCGGAAGCGCCGGTGGCGGCGATCCGCTCTCGATCTACGTCCTTGCGCTCCGTGAGATAATCCACTGCCCGCATACCATCCCACACCAGATACGACAGCAGGTTTCCACCGGCCAACATGGCGCGGCTGGCCTCCATTCCGTGTTCCGTGGTGACGAAATACTCGGAGGCGCCGCGATCGATGATGGTGCGGTGAAAGACCGGGCTGTAGTGCTCCACGCGCTCGCCCATGCCCGGCAAATCATAAACCAGCACAAGAAAGCCGCGCCGCGCAAAATACATGGCCATGTGCTGGTAATCTTCGTAGGCCTTTCCGCCGCCCCAGTGCCCCACGGTCGCTACCACCGCCGGGAATGGTGGCCGCGACTTCCGCGGCACGTACACGTCGGCAGTCACATAGGTGCGCGGACGGCTTTCAAAGATGACCTTCTCCACGGTGTAGGCGCCGCGCTCGAGCGTGCCGGTGACCCTGGCCTGGAGCGGTGCGCGCTCGGGAAGCGGGCCGAGCGCCCTGGCAAGCGAGGCCCGCGTATCGGCCTGGTAGCGTTCGAGGTCAGTGGGGGTGCGGATATTTGCAATCACTCCCTCGCGTTCCTGTTGCACGGCGTTGAGGAGTTTTCGGATGTGGTTTGACAGCACGCGGTCCGCCTGCTCGAACTCCGGCCGCCCGTACAGCACGTTGAACTCCGGATGGACATCCTGCCCCCACGCCAAACCGGCGTAGAGCGCTATCGCCAATAGTTTTTTGAACATGGATCGCACCGTGGATCTGTCGTTGTATCCTTTCCCCATCTCATTCTAAACAGCAGGACGGAAGTCAGGAGCCAGAAGTCAGAATAAACACCCGGCCAAGCGGCGGGTCGTGCGCAGAGACGTCGGCGTGGCGGATCGACCGGCAGGGTCACCTGCGGGCCGGGCCGCGCCGCGGACAACGGAAGCATCGTGTACCAATTCGGCGAGGAGTTGCCCTTCACCGCCGCGCGTCGAGCTGCATGACCTCCCGGAACTGGACCCCCTTGATCTCGTTGAGCAGGTTTCGGCGAGTCGTTCGCACACAAGGAGCCGCGGCGCTCCCTTTATCACGCTGCCGCGCAACCTGTGAGTCACCGCACAACGCCTCGTCGAACGCCTACCGCCGTCCGGAAGGCCGGCAAAGACGCCTGGCCAATTGTAACTTCCTGATATTGTGAGCCTTGCTCTTGCCCGGCCACGCTAAACGCCGGCCGGGGGAGGCGCTGGAAGCCGCTCACCCGACCCGGGGCCGACAAATCCGCCCCATGTCCTGGTCTCCCTCCTTGAAGCCTCCCCGGACCGCATTTCCCATTTTGCTACTTGCCCCCTTGTAGTAAGATTGAGATAGGCATGGACACCCAAACCTCCATACCGAGGCCGGATCTTTTCGTTCCGCACCGCAATCTTAGCGACGCGGTAAATCGAAATATCATCCAGTCGGAAATCGAGGGGGGTGTCTACCTGGACGATCTGCCGCAAGGGGCTGCGCTGGATGTGCAGACGCAGAACCGGCACTACCACATCGTGAATCGCGGCCACGGCCACGCGCTGATTTCGGGCCATCCCCAGTTTTGCCCGCAGCCGGTGCTGGTGCGGATTCACGGCTCCAATTGGGGCGGCTCGATGCTCAAGGTCCGGTTCATCGGCCGCGGCATGCACCTGGAGTTCCGGCACCCCGAACATCGCACGATCATGACCTCGCGGATTCTCGAAATCCGCTCCATGTAGCGCCCCAAAACCCGCAAGCTTACGCCGCGCAGAGCTTACACCGCGTAGGGCTCACATCGCGTAGCGCCACATGGCATCGCGGCCACATGGCATGGCACCTCACATCGCATAGCGCCAACCGCTCCTCCACTGGATCAGGGGCGGCGCCCCGGCGCGGGCTCCGAGCTTCCTACATGACCTGATACCGCGCGAAGGCCTCCACGGCGGACATTCCTTCGCCGAACGCCTGGCGCACCTGGTTTTCGCCGCGCACCTTTTCCAAGGCCTGCCCGACCACCGTCTCCAGCATCCCGGCCGGGACGATCAGCACCCCGTCGACATCGCCGAAGACGACGTCGCCGGGAGCAATCTGGACCTCTCCAATGCGGATGGGGACCCGGAAGTCGGCCACGTAGCCGCGCCCGCTCACGTCCTGGGCGTAGCCGCCGTGGGAGAAGGTCGGTAAGTCCAGGGCCAGGATGCCGCTGGTGTCCCGGTGGAAACCGTTGAGGACCACTCCGGCGGCTCCGAGCTTACCCGCGCGCGCGCCCATCAGCTCGCCCCAGAGGGCGTAGGGCGCCCCGCCGCCGTCGACCAGATAGACCTCGCCGGGGCGGAGCGCGTCCAGAGCGTCGAGCATCTTGCCGAACCGGGCATCGCCCGCCCCGCTCGCGGGCGGCGTCCCACTGGCGAGCATCACCGGCATCGCCCGGCCAGCGAGGACCATCTCCGGCCGCAGCGGGCGGATCGAGGACGGCAGAAACTGATGGCGCGCGCCCAGTTGATCGAGCACGTCGCCCAGCGCCGCGCTGAACAGCTCGTTCTTCATCACCGCAAACAAGGCTTCGTCCTGGTTAGGTTGCATGCGTGTTAATCTAGCACTAGAGAACACAATATGAAATGCGCGGTGTTTCACGGCCCCGGCGACCTGCGGGTGGAGCGGCGCGCACAGCCCCAAATCCACGGGGACGATGACGTGCTGCTACGGGTGGAGGCCGCCAGCATCTGCGGCACCGATCTGCACATCCTGGCCGACCCGCCCGGACATCCCGCCACGGCCGGCTGCATCCTCGGCCACGAATATGTCGGCGAGGTGGTGCAGGCGGGTGACGCCGTGGAGGGATTGCGGCCCGGGGACCGCGTGGTTGTCGACCCCAACCTCACCTGCGGCCGTTGCGTCTATTGCCGGCGGGGCGCGGCGAACCTGTGCCTGAACATGACCACCCTGGGCATTTTTCTCGACGGCGGCTTTGCGGAATACAACGTCGCGCCGGCGCGGGCGCTCTACCCGATCAGCAAGCAGGCGCCGCTGGAGCAGGCGATCTTTGCCGAGCCGCTTTCCTGCGTGCTGCGCGGCTTCGGGCAGGCGGGCCTGCGGATGGGCGACAACGTCGTCATTCTGGGCGCGGGGCCGATCGGGTTGCTGTTTCTGATGTTGTTCCGGATGGGCGGCGCCGGGCGAGTCGGGGTGGCCGAGGTTTCCCCGGCGCGCAGCCGCCTGGCCCTGCAGGCGGGAGCCGATGTGGTGTGGAACCCACAGCAAGGCGACATGGCCGCCCCGGTGCGGGAATGGAGCGGGCTGGGCGCCGACATCGTGGTGGATACGGTGGGGTCGCTGCTGGGCGAGGCGCTGCGGCTGGTCCGCCGGGGCGGGCGCATCGTGCTGTTCGGCATGAACCAGCGGGCCACGCCGGCCGTCAGTCAATACGAGATCACGCGCCACGAGATCAGCGTGGTGGGCACCTTTATCGCCGGCGGAACGTTCCCGCAGACGGTGCGGACCATCGAGAGCGGCCGGCTGCCGCTCGAGTCGATCGTGACCCACCGCATCGGGCTGGACGGCATCCGGCCGGTGCTGCCTGCCTTGCAGACCGGCGAGGCGGTGGAAGTGGTGATCCGGCCGGAGTGACGGAGAAACTCTCTTGGTGAGTTTGGATAAAACGTGATACTCTAGATTTGTTTTGAGGACGGCGGGCCCGCCTGCCGTGACAAGGGGGACCCGTTGGGGGTGCCACATGAAGCAGGAAAGACCGGCGAAGACCCTGGCGTGGATGGCGACGGGCGCGGTGATGCTGGCGGCCGGCGCCTTTCTGGGCTCGGCGGCGGCGCGGCGTAAGGACCGCTCGCCGGCTCGCGGCAGCGAACCCGGCGCCGATGACGGTTCACTAGAAGATCTGGCCGACCGGCCCCTGGCCCGAGAGGTGCTCGCCGAAAGCATGGCGGCGGCGCGCCGCGTGGATTCGCTTGCGGACGCCGTGGCGAGCATGGATACGCGCCTGCAGGCGATGGAGCGCGCGTCCTCGACCGATCGCCTGGAGGCCATCTGGCAGAGATTGCAGCAGATCGAGCAGCGCCTCGAGCAGGTCCAGACCGAGCGGCTGGAAGTTCCGGCCATCGACGCGCTCCTCTCCCAGGCCGAGAGCCGCTTTACGCCTCGGATTGTGTCCCTGGAAAACCGCGTGGAGGAGCACCATGAGGCGATCCGGCAGTTGCAGACCCATGCTTCCCAAACCGAAGCCAACCTGCAAAAGATGCTCGCCGCGGTAGAAAAGCTCACCGATCAGCTCTCGCGGGCGATGCCTGCCGGCTCTTTGCGGATTGAACCCAGGCGCGAGACTGTCGCTGCGACGCCGGATGCCGCTGCGCCGGCTGGAGTCGCCGCTGCCGGCTCGGAGCCGGCGGAGGCCGCGGGCGAATCGCCGGAGGGAACCGGGAAGTCCAGCGGCCCCTTCCGCTGGAAGGCGATGGCGCTGGCCGGGGCCATCACCATCGGCCTGGTGGGATCCTCGAGCGCGGTGAGGAACACCCGCGTGTTCGAGCCGCGGACGGCGGCCGCTGCGGTCCCGGTCTCCGGCGCCTCCGACCAGATCGACACCGCCATCGCTTCGCTCTCGCGCCTGGCCGAGCAGCAGCCCGAGGACCAGATGTGGAAATATGAACTGGGCCGCCTTTGCGCCATGAAGCACGATTGGGCGCAGGCCGAACGCTGGTACCGCGCCGTGCTCAAGGACAACCCCCACGACCCTCGCGCGCTTTACTCTCTGGCGGATGTGATGAACCACCGGGCGGTCCGGCGCTAGAGAGGCAGAGAAGCGGTCTGCTTCCGGCGCCCCAGCGGAGCACTCGCCTGCGCCCTCGGATGAGGTGAAGCCAAACTCGACAGACTTCAGTGGTGAAGGGAAGTAGGCTCGACGTGGCCGTGTGACATCTTGTCGGTTTCTTCCGCTCCCGCTGGAACATCCATCGGGAGCCTTTTCAACGCGACATACCAGACGTAAAGATTCAACATATAAGTTCCCAGCAACAGGACCCAATTGGCCAGGAACATGACCGCGGGAGACGGATGGTTGATGCGCAGGGCGTGTGCGATGGCGGCGCCGGTCAGTTGCAAGCCCAGGCCCGAAGTGAGCAGGTAGATCTGTTTGTTCTCGTTGTTCGTGCGCATCAGCGTCGACCAGAGCACGGCGTTGAGAATGACGGCTATGAAGTAGTAATCGCGTCCCGCCTCGGTCATCCACTGGATATGATTGAACCCCGGCCCGCGGGTGTGCACCAGAAACACGCTAATGGCCCCCGTGAGGACCATTCCCAGCATGAGGCCGAAATACACCCCATTCCGGCGCGGGTGATGCTCCATGGCCGCGCGGATGAGATGGATGATGATCATCAGGATCAGGACGGTTTCCAGGAAATCACACGCCCAGTAGACCACCGCAAACTGGTGCGAAGTAGCGCCCGCGTAGTGCTTCAAGGAAAACTGCCCGATGGTGGAAAGAAAGCTGACGACCAGGTAAGCGAAGATGAACGGATACCTACGAAGAGAGCCCCAAAGCATGGTGGACAACACCATGCTCTGCAGGACCAAACCGGCTACTCCGAAGATCCATTCCAGGGGAGACATGCAAGCGCCTTCGGTTTCTTACCTCCGGTTCAACTCGTAGCCGCCGAGTCACTTGCACTGTCTCCCTAAACCGCCCTCACGCCCGCCGGTTCGGAATATCCGGGTCCGGCGGAAGGATCGGACCGTTCGACAGCGCCACCGCCGGGATGTCCGGGTCCGGCGGAAGAATCGGACCGTTCGACAGCTTCGCCGCCGGGATGTCCGGGTCCGGCGGAAGGATCGGCCCGTTCGACAGCGCCACCGCCGGAATATCCGGGTCGGGCGGAAGAATCGGCCCGTTCGACAGCTTCACGGCCGGGATGTCCGGGTCGGGCGGAAGGATCGGCCCGTTATTCCAGGCGACTTCCGCCGCCGGCGGCAAAACCGCTGCGGTTGCCAGTGCAACTCCGGCGTTCTCCGGCCCCAGCAGACCCAACTGCCGGTTGGCGAAAACCGCCAGAACAAACAACAACGAAATTGTAGCACAGACGGCGCTTTGTTTGAGTATGTTTTTCATATTAGACTCCAGGGTTCAGTGGCGACCGTTAGCTACTCAACAGGTGCGTGTCATCCAACAAACCTCGCCTTTCGTAAGGGGACTCCACTACTCCTCGTAGGGACAACTCCCTACGCCTTCTATTGTCTGCTAGGCCCGGTGGTTGCCAGGGGTAGGATTTTTCCGAGGGAAGCTACGGATTAGTCTGGTCTTGCACTACTCAAGGGTTGTCAGTTTGCGCTGGAGAGCGTATTTCACCAGCCCCGGGATATCGTAGATGTGCAGCTTCCGCATGACATTGGAGCGGTACGTGTCGACGGTCTTGGGGCTGATGTCGAGGCGGACAGCGATTTCCTTGGCCCGCAGCCCCTCCACCAGAAAGCCGAATACCTGGTATTCCCGGGCGCTGAGGCTTTCGAGCGGGTCGGCCACCATGGGCCGCCGGGCGCCGGCCAGAAAGGCCTCGGGCTGCAGCAGAGGCGAGATGTAGAGGCCGCCGTCCATGATGATGTGGATCGCTTCGACCAGGTGGCGGGCAGGCCCGTCTTTGAGCAGATAGGCTCTGGCCCCGGCCCGCACTGCTTCGGTGACCACCTTTTGATCGCGGCTGATGGAGAGCACGCCCATGCGCACCTGGGTGTTCCATTTTTGGGTGCGCCGGATGACCTCGATGCCATGCAGCTTGGGCATGTTCAGGTCGACGATGGCGACGTCGGGTCGCAGCGCCCGAATCATTTCCAGGGCCTGGTTGCCGTCACACGCCTGGCCGACGATGGACAGGTCCGGCTCGTCCTTCAGCAGCGCGGCCAAGCCTTCCCGCACGATGGTGTGATCGTCGGCCAGAACGACGGTGATTTTTCCGTTCTCCTTCACGATTCCCCCCCGCCGACGGGCACGGAGACGGCCAGCCGTGTGCCCCGGCCGGGCCCACTGGAGACCTCGAGCCGCCCTCCCAGCGACTCGATTCGCTGGCGGATGCTGCTCAGTCCGATGCCGTTTTGGGCCGGCTTGGGCGCAGCGGGGTCGAAGCCGCGGCCGTCGTCTTCCAGGATCAGCCTGACCGAGCCGGCGGTGACCGGCGCCTGGATCCGCACGCGCTGCGCGCCGGAATGGCGTAATACATTGGTCAGACCCTCCTGCAGGGTTCGGTAGAGCATGGTCTTGATGGCCGAGGGCAGGTCCGACGGCGTCTCGATCGGATCCACCTGTACGGCCAGCTTGGTCCGAACTCCCATTGTCTCCACCAGCCAATCTACGGCCGCGGGAAAATCCATCTCGCTCCACTCCGGCGGATTGAGATCGTGGGCGATGCGGCGAATCTGGTGCAAGGTCAGGGATGCCAGTTCCCTGCTGCGCGCCAGACGCGCCAACGCCTCGGTGTTGGCCGAGCTCAAGTGGCGCTCCACCAGTTCCAGATTCAACAAAATGCCCGCCAGCGACTGTCCCGCGCCGTCGTGCAGGTCGCGTGCGATGCGGCCCCGCTCCGCTTCGAGCGCCGCAATAAAGTCCGCCGATGTGGATCGCAACAGCCGCCGGCGCTCCGCTCGTCGATAACACTGCTCGAAGATTCCATGGGCCCGGAGCAATTCCACCTGGTTCGCGCCGAGGCACCGGAACACTTGTGAGAGAGCGAGATTGATCCGGCTGAGTCTCGAGCTGAGCGACGGCTCAACGCCGTCCTGGAGATTGCCCAGCCACAGCCACTGATTGCCAATAGGCAAGCTCGTGAGCGCCGCCGGGTGGCCGCCCGTCAGCACGCCCACGACGCTGCCGGCGATGCCCAGCACTTCGAGTGCGGCCGCGTTCATCCATTGGATCCTGCCCGCGGCATCGAAGCGCACCATCAGGTGGCGCGGGAGCCGACGGAAGGCGGGGGCGCGCTGTTCGACCGGCGCAGTAGTCGCCGGGACAACCTTTCCAAGGGCAAAAGCCGCCGCAGACATTTTTTTGGAAATCCACTGAGAGGATACCGGAAAAAGAGGAGCCTGACAACACATATCTTAAGCCAAACCCTTGAATCCTATGGGTTTACTAGTACTTTTTCAGGATGGGGAGTACTGACCAAAGAAAATGGGGTGCACATCGTCGACCTCGAATGGTATACTATGAGGGCCACAGAAGCCCCCCGCTGTACGGCAACTACCAATGAATGCAACGGGAACTCTGAAGAGTGCCGGCTGGGCAGTCGCCGGAGCGGCCCTTATGGGCGGCGGGATATTTCTGGGTTTGGTCACGGCGGCCTTGCGCCGCCCCTTCGAGCCATTGGCTCCCGGAGTCGCCCCTCCGCCGCTCGATCCGGCGTTTCAGAGGCGGATCGAGGAACTGGCGGGGGCCGTCACCAATCTGCAGCAGCGATTCGACACGGCCGAGCAGCACCGGTCGGCGGGCCCGCCGGAGGGCCAGCCGCAAGCCGTCACGGAGCGGCTCAACGAGGTAAGCTCGCGAATCGAGCAACTGGAGAGGCGGGTGGAGCAACTGGTGAGCGAGACGCCGTCGTTGCCGCCGATCGACCAGGTGCTGGCGGCGGTGGAGCACATGGTGGCGGTGAAGATCGCCGGACTCGATGAGCGGCTGACCGACCAGGTCCACGCCATCGAGTTGCTTCGGAGCGCCTCGTCCCAAACCGACGCCCTGCTGCAGAAACTGATCACCGCCGTGGAGGCGCTGGCCGACCAGACGGCGGAGCGGATGGAAGCGGCCGAGCAGGGCCCGGCGGGCGCCCCTGCGGCGGGCGCCCCGGCAGTTCACCAGCGAGACTATCCGATCGCCTGAGACGAGTCGAACAGCACCAGAGCGGCCGCCCCCAACAACCCGGCCGAGGCGCCCACCCGGGCAGCCACCACCCGCACATCCTTTGAGAACAGCGGCGACCCATGGGCGCGCAGTGTTCGCGCCGCTTCCTCGCGGAAGGACTCCCCGGCCTCCATCGCCACGCCGCCGCCCAGCGCCACCGTATCCGGGTTCAGCAGCACACACAGACTCGCCAGGCCCACGCCGACGCACCCGGCGGCCTTGAGAACTAATTGAGACATAGTGGAGTCGCCGGCCCGGGCGCATTCGAAGATCTTCTTCGGGCTGGGATCGGAAGCGCCCAGCCGTTGCGCTCGCTCCACCAGCGCCCAGCCGGAAGCAACCGCCTCCAGGCAGCCGTTTCCGCCGCAGCGGCAGGGCGATTGACCGGAGGCGTCGACGATGATGTGGCCGGGATCGCCCAGGCATCCGCGCGCCGTGCGCAGCAGCTTGCCCTCCACGATCATGCCGCCGCCGATGCCGGTGCCGATAGACAAAAACAGCAGGCGCCGGCTGGATCCCGCGTGCCCGCCGAAGTGGAACTCGCCGAAGGCCGCGGCCGAAACGTCGTTCTCCATCCGCACCGGCAAGCCGAATTTTTTCTCCAGCAGCCGGCCCACGGGAACACCGTTCAAGCCGGGCAAATTGCAGGAGCCGGTGACGCAGCCCTTCTCGTCGATCAGGCCGGGCATGGCCAAGCCGATGCCGGCGACCGGCAGGCCGCTTTGGCCGGCGAACTCCAAGGCGGAGCGGACGCCGCGCTCGAAGGAATCCACGAGCTTCTCGCCGCTGGCGGTGAGGCCGGTTCGCGAGGAGAGGCGGAGCAGCAACTTGCCCTGATCGCCGGCCAGCGCGATGCGGGCCGAGGTGCCGCCGACGTCGATCCCGATGGCACAGCGGCTCACGAGCGCGGCTCCGCCGGCAACTCCATCCGCTCCCCACCCAGGAACGTGGCGGCGACGTCCAGGTCTTCGTCGAGAATCACGACATCGGCCCATTTGCCCGGGGCCAGGCTGCCCAGTTCGCCGGCGGCGCCGACGATCGTGGCCGGGGTCAGGGAGGCCATGCGGACGGCCTGCCAGAGCGGGCACCCGGCCAGATCGCGAAACACCCGGACCATCTCGTTCATGGGGAACACCGAGGAAGCCAGGGCGGTGCCGTCGGGAATGCGCGCCTCGCGGTTACGCACCGTGGCCACCATGCCGTGGCGCGGGCCGAAGGCATACTCGCCGTCGGGCATGCCCGCGCCGCGCATGGCGTCGGTGATCAAGGCGAGCTTTTCGGGGCCCTTGTTGCGAAACGCCAGGCGCAGCATCTCGCGCGAGAGGTGTTTGCCGTCGGTGATCAGCTCGGAGGAAAGCCGGTCGTCCAGGTAGACGGCCTCGACCATGCCGGCGGCGCGGGGATGCGCCGTGCCTCGCCAGCGGTTGTTCATGGCGTCGGTCATGGCGCAGTAGAGGTGGGTGACGTGGGTGACGCCCCACTCGACGGCTTCGTCCATTTCGTGATAGAGGGCCTCGCTGTGGCCGGCGTTGGCGTTCGCGCCGCGGCGGTGCAGCTCCTCGACCAGCTCGCGCGCGCCTTCAAGCTCCGGAGCCAGGGTCATGGATGCGATCGGCCCCCGCTCCAGGATCTGCTTCCACTCGCGGGGATCCGGATTATGAACGAACTGCGGCAGGTGGCAGCCGCGCTTGGACATCGCCAGATACGGCCCTTCGACGTGCGCCCCCAGGGCGCGTCCCCAGCGCTGCGGGCCGCTGCGATATTGCTCGAGGGCTTCGAGCGCCGCCAGGATCTCCTCGAGCGGCGCGGTGGCAGTGGTAGGGCACAGCGCCGTTGTGCCGTGCGCGGCGTGATAGCCGAACACCTCTTCCACGTCGCGTTGCGTGGCGTCCATGAAGTCGCTGCCGTGCCCGCCGTGAACGTGGATGTCGACAAAGCCGGGAGAGATGTAAAGGCCGCCGGCGTCGAACCGCCGGGCGCCGGGCGGGACGAGGCCGGCGTTGCGAGGCCCGACGTGATCGATGCGCCCGTTGAGCGACACCACCATGCCGTCGGGAATCAGCCCGCTGTCGGTGATGACCGTGCCGTTGAGGAAGACGAAGACGTGGGTGGGGGGAGCCATCCGCTTCTTGTGTCAGACAATCAGCTATCAGACTGTCAGCAGTCAGCCGTCAGCTATCAGCTTACAGCGCCCCGGCTTTCCGTGCAAAGCGGGGGGCGGCTGATTGCTGACAACTGATTGCTGACAACTGACTGCTGACCGCTGACTGCTGACGGCTAACGGCTGACGGCCGACCCCGCTGATTGCTGACGGCTAACGGCTGACGGCTGATCTACTGGACGGTGGGCGAGCCGGGAGGTACCAGCGCGAAATAGCCCTTGGCCAAGTCGGGTTTCAGGCGGATGGCCTTCTCGAAAGCCTTTCCGGCTTCCTCTTCGTTGTCCACACTATGGTGGGCGATGGCCAGGTTCAGATAGGCTTCGGCGAATTCGGTCCGGTGCGACAGGGCTTTGGTGTAATACTTGATCGCTTCCTGGGGATTCTGGGCCTTCTGCTCGAGCAGCCCGGCGTTGAACAGGACTTCGGGGCTATTGGGCTTCAGCTCGGCCAGGCGATGGTAGAGCCGGCGTGCTTCCTCCAGGTCCTCGCGCTGAATGTGGACGCCGGCCAGGCCGAGCAGCGCCTCGGGGTCGTCGGGGGAGGTCTCCAGGCTGCGGGTGAAGGCCTTCTCGGCTTCGTCCAACTTTTCCAGTTTGAGGCAGACGATGCCCAGGTTCAGCGAGGCCTCGGGCCACTGCGGCTGTTCTTTCAGACACTGCTCATAGGCGTCGGCCGCGTGTTGCCATTCGCCGCGCTTGTGCAGGACCAGGGCCAGGCGAAAGCGGGCGTCGACGAAATCGGGCTTCACCTCGATCAGGCGCTTGTAGCAGTCGGCCGCTTCGGCCTCCTTGGATTTCTTCTCGTAAATCAGCGCCAGGTTGTAGAGGGGGGCGGGAGACCGGGGATCGAGGCGCAGGGCGTGCTGGTATTCGGCTATGGCGTCCCCTTCGTTGCCCTGCTCCTCGCAGGCGATGGCCAGGTTGATGTGGGGCTCGACGGCGTCGGGCTTGAGGCGGGCGGCTTCGCGGTAGGCAGCGGCCGCGTCCTGGTGGCGGCTCAGCCTCTGCCGCGTGGCGCCGAGGTTATACCAGCCCTCGAAGGACTGCGCGTTCAGCTTGACCACGGTCTCGTAATGCTCGCAGGCCTGCTTGTCGAGATTCATGCGGAAGGCGGCGTAAGCCAGGCCCTCGTGGGCGGTCCAGGAGTCGGGTTTGCTCTTGACCAGCCGGTCGTAGCAGGAGAGCGCATTCTGGAAGTCTTCTTTTTGGCAATAAACCGAAGCCAGATTGGCCAGCGCCTCCTCCGATTGCGGATTCAGTTCCAGAGCCTTCTGGTAGGCGGCGATGGCTTCATCGGATTGCTTGGCCAGGTGCAGGCTCACGCCGAGGCCGAAGCGGGCGGGGAAGGAATCCGGGTTGGTCTTGAGATACGCGTCGTAGGACTGCTGGGCGGCGGCGAACTCACCCATCTTGGTGCAGGCCGTGGCCAGACCCAGGTGGGCGTCGGTCAGATCGGGGGCGCTGTGAATCACGGCACGGAAAGCGTTGCAGGCGTCCGGGTAGGAGCCCAGGGCCTCGTAGCAGAGGGCGAGATTGAATTCGGCGGCGACGTTGTCCGGGTCCACCGCGAGCAGGTCGCGATAGGCTTTGGCGGCTTCGGCGTACTGTTTGCGCTCCAGGTAAATCTGGGCCGTGGCCGCGTAGATCTCGTCCAGATTCTCGCCCCCCTTGCGGGCCTTTTCCAGGTAACTGAGGGCCTCCTCGGCCTTGCCTTGCATGTGCAGCGCAACGGCGGTGGCGAAAAACTCGGCGGAATCCTGGCCGTTGGGGCTGGACCGCCGGTCGTCGGCGGCAGCGCCGGCCGGGACGCGCGCGGCGTTCCCTGGGACGGCCAGCGGCGAGGCGGGCGGGCTGCCCGGCGCCCTCACCGCGGCC
Organism: Terriglobia bacterium; assembly: GCA_041477005.1. Classification (GTDB taxonomy): domain Bacteria; phylum Acidobacteriota; class Terriglobia; order Bryobacterales; family JACQDG01; genus JBGOUJ01. The sequence continues at coordinate 14,002 of JBGOUJ010000010.1, read as the reverse complement.
GATGCCCCTTCCTTTCCCTTTTCGATGTTCGATCTTAGGTCGCCAAAAATTCTCATTGCATTCTCCTGCCTAAAAGCGGCTCAGGGGTGGCCTGAGCCGCCGGCCGTCACAGCTTGTTCGCCAAAAACCCGAAAAAGCCCCTTACCCAATAGATGGTCCGCCCCATCGTGTCGTCATTGCCGGATACCGACAACGAATGAATCAGGCCGCTTTCCTCCTGCCCAGCGAAAAACGCAATACCTCCGCTCTTCAGCTTCGAATCGGAATAGGAATCTACGCCGCGATCGTCGATCATGGTGGTGAGGCGGTCGCCGAAGACGCGAACTTTGATGTGATACGTCCTGTCCTGTTCGAGATCGAACGGCAGCGTGGTGGCGTGGTACTTGTCGGGCGCGGGCGCCACGCCATCCACCACCGCATAGCGCACGAGCACGCTGTGCCGTTCTTTCCCCTTGCCCTGCCAGGTGAGCTTGAAGGCGTAGTAGTTCTTGGAATCGGCGGCCCGCACGGCCCAGTTGAGAGCGCCACGCCGGACCAGACCTTCGAACGCAAACTCATAGTCGTCGCGAGGGAGGGAGGGGCGATACAGCGTGATGCCCTCGCCGATCTCGAGCAGGCCGTTTTCGCGCGGGGCCAGCAGCCCCGGATCGGTCCAGGCATTCGGGTTCACCGTCGCATTCTCTTCCTGCAAGTAATAAGAGCGCTCATTCATGGGGCGGAAGACCGGCTCCAGGGCGGGTCGCAGCCACGTCTTGCTGCCGTGCAGGATCAGCAGCAGGACCAGCAGCACCCCGGCCACGGAAAGAGTCTTTTTCCCCCGCTCGCTTTCGAGCGCCGGCCGGACGAACTGGCGCCAGATCATCGTGGCCCGGTAGCCGAGACCGTCGCGCTCGCGCCGGGCTCGCTCCAGCGTCTGTCGTAAGGCTGCGTCGCTCGTAGCGAGCGGCGCAGGGGCTGGTGGTTCGTCCGCCAGGGCTACCTGGAAGGGCTTAGGTATCGGCTCTACCGTCACCGGCTCGACCGGATCGAGCGCCGCCGGCGGAGAGATCGCCGCCGCCATTTGGCCCCGCCGGGAAATGGGCGGGGTGGGAGCGGGCCGGACCGGCCGGGGAGCGACTTGTCCTTCGATGGAGGGGAATCGTATCGACGCTGGAGTTCCGTCGGCCCGGGCGATGGGAGCGGCCGCGGTGAGTCGCGCTGCCTGCTTGGGGGCCGGCCGCGCGCACGGCTCGGCAAACGTTCCGGCGGGCGTCGCCGGTATGCCGGCGATGGAGCAGTAGGCCGGCGCTCCCGGCTCGACGTAGAACCGCGGCGGCAGCGCGGCGAACCCATCGACGCGGCGCTCGGCGGTGATTCCGGCCGGAACCGGCTCGGCCGGCGCCGGCCTTTCCACCATCGCCGGCCGGAGAGCCGGCTGCCAGACCCGGGCTTCCGACCTCGCCGGCAGGTGAGTCACCGGCGGTGGCTCGACCGGAGCCGGATCGGTGCGGAGCGGCGCGGCAGGTTCCAGACCGCGAGGAGACGGCTCGTGCACGCTCCAGCCGGCCGCCTCGGCTGCCGGCGTCGCGCCGGCCGCTCTCTTGGCAAGCAGGGCCGGCCGGCCGGCGTGACCGTGAACGTCTTCGCGAGCGCGCAGGTGGCCATCCGCGAGTCGCGGAGCCCACTCCGGGCTTCGCGGACCGAGTGGCTGAAACGGCTCGACACTCGCCCCGGCCGGCAGCGGCTTGCAATCTTGAGCCGGCTGTACCGCTCGCTCGGCGACTCGCAACCGCACCGGATGAAGGGCCGGCGGCAGCTCGGGGATCTCCGGCGACGGCGAAAGCAGGTTGGAAGGCCATTGCGTGTTGCCCGCCGCGGGCCCGTCCCGCAGGCCGGGCATGAGATGCAGTACGGCCGCGAGCAGATCCGGGGAGAGCTGAGAGTCGCGGGAAGGCCGCGGGGCGGGGGCCGGGCGAGCGAAGGCGTTCAGGCCTCGGGTGGGCGGAGCGGCTGGGATCTGGATCTCCCCGTTCAGGCCGGGACGAATCGGCCAGATTTGCGGAGGATCGTGGCGCCAGGGTTGAGCGCGCGGCTCTTCCACCAGCGATGCCACCTCACAGAACGTTGCGACCTGTTCTTTCCGTGGCGAAGCGAAAGCGAGGCTCCCGGCGGCCGGCAGAGTGTGGCAGGCCACCGGCGCCGCACTAAGGATTGGAACAGACTCAAGCAGCGGCCCATTTGTCTGGCCGGCCTCCGCCAGATTGACGGCCACGGATTGGAAATGCGGCGCTGGCTGCACGAGGCCGAGACCGGCTCGGCGCCGCGCCCACCTTCCCTCATCCCAGCCTGCAGCCTGTAGCGCCGCGCCGTCACCGGGACGAGACGGCACGCCGGCGGGTGTGGGCCAAGGCAACGGGAATCGGGAAGGGATCCCGGGATCCAGAAGACCGGGATCGAGCCGAAACGCTTCGGCCACAGCGGGAAACTCGGCCACAGCGGGAAGCTCGGCTGGGACGGGAAGTTCGGCCACCACGGGGAGCTCCTGCGGAAATTGCTTCCGCGATCGCCGGGAAGCGAATGGCGCCCTCGAGTCCCAGAGAGTGAGGGGCTGGGGTAGCGGAGCCCATCGCGTGCGCGGAGGGATCATCGTTACTCCGTCCGCCATCCGGGGAAACTGGTCGCGATCGGGTGATTGCCGGCGAATCTCGGCACGGACGAACGGCTGCAACTGCCAGGGACGCGAATGCGACCCCTCCTGTCCCGCCGCGCTGCTCAGAGCGCCCAAGCGATGGATCGGGTCGTCTGTGTGGGTGGACGGGGCGTCTTTATATTCCAGAAGCCTTACGACTGTTTCTCTCTTGTGTTGCGCCAAGTGCTCGTCACAGCAGAACTCCGACCCTGTCTTGAGACGCCTCCAGGCGGAGATCTTTTGATGACAGAGCAGACAGTAAATAACCATAGCGTACTACCGCTGGGGGCGACGGCGACACGAAAACTGTGGTGTCCGCCCGTCGTAACGGCGGACCCCGCCTCAGCAGATTGCTACTCCCCATTTGATTGTGGGACAAAGGCCGGTTGGAAACGATAAGGTCCCCCCCTTAATGCCCGGGGGAAATGTGCCTTAATGCTTCGCGCCAGCGAGCGCCGCTCCCATTTGCTCGGCCGGCGCAACCCCCGGAGAGCCAGTCTGATAGGGTCGGTCGAGCTTAGCGCAGCCATTGGCTGAGTCCGGCCGCCACGAAGGCGTCGTCGCGCAGATGTGGATACGCTTTATAAACGCGGTCGATCTGCTCCAGTTGGCCGGGGGACAGGTCTTCCTTCGGGTTCAGGCACCAGCGGCCGCCGAGCAGTCCCTGGCGGCGCAATACCTCGTGGATACCGGCGATCGAGCCGGCGAAGTTATGTTCGGGGTCGAACAGGGCGGCGTTCGCGTCGGTCACTTCCGCGGCCAGGCTGAGAAGCTCGGGCGGCGCTCCGGAACCCTCCTCGAGCACGGCGTGAATCCGCGCCAGCATTTCAACCGCCCGGCTGGTCCACACGGCCCAGTGGCCGAGCAGGCCCCCAACGACGCGCACGCAGACGGCGCCGGAAGGCGTATGGACGCGAAACGGTGTCAGCAGGTCGGCGACGATGTTGTCGTCATTGCCGGTGTAAAGGGCGATCTGGGCGGCGCGGCCGGCGTCGGCTACGGCGCGAACCACGTCGAGCGTCTGGTAGCGGTTGAAGGGGGCGATCTTGATGGCGACGACACTCTCGATCTCCGCAAACCGGCGCCAGAAGGAGTAACCGAGCGGCCGGCCACCGACGGCCGGCTGCAGGTAGAATCCGAACAGCGGCAGCGCCTCGGCCACGGCGCGGGCGTGGGCGATCAGTGCCTCGTCGCTTGCCTCCTTTAGCGCGCCCAGGCTGAGCAGGCCGGCGTGGTAACCACGATCGCGGGCGAGGCGCGCCTCGGCGACCGCCTGCGTGGTGGGCCCGCAAATGCCGGCGACGCGGAGGACGGGAGCATCGCCGATAGTTTCCGCCGCCAGCTCGAGCACCGGTTGGAGCAGACCGATTTTCGGATCGCGGATCTCGAATTGCGTGGTGTGCACGCCCACGGCGACGCCGCCGGCGCCGGCGGCCAGGTAGTAACGGGTGAGGGCGCGCTGGCGGCGTTCATCGAGCTTCCGCGCGGCGGTGAGGGCGAGCGGGTGCGCGGGAATGACCAGGCCCTTTCGCAAGCGCGCCGCGAGATCGGGGGGTAACTCAGGAAGCGCCATCTAGTAGGTCATCTCCCTTACGGTCGCGGCTCGGATCCAGGAGCGTCGGCATCGCAGAGGCGCCACCCTAAAATCGCCCGTCGCGCTGCTCGAAGTGAGTCGGCTTCCCAAGGCTGCGTCCGCCGCGCTCGACCCAGCCGGCCACCCAGCGGATCATCTGCTCGAGCGAAGTTTGCGGTGGGCCGAACAGGCGGTGACAGAGCGAGGCGTTGTTGAGCAAGGCGGTCTCCGCCTCGGCGCCGGAGAAGACCGGCTCCACGCCGAAGATCTCCCCGAACCGCTCAGCGAGGCGCCGCACGGAAACGATCTCCGGGCCGGTCAGATTGAGGACGAAAGCGGGCGACTGGCAATGGGCCAGCGCCCGCAGCGCGACCGAGTTGGCGTCCCGCTGCCAGATCACGTTGGCGTAGCCCATCGACAAATCGATCGGCGTCCGCTGCCGGACACTCTGCGCCACGTCGTGGAGCACGCCGTAGCGCAGATCGATGGCGTAATTGAGCCGCAGCAGCGTGGCCGGCGTCGCGTATTTTTCCGAGAAATACTGAAACATTCGCTCGCGGCCGAGGCACGATTGCGCATACTCGCCCACCGGGTCCAAGGGATGGCCCTCGGCGGGGCCGCCGCTCGAAACCGGCGTGAGCGGGTAGACGTTGCCGGTGGAGAAGGCCACGATGCGGGAGCGCCGGAACCGCTCCGCCACCATGGCCGGCGCGAGCACATTCATCGCCCAGGTGAGCGGCTGGTTTCCGGTCGAGCCGAACTTGCGTCCGGTCAGGAACACGACGTTGGCCGCATCGGGAAGAGCCCGGAGGGCCGAGGCGTCGAGCAGATCGCAGGGAACCGTTTCCACTCCGGCCGCATCCAACTCTTCCGCCAAACCCGGCGTAGAGAAGCGCGAGACGCCGATGATTCTTTTTGAGACGCCGGCCTCGCGGCAGGCGCGCCGTGCCAGGCGAGCGAGCGACGGGCCCATTTTGCCGCCGACGCCCAGCAGCAGCAAATCACCTTCGAGCGCCTTCATGGCTTTCACGTCGTCGGCGGAGGGGAGAGAGAGTGCGTCCTCCAGTTGCTCTTCGGTTTCCAGCAGCGGTTCGGCGACCATCAGGCATATTCTCTCGCATTGACGCGACATTTGTAACATTGGCCGCTCTTCCCTCGATTCCCTTGCGGGCCCCGTGAGCGGCTCGGTATCCTGCAAGTTAAGGCTCTTCATGTGGAGATTGCCGGCGTGGTTTTCACTGTCGTTGCTGTTAATCCTGTCGCCGCTCGGAGCCGAGCAGGTCGGCGGCCCGCGCTATTTGAGCGACGCCGTCTGCCAGACCTGCCATCCCGACGTGTGGGCCGGCTTTACCCGCAATCCGCACTTCAAAACGATCGTTTTTCCCAAGCCGGCGGAGAAAACGTTCGGCTGCGAGGGCTGCCACGGCCCGGGGATTGACCACCCGAAAAATCCTTTCGATCACACCAAAATCAACCGCATCGAAGGCCGGCCGGCCGGTCAGGTTCTGGACGCGTGTCTCGCTTGCCACGCCAAGGATTTCACCAAGGCCAACATCCGGCGCTCGGCGCACTCGGCCAATGATGTGGCGTGCACCAACTGCCACTCCATCCATCACGCGCAGACGCCGAGATACCTGCTGACCAAGCAGCAGAAAGACCTCTGTTATACCTGCCACCTGGAGGCCAAGGCGCAGTTCAACATGCCGTTCCGGCACCGGGTGAACGAGGGCGCGATCCAGTGCACGGATTGCCACAACCCGCACGGCAGTTTCACGGCGACCTGGAGGATGGGGGCGCGGCCGCGGCTGGTCTCCGAATCCTTCGGAAACGACGAAGCCTGTCTGAAGTGCCACACCGACAAGCGCGGGCCGTTTGTTTACGAGCACCCGCCGGTGCGCGTCGAGGGCTGTGAAGCCTGCCACCAGCCCCACGGCAGCACCAACCCGCGGCTGCTGAAGCGGCCGGCGATGTTCACCATGTGCCTGGAGTGCCACAACGGCGTGAGGGGCTTCAGCAAGTCCGGCTTCGGCGACCCCATCCCCACTACATCCTTTCATCGTTTCGAGCAGGCGCGATTTCAGAATTGCGTGACCTGCCACGTGCGCATCCACGGCTCGAACGTGGATCGGTATTTCGAGCGATGAACCGGGAGAACCAGAGGGAGAGACCCGGCGTCCGGACGAGGAGACGCCTTCTTTTGCTTGTTAGCGTAGCGTCGCTTTGCCTGGCGGCGGCTCAGGCGCAGGAGGCGGACCATCGCGTTGGGACCTATCGGGTGACGGACTCGTTCGAGTACGGGTATCGCGCGGTGGTGGTGGATGGGAACACCGAGATGTACCGGTCGTCGCTGAACTACAACAACGGCCTGCGGCTGTTCGATGGAACGCTGCGGCTGAATTCCGGCGACGGCCACGGGCGCTTCGTGGACGAGCTGGTGCTCACCACATTCGGCGCCGGCGGCGACCCCTATCAATCGAGCCGCCTGCACCTCGAGAAGAACCGCCTCTACCGCTTCGACATGGGCTTCCGCATCGTGAACTACTACAACAACCTGCTGGCTGTGTCGGACGGCAAGCACCGCTTCAACACCGAGCGGATCTTCCAGAACTACGATCTGGTCGTGTTCCCGCAGCGGCGCATCCAGCTTCTGCTCGGCTACGACCGCAACAACCAGAACGGCCCGGCGCTGACCTCGGAGAGCTTCAATGTGCTCCGCGAGCAGGCCTTCTCGCGCGACCAGTTCTTTGTCTACGCCGAGAACGTCCGCCGGGTAAACAACACCTGGCGCGCGGGGGCCAACGTCAAGGTCGCCGGCTTCCAGTTTTCGTTTCTGCAGAGCCTCGATGACTACAAGGAGGATCCGCAGAACTCTCCGGGCGTGCCGCTGGGGCTGACAACCGGCCTGGTCGCTCCGAGCTTTCGCCGCAGTGACCCGGTGCATGGGCGCACGCCGTTCACCCGATTCAACGTCCACACCGACGCCAACCGTTTGTTCTCGGTCAATGGGCGGTTTGTCTATTCCGGCGGCACTCGCAATTTTGCGCTGGATGAAAACATCGCGAATCTCAACCCGCTGAGCGGCATCGCCGTCACCCGCCAGGACTACGTGCTGGGCGCCGCCAAGCGCACCCAGGGAACAGGCGACCTGACCCTGAGCTTCCAGCCCGGCCAGCGCTGGACCTTCTCCAACACCAGCTCCGTCAACCAGAGCCGCATCAGCGGCGCTTCCGCGTTCATCGAGGTCCGCCAGCCGCTGAGCCCCAGCGATCCGGGGATCAGTCAGTATTTCTTCGACATCCTCGGCATCCGGCTGCTCAGCAACTCGACCGACGTGAGCTTCCGCCCGACCAAGAAGATCGGCTTCTACGGCGGCTATCACTACTCGATCCGCCGCGTCGAGAGCCGCGATATCCTGCAGAATATCAGCGGCGTGCCGGGAGACGTTCCGCTCTTCAGCTTCCAGAACGTGCTGCAGTCCGGCCTGGCCGGCATCCGGATACGGCCGCTGCCCCCCCTGACGATGCTGCTCGACGTGGAGTACGGCAGCGCCGGCATGCCCTTCACGCCCGTCAGCGAAAAGCGCTATCACGCCGAGACGATCAAAGCCCAGTGGAAGCGGAAGGCCTGGCTGATGACGGCCAGTTTCAAGGAGTATCACAACCGGAACGACGCGCCGCCGGTGCTCGACGCGCTCGAAGGCAACGCGCCTTCCAGCCACAGCTACGAGAGCCGGCAGTACTCGGCCGGCGTCGCCTGGGCGCCGGCGCGCCGCTTCGGTTTCGATGCCGGATATGCCAAGCTGCACCTCAACACGGCCTCCGGCATCGTCAATTTCCCGCTCCCCGATCTGCCCGATGTCACGGCCCGCCGCAGCCTTTACGTGAGCAACATCCACCACGGCTTCGCCACCTTCCGCGCCGACTTGTTCAAGAACGCGGTGCTGTTCCTAGGCTATTCGATCGTGAAGGATACGGCCGACGGGTTCAGTCCGGTGGCGACGCCCTTCATTGGGACGGGACCACCGGCGGCCGCCCCGTTCCAGGTGTCTTATCCCAACTTCCGTTTCAACGGGACCGACCTGATCAACGCCTACCCGCTGACTTACCAAGCGCCCCAGGCCAAGCTCACCATCAAGCTTCACAAGAAGCTTTCCTGGAACGCCGGCTGGCAATACTACGATTACAACGAGAGATACACGGGTCTTCAAAACTACCACGCCCACATCTTCTACACGAGCCTGCGCTCGGGCCTGTGACGGGAAGAAACCAGCCATCAGCCATCAGGAAACCAGCCATCAGCCATCAGCCATCAGCAACCCAGTGCTCGCCGGGGCTGTTTTCGGCAGGCGGATGGCGCTCCGCCGAAGCGGGTGCTGAGTGCTGACGGCTGTTAGCTGAAAGCTGCCTTGCTGACGGCTGTTAGCTGAAAGCTGCCTTCCTGACGGGGTCGCCCGGGAGGCGCCGAACAGGCTTCCCTGGGCCGGGGCGTTCTTCGAGACGGCGGCCAGCTCCGGATAGAAGTTGAGAAGATCGGGCGGCGTTTCCACCGGCTGGTCGAGCAGCAGGTGGATCAACTGCAAGCCGTTGGCCGCCGCCTTGCCCTGGTAGTGGTTGTTGGTGATCACGTAGGTGGAGCGCGCCTGGCCGGCCACCTGCTCGACGCGGCTCTTCCACTCGGCCAGCTCGTCCATTGAATAAAGATAGTTGTAGCGGGCGGCGACGTGGGGCAGCGCATCCGGGTCCTTGTCTTCCGCTTCCGGGTTCTCGAACCAGTGCTCGTAGTTGCGGCCGTGCAACCGGACGTAACCGATGGGCGTGGTCGCCACCGCCATCGGCGGCAGAGAGTGGGCAAACTGCGGCTGATCGATGTTGCAGAACCCGATGTGGTAGTCGATGAAGACTCCGATCGCCTCATCGGCCGCCCAACTGCTGTGGCGCATCTCAGCCACCAGCGCGTAATCCGGAAAGGTCTTCTTCAGACGGATCAGGTAGTCCCGGTTCTCCCGGGTGAACTTGAACGACCAGGGAAACTGCATCAGGACGCAGCCCAACCGGCTGGCCTCGACGATCGGCGCCAGACCCTCGCGGTATTGCTGGATTTCGGCGCTATCCAGCCGCCCCTCGTGGGTGAACCCGCGGTACAGCTTTGCCGTGAAGCGGAACCGGGGGTTGAACGCGATCTTGCGGACCCACAGCCGGGCCAGTTCGGGCCGCACCGGCCGGTAGAACGAAGTGTTGATTTCGATGGTGTCGAAGTAGCGCGCCAGATACGCCGCTTCGTGAAAATCGCGGGGGCGGGCGTCGGGATAGACGATCCGCTTCCAGTCCGGATAAGACCACCCGGCCGGCCCCACGCGGATCTCTGCGGGCTCAGTCACGGTTGTCACAAGACCCTCTTTCGCTTTTTCTTCGCCTCCAGTGTAGCGCTTGCCGGCCGGCCGAGTCAAGAAAAAAAAATTAGTGGTCCCTGTAACTTGTTCGGGCCGCCCGTCGCTTTTATAGTCAAATCCCCGTTACAACAGCGGGCGCGCTCACCCCAAAACCCTTTCAACGCGCCCGCTATACCACTTAGAAGCAGCTTTCAGCTAACAGCCGTCAGCCCTCAGCACCCGCTCCGGCGGAGCGCCAGCCGGCTTTAGTGAAGCGTGTTGAGCGCCACCTCCCGAGCGTCGTTTGCTACCAGGCGCGGCATCCCGCCGCCCACCCAGGGTAAAATCAGGCCGCGGAAGGCATTCGCGGGACGGGGGCGCCCGAGCGTGAGCGGGCGCGGGGGCCGGTCCGGGGAGTTGAGAAATTGAGGATCCACATGAATCGTCTCCTTTTCGTTCTGCTCTCGGCGATTGGGGCCTTCGCCCAGTCTCCCGAAGCGATTGTGCGGAAACAACTGGAGTACACGCGGGCGCACTACACGAAGTACGATTTCCGCATCCCCATGCGGGATGGCGTGAAACTGTTTACGAGCGTCTATCTTCCCAAGGACCAGGCGCACAGCTATCCGATCCTGATGCTGCGCACGCCCTACTCGGCGGGGCCTTACGGGATTGACAATTATCGCCCCGTGCTCGGCCCGTCTGAGCTGTTCACGAAAGAGGGTTTCATCTTCGTTTATCAGGACGTTCGCGGGCGCTATCTTTCCGAAGGCCAGTTCATCGACGTCCCGCCGCATAAAACGCGCTTCGAGGGACCGCAGGACGCCGACGAGAGCACGGATACGTACGACACCGTCGAATGGCTGATTCGGAACGTTCCGAACAACAATGGGAAAGCCGGCATCTGGGGCATCTCGTATCCCGGTTTTTATGCGGCGTTCAGCCTGATCGGCGCGCACCCGGCGCTGCGGGCCGTGTCGCCTCAAGCCCCGATGGGAGACGTGGGAAACGGCGATGACGCCTATCACAACGGAGCGTTTTTTTTGGCGGCGAACTTCGGTTTCTTCACCAGCTTCAAGCCCAGGAGCGGCGAGCCCGAGCGGCCGCGGCCTACCCTTGCGTTCGATTATGGAACGCCCGACGCATATGAGTTCTATCTCAACCTGGGGCCGCTCGCGAACAGCAACAAATATCTGAAGAATGAGAACGCGTACTGGAACGAGCTGCTCCAGCACCCGAACTACGATGAATTCTGGCGATCGCGCGCGCTGGCGCCGCACATGAAGAGTGTGCGGCCCGCGGCGCTCTTCGTGGGCGGCTGGTTCGACGCCGAGGATCTGGCGGGGCCTTTGAAGCTGTTCCATGCACTCGAGGAGAGCGGTCCTGCGGCGCCGAACACCTTGATCATGGGGCCCTGGCCGCACGGCGGGTGGGCGCGCGGGGACGGCGACAAGCTCGGAAACCTGAATTTCGGCTCCAAGACCGGGGAGTTTTATCGTGAGCATATCGAGTTGCCGTTCTTCGTATACAACTTGAAAGGGACGGGTGAAGGAGTGAAGCCCGCGCCGGGCGCTCCCACTCCCAAAGCCTGGCTGTTCGAGACCGGAAGAAACGAATGGCGCGCCTTCGACGCCTGGCCGCCGAAGGGCACGGCGCGCCGCGGACTGTATCTGAGCGCGGGCGGCAGGCTCTCCTTCGATGCCGCTCCGGGCGACGGCGCCGCATTCGACGAGTACGTGAGCGACCCCGGCAAGCCCGTGCCCGTGATCGGCTACATCGGCCGCGGCATGCCGTCGGACTACATGACCGCCGATCAGCGCTTTGCGGCGCGACGGCCCGACGTGCTGGTGTATCAGACCGAGCCGCTCGACCGCGACGTCACGATCGCCGGCCCCATTGCGCCGCGGCTGCGCGTTTCGACCTCCGGAACGGATTCGGATTTTGTGGTGAAGCTGATCGACGTATATCCGAGCGATTACCCCAATCCTGATCCCAATCCCGAGGGAGTCCACATGGGGGACTATCAGCGGCTGGTGCGCGGCGAGCCCTTCCGCGGCAAGTTCCGCAACAGCCGGGACAAGCCCGAACCGTTTGCGCCCGGCAAGCCGGCGAAGATCGAATTCTCAATGCCGGACGTCTGCCACACCTTTCGCACCGGCCACCGGATCATGGTGCAGATTCAAAGCTCCTGGTTTCCGGTGACGGACCGCAATCCGCAGAAGTTCCTGGATATTCCCTCGGCCAAAGCGTCCGATTTCCAGAAAGCGGTCGAGCGCGTCTACCGCGGCGGGCCAGAGGGCTCAGTGGTGTTCGTGCAAACGGTCGAACCTCACTAAATTAGTTCAGGGCAGCCCTTCCACGCTGGTGAAAACGGCGCCGCGAAGGGTCCCTTGGAAGCGTCCATCGTCGCCGGTTCCGGTGACCTGGGCGGGCTGGTCCGATTCCACCTGAAGGTGTTTCCACTGTTATTCATCTGATCCCCATAAATCTTTCTGCTCAATAATCTTTACTCCAGCCTAAATTCTATTTTCGTGCGGTCGGGCTGGGCGACTCGCCACGGCTCATCAAGGGGAGCGCCGGAGCCAGAAACGATCAACGGTGCGCAGCACCCGCTCCGGTGGAGCGCCATCCGCGTGCCGAAACCAGCCCCGTCGAGCACTGGGTTGCTGACGGCTGATGGCTGCTCACTGTTGGTTACGACCCGGTGCTCGAGTAGTTCTGCACGCCCCGGTTCCACAGCGCCAGAGCCATGGCCACGAAGGCGATCGTCACCACCGGCAGCGAGTAGAAATAGTTGTTGTATTCGAAGCGGCGGAGCAGGTGAGTGGCCGGGTAGAAGGTGGCGAAGCCGAAGGGAATGATCCAGCTCAGCAGGAACTGGATGACCGTGTGGTAGATCTTGAGCGGGTAGCGGCCGAAGGCCATCATGTTATAGACCGGCGGCATCACGCCGACGCGGTCCTCCAGCCAGAACGACACCGCGGTCAGCATCAGGAATACGGCCACGTAGATCAGCAAGCCGCAGAGGGCGAGCAAGACCACCGCGATCCAGTCCACAAGGCCGAAGTCCAGCCGCAGCTTGCGGGCGGCGTAGAGGACCACGGCGAATCCGACCGCCGCGTCGGCGAACGACTCCAGGCGGAATTGCTCGAACAGGATCTGAAACAGCGAATGAATCGGGCGCAATAAGACGCGGTCGAATTTCCCCTGGACGATGTAGTTGTCGCCGAAGTAGTAGAGGTTGATGCTGCAGACGTTGAAAAACGAGAGCGGGATCAGGCCGAAGCCGTAAAGAAACAGGATCTCGTAGTAGCTCCAGTCGGCCAGCCGCGTCACCCGCCGGAACAGGATCAGCACCACGGCCAGGCCGAAGGCCGTCCCCACCAGCGTGCTGACTACCGAGATCAGGAAATCGCCCTTGTACGCCAAGCGGACCTTTAAGTATTGCAGAAAGTATTCGCCGAGCAGCCCGAGGTAGCGTCTCATCAGCCTCCTTGTATGGTGAGCTTCCGGGACATCACCTTCCAGAACCAGGCGCCGAAGCCAGCGAGCAACAACACCCACAGCGCCTGCACGGCCAGCGCCTTGCCGGCCTCGGCGTAGCTCAGCCGGCCCAGATAGATCAGCATAGGGGTGTAGCCGATGTGCTCGAAGGGCAGGAAGGCGAGGACCTTCTGGAGCGGCCCCGGGAACAGGCTCATCGGGATCAGCAGGCCGGACAGCAGGTCCTGCACCATGAACTTGGCGCGCAGCAGCCCCAGGATCGACTTCAGGCGGATGGCGCACGTCCCCACGACGAAATTCAGCGTGGCCACCAGCAGCACGCTGCCCGCGAGCGAGACCAGAAACAGCGCCGCGTAAGCCGCGCTCTTCGGCGGATCGACCGGGAAGACCAGCGCGATCACCGCCGCCACCGGCGGCGCCATCAATACCAGGCGGAACAGGTTCTCGCCGAGCGACTGGCAGATGTACATCCACTGGATGTTCACCGGCTTGATCAGCGCCATGCTGATTCTGCCCTCCGTCACATCCCCGGCCATGTCCTGGTCGATGTTGTTGAAGTAGAGCGAGCGGATGATCCAGCCCACGGCGACGTAGGTCACCATTTCGTGAAACCGGAAGCCACCGAGATCGGGCTCGGCGGCGAAGAGCGCTTTCCAGATGAAGTAATAGACCGTGACGTTGATCAGGTATGTCAGCACCCCGGTGAAATACCGGAGGCGGAAAGCCAGGATGTTGATGAAGCCGACGCGGGTGAACTCGCGGTAAACGCGCCAGCGGCCCAGAAGCGTGCTCCAGGGGGCGCTCCACCCGGCCGCCGCGCTCACCGGCCGAACTCCAGCACCGACGGCCCGGTGTAGATCCGCCGGACGATTTCCTCGATGGGTTCTTC
>JBGOUJ010000009.1:0-38490 GCA_041477005.1 Terriglobia bacterium | reverse complement strand
CGTGGTCGCATGGACCGCCTTCATCAGGCGCACGGTCTGTCGCCCAAACGCATCTACGTGTATCCGCTGTGCCGTAACGTTCAGCAACGACTCTGTCCGCGGCCACTACCGCCAGGGCTCTGAGGCGGTAAATAAATACCTAATAAGCGCGGCGCAAGCCTTCCTCCACTGGCAATACAACTGGATGTGGGCGGATTCGCCGCCTTGGTTGAGCCCTGAGAGCAAAACGAGGCAAGCCGCATTCTCATCGCTGCTCTCGCGACGGGCGAACCGCGCTGTTCGCCATGGCGATCCTAGTAGCGCGGCCGGACCTGTGCCCGACCCGAGGTCCCGCGTCCAGTAGATAGCTCGCACCATCCCACAAGTCCGATTCGTTCCCATTGTTACCGTCCTTTTGAGACATGGGATGCGGATCAGAGTGTTGCGCCGCTTCATCAGACCCGGTACTCTCCCATCACCTTTTTTAGCAGATCCGTACCAGCGCGACAATGATGCGCCTGTTCCATTGCAGGCGGCGAGCGGAATGAGTAGCATTCGATCCTGGAGGTCGAGCCACAATGCCGAGCACCTCGCCAAACCAACGCGGGCGTTATCCCCGCCCCGGCTCCGGTCGCGCGGAACGGTCTCGACCTTACTCTGACGACGGACGAGATGACTAAATGAAGCTTGGATCACGTCGGATCAACGACCGGCCTCGCCGAGGCAACGCCATGGTTGAGACGGCCTTTGTGTTGCTGCCCCTACTTGCACTGGTCTGCGGCAGCGTCGATTTCTGCATGGTGATTTTCCTGAAAAACACCTTTCAGAACGCGACCAGGGAAGGGGTCCGCTATGCCGTCACCTTCCGGACCAAACCCGGCTTCTGCCAGGACGATTCCATTCGGCTGGTTGTACAGGACTTCGCCCTGGGTTTTCTCGGCAACCAGAGTACGCCCAACCCGGCGATCCAGGTCAACTATTATGATCCTTCCAACCTCGGCACGCCGGTGAAAGGCGCCACCGCGAATCAGCCCCTCAACGTGGTGGAGGTAACCACCGCAGGCTACCAATGGAATTGGATTACCAACCTCACCGGGCTGGTTAAGCCTCTGAACGTCGTGGCTTACTCGTCCGACCGGCTGGGAGGCTTGCCGGGCGGGTCCAGCCCGCCGTGTCGCTAGGCATACCAGCGGAGACCAACTATGCAAATCGGAACAAAACGAGGGGAAAAAGGGAATGCCATTCTGGAGTTTGCGTTAATTGGATCATTCCTCATTCCTCTTCTACTGGGAGCTTTTACCCTCGGGCTTTTCTTCGCGCGCGCTCATCAGAACGCGCAGGTCTGCCGCGATGCGGCGCACATGTTTTCCGACAATATCGATTTCTCACAACCGAGCAACCAAACGATCGTCGGGCGACTTGCCGCCGGGATGGGTCTCGCCAAAGACTCGATCGGCACCATCGACCCGAACGGCCAGGGCGTGGTGATTCTGTCTCAAATCATCCATGTGGGCCTCAACGAATGCCTTGCAGGTGGCTTTACGAGCAGCACCGGCTGCCCGAATTATGACCAGCACGTTTTCATGAAACGTATCGTCATTGGAAACGCCACGCTGCGGTCGAGCGCGTTTGGAACGCCAAGCGCCAGCATTGTGCAACCGGATGGCCGCATCAAGCCTTCGGACTACACGAGATCCGGGAGCGCTCTGGTCAATTCAGCCGTTGTACTCAATGATCTCAACCTCGCCCGAGGACAGTATACGTATGCCACGGAAACGTATTTCGCCATGCCCGAGATGGCCGCCTTCGCTAAGAGCTTGAGCAGTACCGCGGGGCTCAAGGGCACGGGCACATACAACCTTTTCTGAGCGTACCCGGAAGGAAACCTTATGAACCCGAACCGTCACCTGAAGCAACGACGCGGCAGGCTGTTTCAAAGAGGCAACAACGGAGCGATTGCGCTGGTCGCCACCGTTTTTCTCGCCTTCGGGCTGATTATAATCGGTCTGGCGGTCGATGCCGGACTGTTATATCTCGTGCGAGCGAAGTTGGGGGCGGCGGCCGATGCCGCGTCTTTAGCGGCGGCGCGGTCCTTGAATCTGAGCCTGACAGTTGGCCAGCAGAACGGCGATGCGGTCACACGGGGCAAGGCCTTCTTCAACGCAAATTTCCCTGCCGATTATTTAGGCACGACCAGTAGCAGCGTGGACGTCAGCCTGACTCAAGGCGCCACGCCATCCACGCTGAATACGCTCTATGTGACGGCAAACGCACAGACAAACGCTCCGGTCTACTTCATGCGTCTGTTGAATTACACAACCATACCCGTAACCGCCCGGAGCCAGGCGGCGCGCCGCGACATCAACCTGATATTAGTCCTCGATCAGTCCTCTTCGATGAATACCGTTCAGGCGGGCACCGGCCAGAATTCCTGCGACGTGATGAAAACGGCAGCGTCGAGTTTCGTAGACTATTTTTCAAACACTCGAGACAGGGTCGGCGTCATCAGCTTCGATGCCTCGTACAAGCTGGACTTTGCGCCCTCTCAGAACTTCAATCCGGCTGCAAAGAACGCCATCAAGAACATCAGTTGCGGCGGCAACACTGGGACGGCCAACGCCCTGAATCAGGCGTATCAGCAGCTAAAGACGATCAACGAGCCTTCTGCGCTGAACGTGATTGTTCTCTTCACCGACGGGCAGCCGAATGGCGTCACGGCGGACTATCCGGTCAAGATGAAGACTGACACACGCTACGGAGACGGTTACGGTTCCTACGGTTCCACATCCACGCTGTATAGCATGCCGCCCAGCGCCTGCAAAGACAGCGCCGGCCGGACGTACACGAGTCCGCTATGGAACCCGTTTAAGGCGGGGGATCCGGGAGCGGGGGCCGCGGACAATACCATGCGTGGCGTGATTGCCGAATGGAACGGAGGGCCGGCTTCGACCGGAACGGTCGCGGGCGTATTTTACTATATTAGCAACCAGAACTCGATTGTTGCCGCGTCCAGCGGTTGTTCCTTTGCGAGTACAGCAGCAGAGGAGCGACGCGACGTCGCGTACATCCCTGCCCAGGACATCTATGGGAATGCCACCATTGGTTACAAGACGAACTTCGTGGAACAAACCGGCGGCTATGGGGGCAATGATTACTTCACGAGCGGTCCCTATGCCGGCCGGCTCCGGTCCGATTCGCCGAGCGCGCTGACAAATGCGTCTTTCAATGCCGCTGACGACCAGGGAACCAAGATCAGGAGCGATGTGACTTACGGCCCGGCCATCTACACCATCGGTCTCGGTGGAAATGACAAGTATGGTGCTGACGCGGAGTTCCTGATGCGACTGGCCAACGTACCGACGGGCATCGATTCCAAGGGTAATCCGGTGACCAACGCTATCTACGATCCCAACCGGCCGCGGGGCTTGTACGCATACGCGCCGAGCAGCACCCAACTGGGTGAGGCGTTTACGATTATCGCCTCTTCGGTCCTGCGATTGAGCCAGTGAGTCAAAGCGAGCGCGGCAGCCGATGAGCTTCCGCCGGCGGTCCGCTGAATTACCGTTAAGCCGGGACTTCCATTCTGGACTCCTGGGCGGCTACAACCGGACGAGGTGGGGCGGTAATGGGCGCCCTGCACGCGGTTTCCTCCATCGCTGAAAAACTGCCAGACCCCCTGAGCAAACATGCCAGGTATGTTGGCCAGGGAATCGAGCGTGGGGTTTCTCACAACCTGAAACGTGTCGTCATAGAAGAATTACCCGCTCAAAGCGTAGGCATACGTCAGGAACGTCCGCGCCAAGACGGCGCCCAGTAGCAGACACTCTGGGCGGTCGAGCCGGAAGGGAGAGAGCCTGGGGGATTGGGATGCCTCGCCGCCGGCCGTTTCATCCTTTAGCCGCCTGGCCAGGGCCGGACCAGGCCACCCGCTGCTGGAAGCCGCGAGCCGTGGGCGTGGCGTAGGCGAAGCGATAAATCGACCCGGGGCCGGACCAGACCACCGCTGCTGGAAGCCGCGAGTGCCAATCGCGGGCGGCCGCCCGGCAAGCTAAAGACACGAAGAAGCATCGTATAATCAATGGTTTACACCTGCACGGTTATGACATCCGCGGGTTGTCTGAGAACCGGGGGCCAGCCGGGAGATGGGTGGCGCCCCACCGCCGGCCGCTCAATAAAGTAGTCAGAACCGCCGATTAGATGCTATGATTGCGCCTGTCTGGAATGATGTTGCGAACCTTCGCCATTTTGGGTGTCCTGGTTCTGTGCCGGCCTCTGGCCGCCGCGGACCCGCCTTTGCCGCCCGATCCGGGGCTGCAGCGGTCACTCGAAGCTACAGTCAAGAATCTGAACTTGACGCGGCCTTTGCAGGAGGGGCGGTTGGCGATGTCGCTGGTGGACGTTACCGATGCCCAGCGCCCGCGTTACGCCGGGCTGAACGACCGCCAGATGATGTATGCGGCCAGCCTGCCAAAGATCGCGGTGCTGGTGGCGGGCTTTGAGCGGATCCGGGCGGGGCTGATGGAGTACACGCCGGCCATCAAAGAGATGTTCACGAGCATGGTCCGGTTCTCCAGCAACATCGCCGCCTCGCAGGCCATTCACAAAGTCGGCTTCGATTACATCGCCGAGGTTCTCACCAGCCCCAAGTACCGCTTCTACGATCCGCAGCAAAACGGCGGCCTGTGGCTCGGCAAGGCCTACGGCGGCCCCAACGATTACTGGCAGCGCGACCCGCTGCATCACATTTCCCACGGCGCCACCAGCTTTCAGGTCGCCCGCTTCTTCATGATGCTGGAGAAGGGCCAGTTGGTGAGCCCCGAGTACAGCGCCGAGATTAAAGAGATCCTTTCCAAGCCGGGCATTCACCACAAGTTCGTCAAGGGCCTGGAGGCGGCCAAGCCGGGCTGCGAGATTTATCGCAAGTCGGGCACCTGGCAAATCTGGCACTCCGACGCCGCCCTGGTCGAGCACGACGGCAAGAAATACATCGCCGTGGCCCTGATGGAGGATGCTCGCGGCGGTGAAGTTTTCCCCAAGCTGATCGTGAAGATGGATGACCTGATCTGCAGCGGGGCCGACTGAAACCACAGATAAACACAGATGAACACAGATTCCGGAAGGGTTATCCGTGTTTATCTGTGTCCATCTCTGGGTTCAAGTTCCTAAGGGCGGGCTTGGATCCACTTCTCGATTTCCCCGGCGATCGTCTGGTGTTCGACGGCGGAGTTTATCTTTAGCACGTTGGACATGATGGCCACCAGGTAGACCTTTTTCCCCGATTCCACCACTGCCACGGAGTGCATCAGGTTCATTTGGTCGCCCTTGTATTGGCCGCACCGCGCGCCGGGGCTGCACTCGAACAAAGAACCGGACTTGAAGAAGACGGCCGCCTTGTTGAGCGCCGGACATGAGGCGTAGCGGTAGCGGGGGCGGACGAAATAGAGAAGCTTCTTGATCTCCAGGCTCGACCAGGCGTCGACGAGTTTGCCTTGCTCCATTTTGACGAGCCAGCGGAGCAGCTCGCTGGGGCAGCCGTAGCTGGCCGTGCCGGGGATCGCCGCCGAGGCGTTCCTGGTGAAGAAGGTGCCGAGGCGGAAGCGCGCGGGGTCGAGGCCGGCCGCGACCTCCGGGGCTTCGAGGGATTCGAGGGCCAATTTCGAGAGCTCGGGCTTCGGTGTATTGCGCAAGAAGGCCGTTTCTTCCTCCTTGGGCAGCGGATAACGAGTCCCGAATTGCCGCAGCAGCATCGTCTGCTTCCAAACAATCGAGCCGGCGGCGTTGGAGCTCTGGGAAAGCATGTGGTCCGCATATTCCCACAAGCTGAACTTGTCGCCGAGCACAAACGTGCGGTGGCCGACGGCCGGATCGCCCTCGTTATAGATGGGCACCGTCTTGCCGTCGCGGAAGATGAAGCCGTCGGCGGTGACGATGGTCTCGCGGAGGACCTTTTCGCGGGCCTCGGTGCTCGAAGGGTAAGCGCGGGCCAGGGCGCCGAACAGGCCGGTGATGACCAGAAGCTTGCCGACGCTGCCGGGAATCAGCTTTTGATCGGCGCGGAGCGAGCCGTAGAGCGGGCGGCGAGGGTCGCTGATGTCGAGCAAGGCGACGGCGTAAGAGGGGTCGCGGCCGCCGAAGATCTTTTCCAGGCCGGATTGCAAGTACGGGTCGTGGGGCGTGCCGGCATTGATGTCGAGGGAATCATTGGCGCCCTGGAGCCACAGGACGATCTGGTCGCTCGTGAGCAGCGCTCCCGGCAGCAGCTTGCTCCCGCCCTTGACTTTGCCCTCGTGGGCCAGTCGGTAGCCGATGAGGCGGCGAATGCCGGTCTTGGCAGCGCCGTCGAGGGGATAGGCATGGAGGGAAACGGATGCTAAGAGGAAAGCGAGAGTCGCGATCCAGCGGCGGGGACTTTCAGGCTCGGTCATGGCCGTTCGTCGAGACGGACGGCGCCCTTGGTTTCGGCGCCGGCTTCCAACTTGGTTAGGGCTTCGAGCGTCTTGATTTCCTGATAGCGGACGAGGGGGCGGATCTGGAAGAGACGGAACTGGCCCTTCTCGAAGCCGAACTCGATGTCCCAGGGGAGCGGCTGGCCGGCTTCGTTGCGGGCGACCGGATAGCGGGCCTTTATCTCGGCCACCATCCGGCGGAGCTGGGTGATCTCGTCGGGCTGGAGGACGTAGTCATCGCCGCTCGCGGGCTGATTTTCCAGGTCGCCGGCCGGCAGCGCGACCTTTTTATATGGCGAGCGGGCCTGGTCGAGCAGCCGCACCTCGCCGTTCGGCTTCAGAAGCAGCGACTCGGCCACGCCGCCGTCGACGACGGCGCTGATGCCCTCGCTGCAGTTGACGGTGATCTCGTTGGTGTTGCCGGTCTCGAGATTCATGGTGCCGATCACGCCGGATTTGTCGGAAGGCACGGTCCGCAGCAGGACCACCGAGGGATAGACGTGCTCGCTCGATTTGAGGATGCGGCTGCGCCAATCGTAGGCGCGCTCGGTGAACGGAGAGGCCCAAACGTCTTTGATCGCCTGGATGACCTTGGCTGTGCCGACCTGATTGGGCACGGTCAGATTGAGGCCGGCGCCGGTGAATTGCGGCAGGTCTTCGGCGTTGGTGTCGCTGCGGACGAACAGGCCGTAGGCGCCTTCTGCACCGAACTTGGCCCGCATCCGTTCCCTCAGCTCTTTTTCAAATGCCGGCAACAGCGGCATGGCTTGAATCGCGCGGCGGAAGCGCTCCAGCTTGGGATAGATGAAGCGGCCGATCTCGGCGGGCGTGGCGCCGGAATCGCGCATGCGCTCGGCCTGGGAGAAGGCTTCGGAGATCTGCTGCCGCAGCGTTGGGCCGCCGCCATCGAGGGCGCGGTCGATGTGCTCATAATAGATGCCGAAAGGGACCACCAGGCCCGGGGAAACGTGGTCGGGGAAGTAGCTGGCCAGTTGGGCCAGGTTGGCGGCTTTGGGGCCAACCTTCACGCCGGCATCCTTCACGCCCAGATCTCTCAGGTCCAGAATCCGCCGCTCGGCGAGGTTGACACGGCCGGTGTTCAGGTCGACGCGCGGCCTGGAGGCGGCGGGCTGGTCGGCCCAGATCTTGCGCTCGGCCTCGGTGAGGCTGGCCTGCTCCTTGAGCACGACCACGCGGCGGGGCGTGACGGCGAAGAACAGCTCCTTCCCTTTGTATTGGCGCAGCAGAGGCAGCAGAGTGGAAGGGACGGTGGCGTTGGGGATGCCCAGGTTCGCCGCCAGGATCTGGGCGTGGGAAAGGGCGTTGCCGCTGTCGAGGGTGAGGATGCCGGCCATGGCTTGTATCTCGGCGACCGTCTCGGGGATCACGTAGATGCCGCGCGCGTCGATGGGCGTCGAGTCCTCCTGGCCGGCTTCCACGATTCCGAGGCGGCCCAGCGTGACGCCGGGGTTCAGGCCGATGATGCCGCGGCCGGAGCTCTCGCCGAGAATCGAGTGGCGGATGCCGACCGCACGATTGGCGTCGGCGACCAGGACGTCGAGGCGGTTGGCCAGGGGCAGGGCGGCCGAGCCGCGGATCAGGTGATCGACCAGGCTGGCGGCCGCCGGCTCCACCTGCTGATGACGCTGCACGAGCGGGCCGAAATCGTCGGCCACCGTAGCCTGGCACCACTGGGTACTCCGGTTGAGGTAGCGGATCGACTGGTAGTAGCCTTCGGCGCTGACCTCGGCGGACTTCGCCAGGCTGTCGAGCTCGGGGCGCAGGGCGTCAAACTCCCGCGTCGAAAGCAGGCCCGCGCCCACCGCGTAGCGATAGTTGTCGAGCAAGTCGGCCAGCAGGCGCCGGCGCGTGGGGTCCTCGATCGGGCGGCTGACCCCGGTCTGGAAACCTCGTTCGAGCACCAGGGCGCCGAGGTCCATCAGATCGACGTTGCGGCGGCCTTCGGAGCTCGAAGAAACCTGCCGGCGAATTTCGAAGCTGAGCGCGGCGCCCTTGGAAAAGATCGTTTCCGCATTCCGGCTTCCGAGAGCGGCGGCGAGATCGGCGAGGGCGGGGGCGAGCGGCGAGTTGGCCAGCTTTTTCTGGAAGGCCGGCAACTGTTTGGCAAGGTCCTGGCCGGCTTGCTGCTTCAGCAGGCCGGCCAGCTCCTCCAATTGCGCCTTGACCGGCTCGGCGGGATTGCGCTCGGCCAGGAACTTCTCGATGGCGGGAAGGTCCTCGGGGCCGGGCGTGGCGTGGATCTTGGAGCGAATGGGACCGAAGCGGGCATCCTTATCGGCGATCGACTTGGCCAGGTTGCGAATCTTCAAGACCGTGCTGTCCGGGGCGCCGTGGGGGACCGTGAGGATGAGCTGGGTCGCCAGGAAATAGTTCCGCGAGACCCAGGCGGGGTCGGAGAGCAGTTGGGCGAGCAGGCGGCGGCCGGCCTTTTCCTCGTCCTCGACCTGGCGTCCGCCGCGATAGTATTGCGCCCGGCGGTAGATCCAGCCCTGGTCCACCTCGAACAGGTACTTGGCGAGGACCAGCTCTTTGAGGCGATGGTGGTCCCGCTTGGCGTCGAAGAACTGGTCGAAGCTCATTAGGGCCAGGATGGTGTCCACGTCGATGTTCCAGCCGGCGAGGCGCTGGGAGGCTGGACTGAGCTCGCCGTGTTCGCTGCCGCCGCCTAGCGGCTTGCAAGGCAGCCCTCCGGGCGGGTGGACGCTGCCGTCATTGCAGAACCACCGGATCTGCAGGTAGGGGCCCTTGGGATTCGCCTTGAAGTCGGCGAGGATTTTTCGCGCCTGCTGGATCTGCGCCGGCGTGAGCGGGGGCAGCAACGCGTCGCCCCGGGCGGACGCCGCGAGGCACAGCGCCAAGCCGATGACAGTCCATTGTCGAGTCATGGATTTAATATGGTCGCTCCCGTTCGATTTTCGGCCGCTCGGCCCGACCCAGTGATTTTACCCCGGCTTCGGCCGTTTCCAACGCGTCTCGAGTCACTCGCCAGGTTTTGCCGCCAGCTCGGGAACGGCCGGGTCCCCACCGGCCGGCCGCCGTGAATCGCCAGAGTGGACATTTTAGGTTCAAGGTTAACACGGCAAGAGCGGCCGCACTGCCGGCGGCGGTCCGGCGGTCCCGCCGGTGCGCTTGCGGACATTACGGCGGTTGGAACCACTACGCCGGGGTCTGCCGGCGGCGGTCCGGCGGCCTGCCGGTCCGCTACTCGGCCGGCGCCGTCCTTGACGGGCGGCCTTGCTAAAAACGACAATGTTTCTAGCAGATGAAAGCTGGACTCATGTACTCTTCTACGAAGCGTCGCATTCCATTGGCGTTGGTTTCGATCGGGATCGTGGCTGGGAGCCTGTGGGTCCCGCTCGCGGCTCAAAAGCGGGTTACCAGCGAGACGAAATCTCTGCCGGAGCTGGGGGACAAGCCGGGCCAGGTGTTGAAGGTGGAAAACATCAAGGGCGCCGTGAAGAAAGTGGACCTGGAGAAGCGCACGGTGACGGTGACGCAGTCGGACGCGGACACCGTGCTTTCCTTTCCCACCGCCTCCGGGCGAGAGAAGGTTTCCGTGTCGAAGAAAGTGGAAAAGGCCCTGGGCAAGAAATCGCTGCGCCTGGAAGACCTGCCAGTGGGAAGCCAGGTAAAAGTGGCATACTATCCTGCGCTCGGCACCATCATGCAGATAACGGTGGAGGACCTGGCCCGGTGAGGAGCGTGCGTCCATGAACAGATCCGCCCTGGCGCCCCGACGAACGTTGTGGCGCGCGGCTTTGCTGCTGCTCGCGGGCCTGGCGGCCACGGTCTGCGGCTGGGCCGAGCACATCGTTGCGGTGGCGGACATCCACGGCGCTTACGATCAGTTTGTGGCCATCCTCCAGACGGCCGGGGTCATCGACAAAGATCGGAGCTGGACGGGGGGGAAGACCGTCCTGGTGCAAACCGGCGACGAGGTGGATCGCGGCCCGCGGTCGCGGGAAGCCATGGATCTGCTGATGGGTCTTGGCGAGAAAGCGCCGCAGCAGGGCGGCGAGG
Organism: Terriglobia bacterium; assembly: GCA_041477005.1. Taxonomy (GTDB): domain Bacteria; phylum Acidobacteriota; class Terriglobia; order Bryobacterales; family JACQDG01; genus JBGOUJ01. Next base: position 28,024 of record JBGOUJ010000009.1, on the reverse strand, counting down.
TTAGGGCGCTGCTGGGCAATCACGAAACGATGGTGATGATGGGCGACCTGCGCTACGTCTCGCCGGAGGAATACCACGCCTTTGCCGCCCCCGACTCGGAGAAGCTCCGCCAGAGCGAGTTTGAGGATTACGCCAGGTACATGAAGCAGCGCGCTGCGCACCTGCACCAGTCCTCGCCTTCTCTGGGCGAGACGGACAAGCAGGCCTGGCTGGCGGCGCATCCGCCGGGATATTTCGAGTATCGGGACGCGCTCGCACCCAAGGGCAAGTACGGGCAGTGGCTGCGCAGCCGGGAGGCGGTGACCCAGGTGGGCGACGTGATCTTCCTGCACGGCGGCCTCAGCCCGCAGTCGCCGCTCAAGAGCGTCAAGGAGATCAACGAAAAGGTGCACCGCGAGATGGTCCTGCTGGACGACATCTGGGCCAAGCTCTCCAAGAAAGGCGTCCTGTGGCCGTACCTGAACCTGGAGGAGGCGCAGCGGGAAGCCCGGGCCGAGTGGCAAATCCAGCAGAGCGCCGGCGACGCCGAGACGACGAAGCTGCTCCAATCGTTCCTGGAGCTGCGCAACCTGAACATCATCTCGCCCGAAGGCCCGCTTTGGTCCCGCGGTTATGCGACCGAACCCGAGGGCGAGTTCAGCCCGCAACTGGACAAAGTTTTGAAGCGCTTCAAGGTCCGCTATGTTGTTGTCGGGCACACCATCCCCAACTCGAAACGCATCACGCCGCGCTTCGACGGCCGCATTTTCCTGATCGATACCGGCATGCTCGCCTCCTACTTCCAGGGCCGTCCCTCCGCGCTCGACATCAACGACGACCACTTCAAGGCCCTCTACGTGGGCGAGACCCCCCAGGCCCTGACCACCTACGGCGACGCCAAAGCCCAATAGAACGGCGCGCGAGGGATCACCCTCACGCCGGTAATAGGCCGCTTCCCGAAAAGAGGTAGTACTTCCGATCTACTACTTTCCCCAAACCCGGCATAGCAGACGGGCAGCCCGTCGATACCTCGTATTCGACGCTCTGAAATTACAGAACTCTTACAAACCGCCGGCGAAATCCCTGTTAGCTTGGAAACGTAGCAATCCGGAGACCCAGTGACCACCGACGTTTATTACATTCCCAACCGCCAAAAGATGAACTGGATCACCATCATCGCTCTGGTGTTCTTCCACCTCGGGGCCGTCGCTGCGCTATTCATGTTCAGTTGGCGCGCTTTCGCCGTCGCGGCTTTCCTTTACTGGGTGGGCATTTGCCTTGGCACCAGCATGGGTTACCATCGCTTGCACACGCACCGGTCGTACAAGGTGCCTCTGGCCCTCGAGTATTTCCTTGCTGTCTGTGGCACGTTGACGTTGCAGGGCGGCCCGATTTTTTGGGTTGCCACGCATCGGGTTCACCATCAGAAATCCGATCAGCCCGGCGATCCGCACTCGCCCCGCGATGGCGCCTGGTGGGCTCACATCGGCTGGATTCTCTTCGGCGATGCCAATCACGCCAACACCCGGCTGATGTCGAAGTATGCGCCCGATCTGGCGAAGGACCGTTTCTACGTCTGGCTGAACGACTATCACTGGGTTCCCCTGGTTGCGCTCGGAGCCCTGCTGCTGGCGATCGGGGGCCTTCCTTTGATGCTGTGGGGCATCTGCCTTCGTGTGGTCATCGGCCTCCACGCCACCTGGCTGGTCAACTCCGCCACGCACCTGTGGGGGACGCGCCGGTTCGCCACCCACGATGATTCCCGCAACAGTTGGTGGGTCGCCCTCCTCACCTTCGGCGAGGGCTGGCACAATAATCACCACGCACATCCCACTTCGGCGCGGCATGGACTGACGTGGTATGAGTTTGATGTGTCGTGGATCCAGATCAAAATCCTGAAGTTCTTCCGCATAGCGAAATCCATCCACGAGGCAAGAGTCAACAGCGCGCTGGTCGATCAGGAAGCAGCCTAGATCTCCGACTCCGCATGGGTTGCCCCGGATGCCGGGGGTTTCTGCCTCGCCGGAAGATGGCTGTCGCCAAAAACCGGTCAATCGGCATAAACTGGAGTCATGGTAGTCGCCGGCCGGCAGAAGTCGATCGCGTTTTTCATCGCGCTGGGCGTGGGCCTGATCTCCGTCATTCTTCTGCTCTATATCGGTTGGGTCCTGCTCAACTGGCGCACCGGCATCCTGCTCTTCCTCGGCGTAATCCTTCTGGCAATGATCATCAGCGGCGTGGTGCTGAACACCACTTTCCTGGTGCGGGAAATCCGGCGTAATGCACAGCACGATGCCTTTATCAACGCGGTCACGCACGAGCTGAAGACGCCGGTCGCCTCCATCCGGCTTTATCTCGAGACGCTGCAAACGCGCGCCGTCGACGAGACGAAACGCAAAGAGTTCTATCGCACCATGCTGGACGACAGCGACCGGCTGCTGTCGACCATCGAGCAGATCCTGCGCACGGGGCGTGTTGGCGTCGCCAGCCGCCAGCTCAATCCCTTGCCGATCGATCTCCGCGGCGTGGTGGAGGGGTGCCTGGCACGCGCCCGGACGCTCTATCACGTGTCCTCGGAATCGCTGCTGTACCAGCCGGGCCCGCCGGTCAAGGTCTTGGGCGATCTGGATGAAGTACAAGCGGCCGTTGCGAACCTCATCGACAACGCAGTGAAGTATTCGGGAAGCGAAGTAAAGGTAACGGTGGAGACCGCCAATGACGATGGGAAGTACGTGTCGGTGCGGGTGAGAGATCAGGGGGCAGGCATTGCAAAGACCGAGCTGAAGCAGATTTTCAAACGCTTTTACCGCGTGCCGGGGTCGCTTGCAACACGCGTGAAAGGAACCGGCCTGGGTCTCTACATCGTCGGTTCCGTGGCCAAGCGGCACGGCGGCCGCGCCTGGGCGGAAAGCGAGGGTCCGGGACGCGGCAGCACGTTCGTGCTGCAGCTCCCGATCGCCAAATGACCCGCATTCTGGTGGTAGAAGACGAGCAGCACCTTGCCGAAGGGCTACGCTTCAACCTGGAGGCGGAAGGTTATCAGGTACAAGTGATAGAGACGGGAGAGGCGGCGCTCGAATTGCTGACGACGGAGTCGCCGGCCTTCGATGTCGTGGTTCTGGACGTCATGCTGCCGGGTAAGAACGGCTTCACCGTGATGTCTGAACTGCGCCAGGCCGGGCAGTTCATTCCCACTCTTATGCTGACCGCCCGCGGCCACCCGGAGGACGTGCTGCAGGGCTTCGCCGCGGGAGCGGATGACTACCTCACCAAACCGTTCGATCTGGCCATTCTGATCGCGCGCATCCGGGGCCTGCTGCGGCGGCGCGAATGGCTGCGCGCGGATCTGAGCAATGCCGCAGCGAACGGCGTCACGGCGCCACCGGAACCGAGGGGCACGTTCACGTTCGGCGACAAGGCGGTCCACTTTGACCTCCTGGAGCTTCGCGTCCGCGACCAGGTGTTTCCGCTGACATTGATGGAAACGAACGTCCTCCGGTACTTGATTCAGCACGAGGGCAAGCCGGTCGCCCGGAAGGCGATGCTCGAAGAAGTATGGGGCCTTCACGAAGACACCGACACTCGCGCGATTGACAACTTCATCGTGCGGCTCCGGCGTTACATGGAAGACGACCCAACGCACCCCCGCCACCTGCTCACGGTTCGCGGAGTGGGCTATCGATTCGTAGCAGCTCCGGCCCAGGCGGGTTGATGGCTGGGGGAAACGCCTCTACGCCAGCAGTTTTTTTACGACGTTCCCCGCCACGTCGGTGAGACGGAAGTCTCTTCCCAGATGGTGATACGTCAAGCGTGTATGGTCGAAGCCCAGACAATGCAGGATGGTGGCCTGTAGATCGTGCACGTGGATCCCGTCCTCCACGATCTTCATGCAGAAATCATCGGTTTTTCCGACCACTTGGCCGCCCCGGATGCCACCGCCCGCCATCCACATGCTGTAAGCGACGGGATGATGGTCGCGGCCGGCCTTTTCCTTGTCGGTCGTGTTACGCATCTCGACCATGGGAGTGCGGCCGAACTCCCCTCCCCATACCACCAGCGTGCTGTCCAGTAGCCCTCGCTGCTTGAGGTCCTGGAGCAGCGCGGCGGTCGGCTGGTCGGTGATCTCACAGTTGTGCTTCAGTTTCTTGTCGAGCTCGGCGTGATCGTCCCAACTGGCGTGCGCGAGCATCACGAATCGCACGCCGCGCTCGACCATGCGCCGCGCCAGCAGGCAGTTCACGGCGTAAGGCCGGGTGGGCTCCTGGTTCACGCCGTACATCTCCAGGGTCTCCGGCTTCTCCTTCGAAAAATCCAAAAGCTCCGGTGCGGCGGACTGCATTCGAAACGCCAGCTCGTAGGCGGCGACGCGCGAAGCGATCTCCACATCCGCCGTCTCGACGCGATGCTGCTCGTTCAGATCTCGCAGAGCATCGAGAGAGAGCCGCTGGGTTCCCCGGCTGACCCCGGGGGGATTCGACAGATAGAGGATCGGATCGCCGGTGCTTCGGAACACCACGCCTTGATAACTCGACGGCAGGAACCCGCTCGACCAGTTCGAGGAGCCGCCGCTCGTCCCCCGTCCCGAGCTCAAGACTACAAAACCCGGCAGGTCCTGCGATTCACTGCCCAGCCCGTACACAGCCCATGCGCCCATCGTCGGCCGCCCGAATTGGGTGCTGCCGCTGAAGAGCAGCAGTTGCCCCGGGTGATGATTGAACGCATCGGTGTGCATGGAACGGACGAGGCAGATGTCATCGGCGCGGGACGCCGTGTGCGGAAGCCAATCGGAGAACTCGGTTCCGCACTTTCCCGAGGCCTCGAATCGCCGCGCGCTGCCCAGCACGGCGGCATTGGGCCGGGTGAAGGCCAACCGCAGATCTTTGGTCATCGAGTCGGGCAGCGGCGTCCCATCCCACTTCTGAAGCACGGGCTTGGGGTCGAACAGGTCAATCTGGCTGGGCCCGCCCTCCATGAACAGGAAGATCACATTCTTCGCCTTCCCCGGATAATGAGGCTGCCGCGGCGCCAGCGGATTCTGGCTCGGCACGCCCGGACCCGCTCTGCCTTCGAGGGCCAGCAGGTGAGCGAAGGCCATCATGCCCACGCCGCCGGCACATTCGCGGAAGAAGCTGCGGCGGGTCTGAATGCGGCGAAAGTCCTCGAGTGTCATCCTCTACTCCCGATGCAGAAATTCATCCAGGTTCAGCAGGATCCGGCTAGCCGCCGCCCAGGCGCCCGCTTCGGCCGGATCGACTCCATCCAAAGACAGCGGAAACAGGGAATGACTTTCCTCCGGCTTCGCTCGCAACAAGTTCGCTTGCTCGTCGAAATACCGGCCCATGCGCTCTATTTCCCGCGCGCTGGGCCGGCGCGCCAGGCAAAGCTGATACCCATAACTCAGCCGGTCGCGAAAACCGCCGTGACTTTCCCGCAGGATCCGATGCGCCAGGGCTTGTGCGGCCTCGAAGAACACCGGGTCATTCAGCAGATTCAGGGCCTGCAGAGGCGTGTCGGACCGCTGCCGCCGGCTGCACGCCAGATTGGAATCGGGCGCATCAAAGTTGACCAATTGCGGGTAGGGCACGGTCCTCTGAAAGTGGACGTACAGGCCCCGGCGATAGCGATCCGTTCCCTGGCTTTCCTGCCACTTCACCGAATTCGCGTAGCCTAACTCCGCCACGCCGGCCGGCTGCGGCGGCCGGACACTTTTCCCCCCGATGGCGGGGTTGAGCAGGCCGCTGGCGGCCAGGACCGAATCGCGGATCAATTCGGCGGGCAACCGGAGCCGCGACTGGCGCGCGAGCAGCACGTTATCGGGATCGCGGGACAGCAGCTCGGGCCGGACCTGGGAGGCCTGCCGGTATGCGGCCGAGGTCACTATGAGCCGGTGCACCTGCTTCATGCTCCAGCCGCGGTCCATGAATTCCACCGCCAGCCAATCGAGCAGCTCCGGATGCGACGGTTTTTCGCCTTGTGCGCCGAAATCTTCAGAAGTCCGGACCAGGCCGCGGCCAAACAGCTCCTGCCACATCCGGTTCACCGTCACTCGGGCGGTGAGCGGGTTCTCCCTGGAAACGAGCCATCGAGCGAGTGTGAGCCTCGTAGATCCGGGGTCAGGCGGCGTAGCCGGCGGCAAAGGCGGCAGCACGGCGGGCGTGCCCGTCCGGACTTCGATTCCCGGATCGCGAAAGTCCCCGCGAATCAAGACGTGGGTTTTGGGCGGGTCCTCAAGCTCCGAGATAGTTTGCGCCTCGCTCACTTCCGGCACTTTCAGTGCTTTCAGCTCCTTGCGCAGCTCGTCGATCTTCGCCTCTTGCGCACGCTCTTTACCGAAGTCTGCCGTGAACTTGGCGATGAAGTAGTCGGTGATCTGGTCTCGTTGTTTCCGGGTTCGCTTGCTCGGATCGAGCCGGACAAACGCCTGGCCGCCCACGCTGTTGTTGCCCAGAAATTTCCAGGCGCGGTCCCATTCCGGCGATCGGCCGCGATGCGATGCGGCGTGCAGCAGGTTCTGCTCCCATTCGGCCTGCAATTTCGGCACTTGATAGGCGGCGAACAACTCACGGCGCTTGGCATCGTACTCCGGCCGCTTCCGCAAGTACTCGCCCCTCTCGCCGGGGAGCGGCGCCTCAATGTCTTCTTCTTTCAAGGTGTTGAAAAAAGCGAAGAGCTGGTAATACTCCTTTTGCGATAGCGGGTCGTACTTGTGATCGTGGCACTGGGCGCAGCCGACGGTCAGGCCCAGCCACACCGTGCCCAGCGTGTTCGTGCGGTCCACCACCTCCGCGATGCGAAACTCCTCGGTATCCACCCCGCCTTCGCGGTTGGTGAGGGTGTTGCGGTTGAACCCTGCCGCCACCCTTTGCTCCACGGAAGCATCGGGCAACAGATCGCCCGCCAGTTGCTCGATGGTGAACCGGTCGAAGGGCATGTCCCGATTCAGCGCCTCGATCACCCACTGGCGATAGCGCCAGGCGTGCGGCCGGACCAGGTCGCTTTCATAGCCGTCGCTATCGGCGTAACGGGCCAGATCGAGCCAGTGGCGCGCCCATTTTTCTCCGTAATGCGGCGAGACGAAAAGCCGATCGACCAGCCGCTCGTACGCGTCGGGGCGATGGTCGGCGAGGAAGTCGTCGATTTCCCGCGGGGTGGGGGGCAGACCCGTCAGGTCCAGGCTCACTCGCCGGATCAGCGCGTCCTTGTCAGCCTCGGGCGATGGCGCCAGACCCTCCTGTTCCAGCCTGGCGAGTATGAAAGCATCAATCGGATTCCGAACCCATTCCCGGCCGCGAACCGCTGGGAGCGGCGGGCGCTGGAGCTGCTGGAACGACCAGTGGGAGCTTTTTCCCGCGACTCGGGCTTCGGCGGGCCGCTCGGGCCAACTCACTCCTTGATCGATCCATGCGCGCAACAGGCCCACTTCGGCACGCGCGAGCCGGGGACCGGTCAGCGGCATCACCTTGGCCTCGAGTCCGGCCACCATGCGGATCAGCTTGCTTCCGGCGCTGTTTCCCGGTTGGATGACGGGTCCCGAGTAGCCCCCGCGCAGGGCGCTTTCCTTCTGGTCGAGCCGCAGACCGTTCATTTGCTGCTGCGGTCCGTGGCAGCCGTAACAGCGTTTTTCGAGGACCGGTTGGATGTCGCGCGTGAAGTCTACCCGGACGCGGGCCGGCGGCGGCAAGTCCGCAGCGCCGGATGGCTGGAGACGGACAAGGAATAGCAGCGACAGAGCCGCCCGCCCGACTGACATGGGACCATTATATTCCACAGGCCGTCCCGATTCCCGGGCGGGCCCCGCTGGATGGCTCCGATTGGAGTTATAATCTCAGCTATGAGGACCTCAACCGGCTCCATCACCTATGAGGCCTCTTTGGCGATGCCCGAAAATAAACTCGAGGAGATCGTCAGAGGAGAGAGCCGTATCATGCCCCCCCCTTCCCGGGGCCATGCTTTCCTGATCCGAAGGCTGTGCCGGCTCCTCGAAGCAGAACTGGATGAATCGGAAGTCAAAGTCGTGACAGAGCCTTATGGTCTCGGCATCCGCAAAGAGCCTGTTCTGCACTGCCGGATTCCGGATCTTTCAGTATTTCTGGCGAGCAAGCTGGCGCAGGAAACGGACCGCCACTACATTTGGGTAACGCCCGAGCTGGTGGCAGAGTGTCTTTCGCCGTCCAACCGCAAGGGCGACGTGGAGGAACTTCTGTCCGGCTACTCCAGCATCGGGGTGCCGGAAGTGTGGCTCTTGTATCCCGAGGAGCCTCAATTGCGTGTGTACCGGTTGCAAGAAGGAGAGCTCCGCGAGGCGCATCGCCTGGAGCGGGGAATCGCCGCCCCATGGAGATTCCCTCAGGTGCGGGTGAATCTCGACGAGCTTTGGATGGCCTTCGCGACCGGGCTCTAGCCTAGACCCGTAACGCCTTCAAACGAAAGCACTTCGTAAGAAAGGCTCTTGACGCGGCCTGGAGCGCGTGATAGGTTTGTGCCGCGATTATGCCATTCACTAAGGGCCATCCGCGTTTCCGGTCTTCCTTTGTTTTCGGCTTCTTATTTCTTCCGGCTCTGAGCCTGGCGGCTGCCCCCAAGCTGAGCAACGCCGAGAAGGAAGAATTCCTCCGCACCGCCAAGATCGTCAAACAGGAAAACCTGGAAAAGGGCGTGACCAACTCACGGCGCGCGATCCTCGACGACGGCAAGATGCGCCACGACGCCCACATCCAGACGATCGAGGTCGCCAAGGCTTCCTCCCAGACGTCGCGCGGCACGGAGCTGAACTTCCGAGATCAACAGAGACCAATTGAAAGAGCATCTCGGGAAATGCCTGACCGCGCTCGAAATCGACGGGATCGTGGCGCGGCGGGACAAGATCGTCGAATTCTTCGACCAGGAGATCGCCAAGAAAGGCGAGAGCGCCGTCCTCTACGACGTGGCCCCTGTGAGACAATAACCGTGCCGCGCGCCTCGGCGCGCGATACAGAAGGAGGGCTGTATTATGTTTCCGATGAAGCGCTGGGTTGTTCCGTTCGTTCCGCTCGTTGCGGGGCTGCTGCTGTGGTCCGCCGCCATGGCCCAGGATGGGCCGGCCACGGCCGGCAGTCCCAAACTGACTTGCGAGCAGATGGAGGAACTCCTGCGTGAAGGCAAGATGGGATCGATGCGAAACATTCCGAAGGGCGTGACCCTGCCCAAGCGGACCACCCTCACCGATGGGAAAATCACGCACGATGCCAGCATCCAGGTCATCCACGAGAGCAAGAATTCGTTCGCCTCGTCGCGCGGCACCGAGCTGAACTTCAAGGACTGGTGGGAGTTCAACGTGGCCGGCTACGAGCTGGCCAAGCTGTTGCAGCTCAACATGGTCCCGCCCTACGTGGCGCGCAAGGTCGGCGGGCAGTCGGCCTCCGTTTCTTGGTGGATCGACAACGCGATGATGGAGGTCGAACGTGTCAAAAACAACAAGCAGCCGCCCGATCTCGATACTTGGAACAAGGAGATGTACGTCCTTCGCGTCTTCAACCAGTTGATCTACAACGTCGACGACAACCTAACGAATGTTCTGATTTCGCCCGACTGGCACATCTGGATGATCGACTTCACCCGGTCGTTCCGCTCCCAGAAGAACATCCTCAACGTCAAGAACCTGGTGCAGTGCGATAAGAAGCTGCTCGAGAACCTGCGCAAGCTCAGCCCGCAAGACGTCGAGGAGAAGCTCGTGAGAGCGAAGTACGTGAACAAGATGGAAGCCGACGCATTGCTGGCCCGCCGCGACAAGATCGTCAAATTCTTCGACGACGAGGTAGCCAAGAAGGGCGCAGCGGCGGTGCTGTTCGATCTGCCGCGCGTGGCGCAACCCTGCGGGACGGGCTTGTAGGCAAAGACGACGAGGGTCCCCACCGGCGAAAGCAGCGTCGCCGCCATCAGCGTCTTGCCTGTGCGGTTGACGCGCCAGGAAAGAACGATCATAACAGCATGGGCAAGGCGCTCCTGTCCTCCAGGCTACCCCACGGCTGGCGGCTGCTCGCGCCAGAGGACACGGCGGCGGAGATGGTTCGAGACTTCATCCGGCCCGCCGTCCAGGCGATTCCGCGCGCCATCGCCGCCCGGCTCGGGCGATGCCGGATCCGTTTGACCGCGCGGCTGGAGAATCGGAGCGAGGGCGTGCTTTCTTCGCGGTGGGCCGCGGGCGAGGGCGAGCTGGACATCGTCGTAGCGACGGCCGGCATCTCGTTTCACGATGCGGCCATGGAGATGCTGCTGTGCGTGGGGCAGGCGCTCCGGGAAACGGCCGGACCGGCGGAGCGGGAGGCTTACTGGAAGCTGCTAGGCGCTGAGATGGAGGCCGGCGCGACCGGCGAGATCGACGAGGACGCGCTGCGAGACAAGCGCCGGTTGCTCCAGAGCCGTGCCGCGGCGCGCAGCCGGCGGCGGCTGGAGCGCTACGCCACCGCTTCATTCGCGGGGACGGCTGCCGAATATATCCACTGCCTCTGGCACGAAGTGACCGTTCGCCGCGGCTTGGCGCATCTCCCCGAGCGTTGGCTGCGCCGGCGCCTGGAGACATTCGCCCGGTGGTTTCCGCCCAATGCCGGGTATCGGCTGTATCCGCGTACGCTTGTGCGACAATCGTCTCGATGACCAGAAAAGTTCCTTACGGCCGAACCGGCCTCTTTATATCTTTTCCCGAGAACATCGATCTGGAATGGGTGCAGCCCGATTACGGCCCCAGCGCACCGGATCCGGCGGCCCTGCTGGCCGATCGCTTGCAAAACCCCATCGGGGCGCCGCCGCTGGCGGAGAAGGCGCGGGGCGCCAAGCGGGTCACGATCATCATCGACGACATCACCCGGCCAACGCCCACGAAGCACATGCTGCCGGCCATTCTGAAGGAGCTGCACGCCGCCGGCGTCGAGGCGGAGGGCGTCCGGATTGTGGTGGGTGTGGGGTCCCATCGCCAGATGACGCCGGAAGAGATCGAAACTATCGTAGGGCCCGAGATCTGCTCGCGCTATAAAGTGCTGAACCATGAGGCTCGCGATCCGGAGCACCTGGTCGAGGTGGGCCGCTCTCCGCGCGGCATTCCGGTCTGGATCAACCGGCTGGTGGCGGAGGCCGATCTGTCCGTGATCACCGGCTTCATCAAGCCCCACAATGGGGCGGGATACTCCGGCGGATACAAAGGATACTTCCCGGCGACGGCCGGCCTGGAGACGGTGGTCGGGCTGCACGACCTGCAAAAACTGCCCGGTGAGCCGTGCCGGCTGGGGGAGATCGACAGCCCTCTGCGGGTCGAGCTGGACGCCTGCGGGCCGCTCGTCCCCGCGCCCACGTTTATTTTGAATACGATCATCAACCGCGACAAGCAGATCGTGGACGCATTCGCCGGCCACCCGATGGAGGCCCACCGGGCGGCGGTGGCGGCGGTCGAAAAGCGGGCCGTGGTACCGGTTTCCCGCCAAGCCGATATCGTGATGGCTTGCGGCGGCGGGTATCCGAGCGATATTTCCCTCTACCAGGGGATCAACGCGCTGGCCTCGGTGGTGCGCGTGCGTAAGCCGCTGGTCAAGCCCGACGGCTACGTGATCCTGCTGGGTGAATTTCGCGAGGGGCTTGGCTCGGAGTTTGGCGGCGGCCGGCACAAGGACCTGGCCACGGCCTGGGCGAGCCACTTAAAGAAAATGCGCCTGCTGACGGTGGTCTCGCCGAATGTCCCGCGACCGGAGCTGGACAAGGCCGGCATCGCCAAAGCGGCCACGGCCGAAGAGGCCATCGCCCAGTGCGCCGCCGGCTGCGGAACCCTGCCGCACGTCATCGTGTTACCAGACGCTCCCTATACGGTCGGGCGGGCGGCGTAGAGCCGCCGCCACAAGGTCAAGTGCTCCTCCAACTCGAGCACATCCAAAAATCTTTCGGCGGCGTGCGGGCGCTCGAGGACGGGAACCTCGCCGTTCGGACGGGCGAGGTCCACCTTCTGCTCGGGGAAAACGGGGCCGGCAAATCGACCCTGATGAAGATCACGGCCGGGATGGTCCAGCCCGATGGAGGCGTCATCCGGTGGCAAGGCGCGCCGGTGCGGTTGGAGAAGCCGGCGGAAGCGGCAGCCATGGGGGTGGCGATGGTGCATCAGGAGTCGCTGATAGCGCCGCACCTCACGGTCGCGGAAAATACTTTCCTCGGCCGCGAGCCGCTGCGGGGCGGGCTGCTCGACCGGCGGCGCATGGAGCGTGAGACCGACGCGCTGATCGCCGAGCACCATTTCCCGTTGCAGTCCGGCTGGCGGGTGGAACGATTGAGCCCCGCGCAGAAGCAACTGGTCGAGATCTGCCGGGCGATCCATTCCGCTTCGAGCCTGCTAATTTTCGACGAGCCGACATCCTCGCTTTCGAGCGACGAGACCGCGGAGGTCTTCCGTATCGTGCGGAAGCTGCGCGAGCGGGGGATGGGGGTCATCTACATTACGCACCGCATGGAAGAACTGCGGGTGATCGGGGATCGCGTGACCATCTTGCGCGACGGGCGGACGGTGGCCAGCGAGTCGCTGGCGGACCTGACCCTGGAGCAGATGATCCATCATATGGTAGGCCGCGCCGTCTCGACGCTCTACCAGCGGGCGCCGCTCGAGGCGGGCAAAGAACTGCTTCGCGTCGACCGGGGGGGCGTCCGATTTGCGGTTCATGCCGGCGAGATCGTGGGGCTGGCCGGCTTGATGGGAGCGGGACGGACCGAGCTGTGCCGCTCCATTTTCGGTATCGATCCGCTGGACGGCGAGGTCCGCCTGGAAGGCCGGCCGGCGCGCATCCGCAGCCCTCGCGACGCCGTGGTCGCTGGAATCGCTTTTTTGACCGAAGACCGCCAGCGAACCGGCCTGGCTCTGCGGCTGCCGATCCGCACCAACGTCACCCTCGCCAACCTTTCCTCTCTTTCCCGCCTGGGCCTGCTGCACGCCGGCCGGGAGACGGGACCGGTTCGGGCCTTGATCGAAAAGCTGCGCATCCGGGCCGAATCGACCGAGCAGTGGGCGGGACGGTTGAGCGGAGGCAATCAACAGAAAGTCGTCGTCGCCAAGTGGCTGTTCCGGACGGCGCGGGTGTTCCTGTTTGACGAGCCGACGCGCGGCATCGACGTGGCGGCCAAGGCCGAGGTCTTCCGGCTCATGGATGAGCTGGCCCGGTCGGGCGCCGGCATCCTCATGGTAAGCTCAGAGCTTCCCGAATTGCTCCAAGTGGCGGATCGCATCCTGGTCATGCGGGCGGGGCGGATCGTCAAGGAACTCGGCCGTGGAACCACGCAAGAGGAGATCCTGCGTCATGCGGTGGCCAGCAACCAGTAACGAGTGACGAGCCATGAGCGATCAGACCGTGGCGCCGCCGTCTCGCCACTCGTCGCTCGTCACCCGTCACTGGTTGCAGCGGCTGTTGCCCTTCCTGAGCCTGATCGCGCTGTTCGTCGTCCTGGCGATCTCTTCTCCGCCTTTTCTGAGCGCCACCAATCTTTCCAGCGTCGTCCGGCAGACAGCGGTGATCAACATCATGGCCCTGGGGATGACGCTCATCATCGTGGCCGGCGGGATCGATCTTTCCGTGGGGGCCATTCTCGCTTTCGCGGGCCTGGTGGGCGCCAGGGCCATGGAAGCGCAGGCGCCGATCGTGGTGGGAATCGGCGTCGGGCTGGCGGCGGGCTTTTTCTGGGGTCTGATCAACGGCCTGCTGACGGTGCGGCTGCGGATTGCGCCGTTCATCGTCACGCTGGGCACCCTGGGCATCATTCGCGGCGTCACCCTGCTCTACTCGGGCGGCCTGCCCGTGGTGGGGCTGCCGCGCGGCTTCTCGTTTCTGGGCGAAGGAACGATCCTGGGGCTGCCGTTCGTACTCTACCTGCTGGTGCTGTGCGCCCTTCTCACGCACCTGATCCTCCAGTACACCAAGCTCGGCCGCTACGCTTACGCTATCGGATCGAACCGCGATGCGGCCGTTTACGCCGGGATTCCGGTCGGCTTTCACATAGTGTCGGTTTACGCGATCTCCGGGATGTTGACGGGCCTGGCGGGCATGATCGAGGCCTCGCGCCTGATGACGGGCCAGCCGACCGCCGGACAGGGCTATGAGCTGCAGGTGATCGCGGCGGTGGTGATCGGCGGCGGCAGCCTGAGCGGCGGCGAGGGCAGCGTGGCGGGGACGCTGATCGGGGCGTTTATCATGGGCCTGCTCGCCAATGGCTGCGACCTGCTGGGGATCTCGCCTTACATCCAGCAGGCGGTGATCGGGGCCGTGATCATTCTGGCCGTGACGCTGGACGAGCTGCGCAAGAGGCGATTTACAGAATCGGGGCGGCCTGCGGGCGCGTGAGGGAGCGGAAGGATTTCGCGCCAAGACGCAAAGAACGCAAAGGAAACAAAGAGGTTTTCTTGCCGCGCTTGGCGTCTTGGCGTGGGATCAAGTGCATCCGCGGCTGAGGTCGATTCGTTTACAGCTTCCTACGGTCGTGGCTCGGAATACTGGATGGTGGTGTCGGCGGTGAATCTCTTGTAGTCGTCGTAGCGGATCGTGATCCGGACACGCTGGGGGCCGCTGCGGAAATAGAGGGTGTCGTCGGCGAGGGTGCGCACGGGGAACCAGTATTTGCCGTCGGTCGGGCGGTAGATCGTCGTGAAGTGGGGAAACAGGTTTTCGCCGGTGGTGCGGTAGATCTGGGGGACCGGGCGGCCCTCGGCGCGGACGGTTTGCCGTTCTTTCTCGCTCACCCAGATCGTGCCGTCGAACAAGCGCTGGCCGTCGAGAATCTGGCGGGGCTGGATACGGAAGACGAAACAAGCCGTCTCGTCCATCGTTTCGCGGCCCTGGTACTTCACCTGGTAATGCGGCAGCTCGTCCAGCGTGAGGACGAACGGCTTGACCTCGCGGATGTCGCGGAAATCTTCCTCGGTCAGCTTCAGGTTTTTCAATCCCATGAACGGACGGCCCAGCAGGACCTCGGTGCGCTCCTGCTTCGGCGAGAAGATCACGTCGCGGACCTCGCGGTAGCTGCCCACCTCGGCGCCGTGAAGGTTGAGCTCCTGGAAGACCACGGTCTGGCGATAGGTGTAATGATCGCGAGCGTCCTTGCACTCGCTGGCCTTGGCGGCGACCTCGCGAACAAGGCCCGGACCGCCTTCGCCTGCGCCCGCCGGGCCCGGTTCCTGCGCCCAGGCGCGGGCCGCCAACAGGGCGAGCAGACAAACTTGGTTAAGATGGTTCGATGCCCCGGGCATTCCTATGCACGCTGCTGGGCGTGAACGCCCCTCTGGCCGTGGCCGGCGCCGTCTATGCGGCGCGCCAGAACATCGCGGCGCCGCTGGCCGTGCCGATCGTGGCCGCGTTCTTGTTGCAGGTCTCATTCTATCTTGTACCGGGCTTCCCGGAAGTGCGGCGGCGTTTGGAACATCACTTTTCTCCGGCTCGCCTGGCCCTGCTCGCGGTCGCGGCCGCGGTGGCGCCTTATCTGGTCTACAGCCTGCCGACCGGCGTCTTCCACTTCCGCGCCCTGCTGGAGCTGGCGGCGGTGTGCTCGCTGGTCACGTTCGTTTTTGTTTTGTGCCCGGTGAGCAACCCGGGACTCGCCTGGCAGGATGCCGTCGCCGGGGGGACCGTGGCCCTCGTCACGCTCGCCCGCGGCTGGCGGCGGATCTACCTCAGTCCCATCCAGGGCGTGCATCTCGAGGTGATGGGCCAGATCATGATCCTCGGCCTGGGGGCGATCGCCTTTCTGTCCCTGCGGCGGCTGGAGGACACCGGCTTCCAATGGCGGACCTCCCGGGCGGAATGGAAGACGGGGATGCGGCAGTTTGTATTATTTCTGCCCGTCGGGCTGGCGGCCGCCTATCTCACCGGAGTGGCGCGATTCCATCCGGTGAAAGCCGACCCCTGGATGTACCCTGTCCTGGTCGCCGGAACCTTCCTCGGATTCTACTTCAAGACCGCCCTGTTTGAAGAGTTCTTCTTTCGCGGCTTGCTGCAAAACCTCACGGCCGCCAGCCTCGGCCGCCCCCTCGCCGCTCAGGTGATTACCAGTATCGTGTTCGGCCTTTGCCACCTGTCCTTCCGCGGCTTCCCCAACTGGCGGTTCGCCCTGGTGGCGACGCTGATCGGCTGGTTTTGCGGCCAGGCCTATCGCGAGCGCCGCAGCGTGGTCGCATCCACCATCGCCCACACCCTGATTATCACGTCCTGGCGGCTTCTGTTCCCGGGCTGAGGCCGCCGCATATGCCCCACGGCCTAGATTGAGAGACCTAGAGGGAGCCGTGCCAGTTCCGGGACGAGGGGACTAAGGCCCATCGGGCAACACCCCCCGTCGTTTAGGAACTTTTCCTAATTACCGCCCAAACGAAGCCCGGCTTACCATGATCGAGAAGCCGGAAACGATATGAATCTCCGACTACTACCAGGCAAGACCGAGTACACGGAAACCGAAGCGGCGCGCGCGCTGGGTATTAGTTCTGACCAATTTCGCTCGCTGCTGCTGCACCACGTGCTGGGTGAGGGCGAGCCGCTCGACAACGTCGCGTTGATGCGCTTTCGACCCTCCGACCTGCTGCTGCTCAGCGTGTTGAAAGAAGGCCGCCTCGAGCGCCTTTCCCCCCTCTGTTCACCAGGCCACGAGTAATCGCAGATCGCGGATGTTGTTGCCGGTCGGTCCGGTAATCAAGGCATCCTCCAGACGCGAGAAGAATCCGTAGGAATCGGAGCGCTCGAAATACTGCCGGGCCGGCATGCCCAATCGCTCCGCGCGGGGGACGGTCTCGCCGTCGGCCACGGCGCCGGCGGCGGGCGAGTTGCCGTCGATGCCGTCGGTGCCGGCGCTGATCACGGCGATGTTTTCGCCGGCGATCCACTCGGCGCAGGCGAGCACAAAGGCCTGGTTGCGCCCTCCCACGCCGTCGCCGGTCACCGGGGAGCTCAGCTCGCCGCCGGTGAGGACGGCTACCGTCTGGTTCGGGTGCCGGGAGCGGAGCGCCCTTAGGCGGCCCAACAGGTGCTCCGCGGCCTGGACCACCGGCCGGTCATCCACCGAAAGATCCTGCTCGACGATCCAGCCCCACGCCCGCGCCTCGGTGGCCAGCTTCTCCAGCCCCTGCTCGGTCGAAAGCAGCGAGTGCCAGCTCGAGCGCTTGAACTTGGGGCCGCCCGGCTTGGGCGTCTCGGGGATCGTGCCCTCCTCGAACATGCGGCGGATGGAGGCCGGAAAGCGGTCGAGCAGATCCAGGCGCTTGACGATTTCCCAGCAATCGGCGACCGTCGTCTCATCCGGCATCGTCGGCCCGGAAGCCACCGTCGAGGGCTTGTCGAGCGGCACATCGGAGACGTAGAGTGTGACCTGGCGAGCCGGATGGCCGGCTTCGGCCATGCGCCCGCCCTTGGTGGCCGAGAAATGCTTGCGCAGGGTGTTCATCTCGACGATGTTCGCCCCACAGGTCACCAGAACCCGGTAGAACGCCCGCAGGTCGTCCAGCGTGATGGCCGGATCAATGGGCTTTTCGACGATGGCCGAGCCACCGCCCGAAAGCAGGTAAAGGATGAGGTGGTTCTGGTCCAGTTGATGCAGCAGTTCCAGGATCACTGCGGCGGCATGGACGCTCTCGGCGTTGGGGTAAGGATGGCCGCCCTGGTAGTGCAGCATGTAACGCAGTTCCCCGCCGGCCGGCTCGGAGCTGACCACCACGCCCGAGACCACGCGCGGCTGGAGAAGCGCCTGCATCGTCTCGGCCATCTGGAATGCCGCCTTGCCGAGCGAGATGAGAACGATCTTCTTGAATGGGTCGAGATCGATGCGGTCGTTATCGATTTCGAGGATGGGGCCGTGCACGGCGATGCGCCGCGGGATGACGCGGTCGAGCGAAAGGTCCTCGATGGTGGCGAGGAACAGCCGGCGCAGCTCGTCCTTCATGCTTCCGGCCATAGCGCGGAGGCCAGCTCGCGGTTCACCAGGTTCGGAGGCCGGCGGCCGCTGAGCGCCGCCACGACGTTTTCGGCGGCCATCAAGCACATGCGGGTGCGGGTGGCGATCGAGGCGCTGGCGATGTGCGGCGCGAGCACGGCGTTGCTCAAGCCCAACAGTCCCGGCTCGACCTGCGGCTCGCGCTCGAAAACGTCCAGTCCCGCCCCGGCGATCTGCCCCGCCGCCAGGGCGGCCGCGAGCGCCGCCTCATCCACCACCGGACCGCGCGATGTATTGACCAGGATCGCCGTCTTCTTCATCCGGGCAAGCTGCGGAGCGCCGATCAGGTGACGCGTCTGGGGGAGCAGCGGCACGTGCAGGCTGATGAAGTCGCTTTCGGCCAGCAGGGTATCCAGCTCGACGTACTCGACCCCCAGCTCGCGCTCGATTTGGGCGGCGGCGCGCACGGCGTCGTGATAGAGCAGGCGCATTTCGAATCCGCGCCCGCGCCGGGCCATCGCCTGGCCGATGCGGCCCATCCCGACCAGGCCGAGCGTGCGGTGATGGATATCGTGCCCGGTGAACAGATCGATGCGCCACTCGCGCCACTGGCCCGAGCGGAGGAAGCCCTCGGCTTCGACCAACCGCCGGGCGGCGGCCATCAGCAGCGTGAAGGCGAAGTCGGCCGTGGTGTCGGTCAGCACGTCGGGGGTGTTGGTGACCACGATTCTTCGCGCCGTGGCCGCCGGGATGTCGATGTTGTCGAAACCCACGGCGACATTGGCAATCACCTTGAGGTTCGGAAGCTGCTCCAGAACTGGCGCCGGGAACTTGTCGGTGAGCTGGGTGACGGCGCCGTCCTTGTCTTGCAGTCTGGCGAGAAGCTCGGCGGGCGGATAGCCGTCGTCGGAGTCATGATATTCGACCTCGACGTTCCCGCGCAGGTAGTCGATGGCCTCGGGATAGAGATGCTTGGTGACGAGAACTTTTGGTTTCATCGGAACTGGGCATTGTCGCACAGGCTCCAGGAATCGTACAATCAGTAGCCCGTAGCAATCAGAAGGGCGGCCGTCAGCCGTCAGAAGGGCAGCCCTCAGAACGGCAGCCGTCAGCCATCAGCCGTCAGCCGTCAGCAAACGGGCTTCGCAGCGGGGCGGCAGCCATCAGCTATGGGCCGTCGGCCGTCAGCAGGCTGGCGGCTGCGGGGGGCGGCAGCTATCAGCCGTCAGCAGGACTGCTTGCTGAGGGCTGATCGCTGAAAACCGAAAGCTATTACAGGAGAGGACAGACAATGGCAAAGCTTGGATTTCTTGGTCTTGGACTGATGGGGTATCCGATGGCGCGCAACCTGCTTCGCGCCGGGAACGACGTGGCCCTTTGGAGCAATACGGAGGCCAAAGCGCGTAAGCTAGCCTCGGAGGAGAAGGGGGTCTTTTGCGCTACGCCCCGCGAGGTGGGGGCATTTGCCGACTGCGTTTTTGTCTGCGTCGGCGATTCCAAAATGTCGGAGAACGTCTTAACCGGCCCGGACGGCGTCATCCATGGGGCCAAAGCCGGCTCGGTGGTGGTCGATGCCAGCACCATCGGCCCCAGTACCAGCCGGCGCATTGGAAAGGCCTTCGGGGCCAAGGGCGTACACTTCCTGGATGCCCCTTGCACCGGCTCCACGCCGGGGGCAGAGGGCGGGACCCTGACGTTCATGGTCGGCGGCCCTAAGGACGTTTTCGAACGTACGCGGGAGTACTTTTTGCCGATGGGCAAGAACCTGTTCTACTGCGGGGGATCGAGCATGGGCCTTCATGCTAAGCTCTCTCAAAACTTGGTGTTAGGCGCTATGATGCAGGGATTTATTGAAGGGATGGTCCTGGCCACCAAGGCCGGCGTGGACCCGGAGCTGATGTTCCAGATTCTGGATGCAAGCGCCGCCAAGGCTGGGCTGATCAGCTATAAGGCTCCGTTCATCTTTGCCCGGAACTTCAAGACTAACTTCTCCCTGCGGTGGATGCACAAGGACATGAGCCTGATGCTCGAAAGCGGCCAGGAGATGAATGTCCCCCTGCCGGCCACGGCGGTGGTCCACGAGCTTTTCGGGGCCAGCATCGCCAAAGGGCATGCCGATGAGGACTATTGCGCCGCCATCACCCTGCTGGAGGAGTGGGCAGGGGTCGAGGTACGGGGTGGGAAGAAAAATACGTAGTTCGGTAGGACGCTCCCAAAAAGTAGAATTTTTCTCTTGCGTCGCTCCCGAATAATGGTATACTGGATTCAAGCCGGGGAGGCAACTCCCACCAAAGCGAGACTAACCTCAAATAAAAGACCCCTGAAGCAATCCTCCCCGGCGCCTAAATCAGGGGCAGCCCTTCCAAGAGAAAAGATACAGTTTTTGAAAGTAAAGTTCGGCCGGACGAAGCAAACCGCTCCCTCGCGGGCCCCGTGAGCGCCCGGGTCGGGAGCCGGGTCGCCTTCCGTGGGGTAAGGAAGCGGTTAGGGGGCTTGTATTAGGCGTCGATGTGATTCTGGAACCGGCGGTCGAGGGCCAACTTGTTGGCGTCGGCCATGCGCTGGGAGAATTCCTTCATCTCCGCCTTATCCATGGGCTTGAAGGCTTTGACCCAGGCCACGTTCTGCTTGATCAGCTCGGGCTTGGGCATGCCCACCACAGCCGCCGCCACCGGCAGGCTCAGGGTGTATTGCAGCAGTTTTGCCGGGTCGCCTTTGCCGGGGCCGGGCCCAATGAGATCCTCTTGCCCCATCGCTTTCATGGCCAGTATTCCCATTTTCTTCTTGAGAGCGACCGGCAGCGCCACGAGCTCGAAGCTCGTCTTCATGGCGGGATTCAGGATCATCTTGCCGCGGCCGTCGGCCATGCCTTGCAAGGCGGCGTTCAAGGCCATCTGGGTGCAGTCGAAATCGTGGCGCTCGAGAGCGGTCTTCAGCACCGTGGGATCGGTATGGCTGGTGATGCCGATGAAGCGGGTGACCTTTTGATCGCGCAGCTTGTGAAGCACGCTTAGGACGCCATCCTTCGCCTCGACGCTCGCCAGATCGTCTTCGCCGGCGAGGCCGTGGACGTGGATCAGGTCGACGTGGTCGGTCTGGAGGCGCTTCAGGCTGCCTTCCAGTATCCGCTGGGCGTCGTCGCCCTTTCGAGCGTTGATCTTGGTGGCGAGGAACACGCCCTTGCGGCGGGTCTTCATTACCTGGCCGACCCACGTCTCGCTCTTGCCGTTCCCGTAGCCGTAGGCGGTGTCGAGATAGCGGATGCCGAGGTCGAGGGCCAGGTTGAGCGCAGCCACGGCCGGGTCTTCCTGCTCGTACATCAGCAGGCGGCTGCCACAGCCCATGGCTAGAATCGTGACTTGCTCGCCCGTCTTGCCGAGCGCCCGCCGGGGCAGCGCTTTGCTCTGGTCGCCCGTTTCGGCCGCGAAAGCCACGGCCACGCCGGCCAGCGCGCTCTCGCCCAGAAATGCCCTTCGTGAAAGTCGATTCGCCATGTGAGGTTCCTCCCGTCGCTGCCATTGTACAATGGCCAATCGTCCATGACTAAAACATTTCGTGTGGGTGTTACGCCCGATTTCGAGACCCAGGCCAAAGGATTGCTGGAGCCGGCGCTGGCCGCCGTGCTGCCGAGCTTCGAATGGGAATTCCTGCCCGATACCGGCGGGGCGGCCCGGGCCGAGGTGCTCGACCGCTATGACGCCGTAATTGCGCTCGGCTTGCGTTTCACGGCCGAGAGCCTGGCTGGCGTGCGGAGGCTGGCGGTGATCGCGCGCTGGGGCGTGGGCTACGACCGCATCGACGTGCCGGCCCTGACCGCGAACGACGTGATCCTGGCCATCACGCCGGACGGGGTGCGGCGGCCGGTGGCGGAGGGGATCGTGACTTTGATCCTGGCGCTGGCCAAGAACCTTCGCCGGCTCGACGCGATGTGCCGGGACGGGCGCTGGCGCGAAGACCTGCCGCGCACCAGCCAGGACATCCAGGGCAAGACGCTCGGCTCGGTGGGAGCGGGAAACATCGCCGGGGAGATGTTTCGGATGGCGCGGGGCATCGGCTTCGGCCGCTTGCTGGCGTACGATCCGTTCGTGGCGAGCGTGCCGGAAGGGGTCGAGCCGGCCGGCCTGGAAGCGGTGATGCGGGAGAGCGACTTCGTGGCCGTCAATTGCCCGCTGACCGAGCAGACGCGCAACCTGATCGGCGCCCGCGAGCTCGGCTGGATGAAGCCGACTGCTTACCTGATCAATACCGCCCGAGGGCCGATCGTGAGCCAGGAAGCGCTGGTCGCGGCGCTGCGAGCCGGCCGGATCGCCGGCGCCGGCCTGGACGTGTTTGAAACCGAGCCGCCGCCACGCGACAATCCGCTGCTCGGCCTGGAAAACGTGATCGTGACGCCGCATGCCGTCGCCTGGACGCAGGAGGCCGCACGCGACAATAGCCTTTACGCCTGCCGCAACGTGCTCGCGGTTTCCGAGGGCCGGGCGCCGCAGCACGTGGTCAACCGGGAGGTGCTGGATCATCCCGGCTGCCAGGCTAAGCTCGCCCAGTGGAGAAAAACGTGAAGACCAACCTCTTAAAGCAACGCCTGGCCGAAGGGAAAGTGCCGGTCGGCCACATGGTGATGGAGTTCGGTACGCGCGGCATCGCCAAGATCGCCGAGAACGCCGGGCTCGACTTTGTCCTGCTCGACATGGAGCACAGCGGCATCGACCTGGAGCGAATCGCCGACCTGGTGGCGTGGTTCAAGGCCACGCCGGTCGCGCCGCTGGTGCGCGTGCCGCAGCATCTCTACCACTTCGTCGCGAGGGTGCTGGACGCCGGCGCTCTGGGTATTATGGCGGCCAACGTGGAGACCGCCGACGCCGCCCGGGCTCTGGTCGATTTCGCCAAGTACGGGCCGCAAGGCCACCGCGGCCTCGGTCTCGGCTCGGCCCACAACGACTATGTCCCGCCGCAGCCCGCCGAATACCTGCGGGAGGCCAACAACAACACCGCGATCCTCTGCCAGATCGAGAGCGAGCGCGGCCTGAAAAACGCCGATGCCATCGCCGCCGTGCCCGGCGTGGACGTGCTCTGGGTCGGGCATTTCGACCTGACGCAATCGATGGGCATCGTCGCCCAGTTCCAACACCCCAAGTTTCTGGAGGCGCTCCGCTGGGTCGTCGAGGCGGCGCGGCTCCACGGCAAGGGAGCGGGCATCCAGCCGGGCAGCCGCGAGCAGGCGGCCGAGTGGATGAAGATCGGTTACAACGTGATTTCCTTCAGCTCGGACATTGGCGTGTATCGGTCGGCGCTGGCCGCCGGGGCCGCGGCCGTGCGGGAACTGGAGGCTGCCGGAAAGAACGGATGATAGATGGGGCGCGGCACCCTGGCGCCCGCACGGCAACCGATCCGCAGCCAGCCTGGCACTTGATCAGTTATATGGCAGATCTTCTCCATAGGGTAAACTGAGGGTATATGGGAGAATCGAGCTCCCGTGACAACCAAAGTTGCTGAAGGCGGCAGAATCGTTATCCCCGCCGCTTATCGCAAAGCGTTTGGAATCAAGCCGGGCGATGCGGTCGTGCTGCGGCTCGGAAGGGCCGAAGTCCGAGTCTATTCCCAGGGCGGAGGCGCTCCGGCGAATTCAGGAGCGCGTTTCGAGCGTCGTTCCTCGAAGAGTGTCCCTGGTAAAGGAATTGATTCAGGAGCGCCGGCACGGTCGAAATAACCATGATCGGCAGGAAGCAAGGGAACGTTCTGTTTATCGGCGGGGAGAAATTCATACTATGAAAACAGAAAGCCTGCGGGAGGTTAAGAACAACCTCAGTAGCGTTATCGAAGCGCTGCCACGATCAGGGCCGGTTCTGATTACGAAGAACGGCAAGGCGCGGGCGATGCTCATCCCGATCGATGACAATACCGATCTTGAATCCGTGTTGTTGTCAAACAGCGCGCGATTTTGGAAGCTGTTCGATCGGGCGGCGCGGAGCAGGAAATGGACGGCGCTCGAAGATGTGCCGGATTAGAAAGCAGCCAGCCCGCACAGGGGGAGCTTCACCCCACTCAGCCCGTATCGTCATCTACCACCGTCCTCTTCTTTCGGAGGGCGCTTACGCTGTGGGCTGATAGTCGGGGTGGTCCGGGCGGGCAGCCCAGTCAGGCGATCAGGGCTAGCAACGGTGTGCGATCCCGCCGGGCCGCTGCGGCCCGAGAAGAGGGTATGCGCCCGCGGACAGGTCCAGGGGTAGGCAGTCGCCGGCTGCGAGCACCTCAAGCAACTCCTCATACTCTGTGGCCTTGAGGACGGATTGCCGGATCGCCTCGTCCGACACGCGCCCCCTGAGCGCCTGCGCGAGGAACCGAACAATTGGTGGAAATGAGTCGGGGACCGTCTCCGGGCCGACACTTTTCGGTCCGACGCCCCAATGAAGGATGTTCAGCAGCTCGGCCGGGGGCGCTGCTTCCAGCACGCTCGCGCACAGCTCGTCTGAGGCGGCCCGGAGCGCACCGCGCATTTCTGTCTCCGGTGTCCGCTCCACCGCAAAGGCTTCGCGCAAATGGAGCAAATGACGGTGGAGCGTGTTTTCGTCGAACGACTCCAGTTCCGTGTAGATCATCTGGCCGGCGGGATCGAACTTGCGGGCGGGAGACTCCAGCACGTTCAGCAGAGTGTGCAGATCCATTTGAAAGCGCCAGTCCGCCTGTCCCCGAAAGAAGTCTTCCCGATACCCGGCGGGCACGCCGAGAAAATAGATTGGCACGTCTCGGCCGGACTGACGGATGCGGTACAGGGCTAACTCCAGCGTCTCCACGGGCCATCCGAGGTTCCGCGCCACCAGCAGACGGAGTCGACCGGCCTTCGCAAAGGTCGAGGAATTCAGCAGCAGTTGCACCGCTTCCTGGAGGTTCTGCGCTACCACCAGCCGCCCCGGCGCGTGGACGCCGATGGGCTGACCCGCGGAGATCGAACGATCCAGTTGCTCGCATACCAGACTATTGTCGAGTATGTGCGTAAATCTTGTCATGACATAGCGCGTGCACCCGGACCGGTTGGCGGCGGAGAACTGCCACTCCGCCAGCTTCTTCGAGGCCGCGTAGACCTCGTGGGTCAGGTAGCGCGATGCCTTCCCGGTGGAAGAGAACACGCAAACCTCGACTCCTGATTCCTCGCACGCCTGGATGAGGTTGGCCGTGCCGAAAACGTTGGTGGTGATGGTCTCATGAACTCTCCGTTCCGCGAGACCCGGATCCCGTTGGGCGGCGAGGTGGAAAACCACCTGTGGCCGCTCGCGCCGGAAGATTTCCTGGAGTGCCTCTGAGTCGCGAATATCCGCGTGACAGGGAGCCGCGCCTGCCGGATCCGCGGGCGCCTTATCCACACAAACGATCCGCCGCGGTTCAAACCTTGGGAGCGCGGCGAGCATCGCGCTTCCCACGCAACCCGCCCCGCCGGTCACCAACACCACTTTACCGCGCAAGAGGCCCCGGACTTCGTCCTCGTAACAGTGGATTCTGCGGTCTCTGGCATCCTCGAAGGGGTCAGAACCCAGCCGTCCGTCCCGCGCCCGGCATTCAATCAACTGGGCGGTAAGCCTGCTTAGCTCATATCGGACTTCTGCATCCAAGGGACAGCCCGAGCCGGGTGGAACAATTTGCTGCAGCCGCGCAACGATCTCGTCCGACGTCATGGATGGAGGAGAGGCTGCCTGTTCAATGCCACGCAGAGACCTCGAATCGTCCATAATCTTGGTCATCTGGGTCCGCGAATCCGGAGATGGTTCATCCTGATACGCGGCTTACTATACCAGAAGTCCAGTGGGGCAGGGAACTGCACCGGAGTACTACCAGATCGACCCAACCGGAGTACTGCAAGTACTGGCAGAACAACCTCGCAGGAGTGAAGTTCCGCCCCTATCAACTTTGCTCCGGCAACAACCAATCGTGAAGGTGATTGCGAATGGATTGGGAAATCAGGTAGTTTGGAGATGGAGGAATGGCCGAGCGGTCGAAGGCGGCGGTCTTGAAAACCGTTAGTGGGGAAACTCACTCGGGGGTTCGAATCCCTCTTCCTCCGCCAAGCCAAAAGACTTGCCCTAGAAGCTGTCGAGGGAGTTCGTCCATATCCAGGGAGCCCATCCTTGCTAGCCTTTGCTAACCGGCTCTGACGCTTCGATTCCTGCCGGCGTTTGAGTGGCGCGGGCCCGACGGTCCGCCGCTGAAAACGTTTACGGTTCCGCAGGCCCGATCGGGGAAAGGCCAACACCGCCGATTGTGTTATGATCCTTCGCAAATGAGGAGCGCCAGAATATCCTGGGGGCTTTGCTCGATCTTTTGTTTCGGTTTGAGCGGCGCGCCCGCAACCGGCGCGGAGCTGCTGGCGGATTTCCATCCCTCTTCGATCCACAGCGCCCACGGCAGCGCCAGCCAGGTCGAATTCTCGACCGGCCTGGTCGAGCTGGATCCCGGCGTGCTGGCTTACCACCTGGATCGGGCCATGATGAATTTCCGCTTCGCCGAGCCGGTGTGGGTCATCGCATACAAGGCGGAGATCCTGGACGCCCAGGGCAAGCCGCCGCTCGAGAACTACCTCTGCCACACGTTCTTCGGCGACCAGCGAGTCTCGCAGCAACAGGACTTCGAGATGCGCGGTATTTATTCCGACGCCTTCACGCCCGAAGTGCGACTCCCGGACGGCTTTGGCCTCCGCCTGACGCCCGACGACCCCCTGCATTGGATGCCGATGTTCAACAACCGAGCGGATCGCCCCGTCCGCGTTCGCATGAAGGTGCTGGTGACGGTGATCCGCGAAAAAGATTTGAAGAAGCCGCTGCGTCCGCTGTACTCGACGCTGCGAAGCGTGCAGGTTCCCCATCTCTTCTTCGTCCCCCGCGGGCGCCACGAGCAGCAGACCACCTTCGAGATGCCCTTCGACGGCCAGATTCACTTTCTCGGGACCCACATCCACCCTTACGGGCTCTCTGTTGAATTATTCAACGTTTCTCGCCAGGAACGGGTCTGGAAGGGGATGCGAAAGACCGACGCCGCAGGCCGCATGATAGGAATGGATGTGTATTCGAGCGCCGAAGGGTACCCCGTCCACGCCGGAGAAACCTACCGCGTCACATCCGCTTACGACAACTCGACCAGCGCGCCCATCGATGCCATGGCCGGCCTCTTCCTGTTTTACTCCCGGAACTAGCGTCACCGCACTTTTAACTTGACTTACGGGACCGGTTAGGTTACGTTTGCTCCATTCCTTTGGAGTGGAGACTATGCAACGTTTGCTGATCCTGATCTTGGTTGGGGTGAGTGTCACCGTTCTCGGTTTTGGGCAGGCGCGCGATACGGCGTCGATCTTCGGCGCCGTGGCCGACGCGCAGGCCGCCAGGGTCCCGGGCGCTACCGTCACGTTGACCAACACCGCCACCGGCCAGAGCCGCACGGTGACCACTGACGCGAGCGGCGGCTACGTGTTCCCGCTGGTCCAGGTTGGCACTTATAGCGTCACCGTGGAGCAGGCCGGCTTCCGGAAATTCGACCGGCGCGGCATCGTGGTCCAGGCCAACGAGAACGCCCAAGTGGATGTGGCCCTGGAAGTCGGCAACGTGCAGGAGACCGTGACAGTCGACGCGGAGGTCTCGCAGGTGGATACGCGCACGTCGACCTTGAATCATGTCGTGGATTCCAAGCGCATGGTCGAACTGCCGCTCAACGGCCGCAACCCGGCGGACCTGGTGCTGCTGGCGCCTGGAGTGGTGCCGGTTGGCGGCAACACCGGCGATCAGGGCAGCAGCAACTGGCGCCCCAGGGGCCAGAAGGAGGTCTCCGTTAACGGGTCCCGCAACAACAATTTGCGTTATACCCTCGACGGCGGGACCAACATGGATGACCTGGTGAACGACAACCTGGACTTCCCGTTCCCCGACGCCGTCCAGGAGTTCAGCGCTCAAACCAGCAACATGGGGGTCGAGCAGGGCGGGCTGTCGGGAGGCGCTCTGAACGTGGTGACCAAGTCCGGAACCAACCAGATTCACGGCGACGTATTCTGGTTCATTCGCAATACCGCTCTGAACGCCACCAACTTCTTCTCCCGCCAGCAGGACCAGCTCAAGCGCAATCAGGCCGGCTTTACCGTTGGCGGTCCCTTTATCAAGAACAAGCT
>JBGOUJ010000008.1:0-38515 GCA_041477005.1 Terriglobia bacterium | reverse complement strand
GAAGCGATCGGAGAGGCAGCCGGAGCTATGCCAACCACGAGTGCAGCGAGAAGCAGAAAACCGATCATCCGCGAATACACAGGTCCTACCTCCTTGTGCTATGTCTGGATCTTAAACCGGCGGCGAAGCAGTGTCAAGGACGGAGTTGGCGTATTCATTTGTCATGAAAATGTTTTACGCCGAACAGTTCATGACCGACGGGGCGAAACGCGCAGCCTCTGATCGGCGAGCGCAACCCGAAGGACTTCGTCGCGGCCGGCGGCCGCGGGACGGCCGTGGAGTTCGCACCTGGCGCCAAGCTGCGGCTCGCAGCGCCGGTTGGTCAGCGGTTGTCGAGGGTCAGCCCCACACGATCGATCCAGGCTGTGCCGCCGATGGTGTTGTCGAACTTGCGCGACGGCCGGCGCAGGATCTGGACTTCCACCAAGTGCGTCTGGGACGGGGCGACGAACGCGTTTTCAATCGTCTTCCAATTCTGTGTCCCAATAAGCGGCTCGGTAGCAAGGTCGAGACGGGTGAATGATTCCGCATCGAAGATCCGCAGGCGGACGCCCTCGTCGGTGGTGATCCCTTCGGTCCGAAGCTTCGCCTGCAGGCGGTACTTCCGTCCTGGAACCACCACCGCCCGCTGGGAGACGTGGCGATAGTCCAGATTTCGACGTCCATCAAACTGAATCCGCAGCGACCGGTTGCCGGAAAACGCAACCTTGGAATCGGGGGCGGCGGTAGCACCCTCGCAGGGTTGAATGCGCCAATCAAAGGCTGCTTCGGTGGGCGACGACTCGAAATCTCCATTGAAAAGGAGATTCGAATCGGGGTAGTCCCGGCGACGGGTCCCCATTTGCCGCGACCAGACTCCTACCGCCGTCTCGTAGCTGCGGTGTTCCAGCAGGTAGTCGACGTATTCGCCGGCCAGCCGGTCTGCGGCGAACGAGCGGGCATTCATCCAGCCCCACAACTTCTGCACATCGGACTCGCTGCTTTGCCGCAAACAATGCCTGAAGTAGGACCACGCGACGCGCCGATCCTCGGGCAGACCGTACTGCAGCACTTGCTCCATACCGCTGGCCAGGCGGTCGTAGTAGCTGAAGATGATCCCGTCATAGGAAGGCACCTGCTTCATAACACGCGCCGCACAGCGCATGGCGGGAGTCACTTCGCCGATCTGGAAGTGATAATTGGCCGCGCGCATCAAGATGATCGGAGCATTGGGCCCGCGATCGAGAGCCCTCTCAAAACAGTACTGGGACTGTTTTGTATCACCGGAGGCCAGAAAAGCTTGCCCCAGGTCGGACCAGCGATAAGCTGAGGCCGGATTTCGGGCTAGAGCCTCCCGAAACGCTGCAATCGCGGCGGTCGTGCTCTCAGGCTCCGGCTGCGATAGCTCGCGGTAAGCGGTTCTCAGCAGCAGGGCGTTGTTGCAAATCAAGAACCGGCAAGCGCTCCGCTCGGCCTGCAAATCGTCGCCACGAAACAGATTGAGCAGCAATGCAGCGCCGGAAGCTACGGTGACGACGCCGCTCAACAGCAGGGTTAACAATGCGCTTCTCAAGACCAGTCACTCCGCAAACGGCAACTGTGGAACTGTAACAGCACTTTAACACGAGAGGAGGGTTTTGGGGACTTGACAAATGTATAGTTTTAAGGTACAAACAATACTCCCCCTAAGTAAATCACACCGGGGCCCGGTCCGCCTGTGGACCGGAAGGGGGACAGTTTGTCGACTTGGCCGTGCTATCACCCTGGCCACTCTTGGTTTGCGCTAAAGGTTAAGCCGCGACACGAAAAGATGGTCGCCTTGGCCTTGCACAACCGACACCTTCAGGAGTTCCTCCCGCTTTACAAATGTATTCGGCGGTGGTCCGACCGTTTCAAAGAGGTCGATCTGCCACTGTTTCCCGGCTACGTCTTTTGCCGCTTTGACCATCAGGAGCGCCTGCCCGTTCTCACGACGCCAGGAGTGTATTCCATTGTCGGGATCGGCAGGGCCGCTGTGCCGGTCGACGACAAGGAAATCGCGGGCCTTCAGACGGTCATGGAGTCCGGTTTGCCTGCCGAGCCATGGCCCTTCCTGCGGGCAGGCCAAACGGTTCACATCGACGCCGGGCCGCTGGCCGGGCTGGAGGGGATTTTGACGGAGGTCAGGAATCGGCAGCGGCTCGCCGTTTCCGTCTCGCTTCTCCAGCGCTCGGTGGCGGTGGAGATCGACCGATGCTGGGTGACTCCGGTGATCCACCCCGCGGCGCGACCTCCGGCGCACGCTTTGGCTTCCTACCCGTGCTCCGAGCCAAGATCCGCGCAGCTTATGAGACCAGGAGCCTAGCATGGCTGTGTTCAAGCCGCGGACGCGGATGGTGAACTTTCGGCTGTCGGAAGCCGAATATCAAGAGCTTCGCAATCTTTCCGTGGCGCATGGAGCGCGCAGCATTTCCGATTTTACTCGGGCGGCGGTGTGCGGGCTCATCCGGGACGGCGAAGGCGCCAAGTCCGACGGCGAGGATCTTGAGGCGACGGTGCGCTGGCTCGCCGGCAAGGTGGAAGAGATCGATCGAGAGCTGAAGCGGCTGGCCACCATCATCGCGCGCGGCGGAATCTCCGGGCCTCGGAAGCGCCCGACCCGACACTTTTCCTGAAAGCGGCCGCCGGGATGGGGTCTGATTCCGGCAACCCCGGACGCGAAGCCGGCTCCGTGAGTCTGTCTGTTCTCCGGATGCGATTTGGTCCGGCAACGATGCGGGTGAGGGAGGCCTTCCCCGGCGCGTCCGGAGCGGCGTGCCGGCAAGAGTTTGGGTAGGGGTCGGACCAGGGGCCTGTACGGGCGTCCAGGGACCGGCGCCACTTAGAGCGCCGGCTCGGGGACGTGGTAGACTCTCAGCAACGTGCGGCAGCGTCGGCCGGAAATCCCATTCCTCGTTCTTTTGGCTGCCATTTTCGGTTATGCCCTCTACCGAGAGGGCGGCGTTCTGACCAGACACTGGAATGGCTGCCTGGCGGCGCTGGGGCTGCTGGCGATCGCCTATTGGGTGCTAACGCCGCGCTTCGAACTGGCGCCGCCGCTCGAGCGCGGGCTGTGGTGGCCCGTAGCGCTGTGGCCGCTCTACGCCTTGTTCCAGCTCGTCCCCCTGCCTTACGTCCTGCTGCGATTTCTCTCCCCGGCCCGGGCGGAGCTGGTCGATGTGCTGGCGCCGGTCCTCGGCGCGGTCCACTACGCCCCCCTGAGCGTTGTTCCCTCGGCCACAGCCAGCCATTTCCTCCGGATCGCCGGCTACACCATCGTCTTCCTGCTCGTTCGCGAAATCGCATGGCGGGCGGTTGACCGGACCTGGGAAGCGGCGGCGCCGATCATCCTGCTGGCTGCTCTGGAGGCTGGTCTAGGAGCGTTGCAGTATGCCATGAGCGGCCCCAACGGTTTCGCGCGGGGGACCTATCTCGACCGGGATCACTTCGCCGGCCTGCTCGAGATGGCGTTGCCGTTCGCGGTGATGTACCCGATCGCCATTCTGCAACGCCGGGGCTTCGAGCGGGACCCTTCCCTCCGCCCGGTCCTGGCAGCCTGCGGAGTGATCGCTCTGGCCGCATTGCTTTTCCTGGGCATCGTGTATTCTCTTTCGCGGATGGGCTTTGTCGCTGCTCTGGTTTCCCTCTTTGTAATGGGCTCCTTGACGCTCGGAGGGAGCTTGCGGGGACGCCAGAGATGGCTGGCGATCGGAGTGGTCGCGGCCGGAATTCTGCTCACCTTCGTCTTCTTGCCCCCGGCTCAGTTGGTGCAACGGTTTGCTCAGGTTTCCTCAACCGAGCAGATGAGCGCCGAGGGCCGTCTCCAACTGTGGGAGGAAACGCTGCAACTGGTTTCCGCTTACCGGGTGTTCGGATGCGGTCTGGGTGGATATGAGTCGGCCTTTCTGAGGTACAAGGTCTCCGCTCCCCTGGTAACCGACAATTTCGCCCACAACGATTACCTGCAAGTGCTCGCGGAGGGCGGCGTGATCGGCTTCGCCATCGTCGCCGCTTTGTTTCTGGGGATTGTGGCGAGAGCGATCCGCGCGACATCCTATTCTTCGGAAGCCAACGCGCGCTATCTGGGAGTGGCTTGCACGGGCGCCCTGGCGGCGATTCTGGTTCACAGCGCGGTGGACTTCAACCTTAACATCCCGGCCAACGCCCTGCTGCTGGCCTGGGTGTCGGGAATCGTGAGCTCGCTGACCGCCTCCGCCCCTTTGCCGGCAAAGAAGGCGCTTCGGATCGCCAGCGCACCGCGGGAGTGAGTGATTCCGGCCAGATCAGGCGGCGGAGTGAGCCTGGGCGGTCTCCGCCAGCTCGTCGCTTCCGCTCGAGAAGAGGTTTCTCCAGTTCAAGACGGAGCGCCCCGCGGGCGCCGGGAGGCCGAGGAGCTCGCGGGCGAAGTCACGGAACTGTTGGCCGAGATCGCCGGCCTCATCGACCAGCCGGCCGTTCATGAGCGCTTCGTTCACCGCTTTATAGTCGTTGCGAAAAGTGTAGGCGATCGGAATGCCGATGGATTTGCCGGCCTCGGCGGTGCTGAAAGAGCGCTTGCTGCCGACGCGGTTGATCACCAGGCGCAAGGCTTCCGGCGGGACGCCGAGAGCGCGAAGATCCTGCACCTTGCGGCGGGCCAGGTGCATCGAGACCACGTCGGGGGTGCACACCAGGAAGATCGCCTCAGCTTGCGTCAGAACATCCTGGCAAGACTTGAATACGGCGGCCGGAAAGTCCGCGATTACCCAGGGATAGGTTCTCTTCGCGGAGCGAAAGACGGCCGGCGCCTTGTCGAGGCATTCGCCTTTCAAGGCAAAGTCCTCCGGCGGGACGAGAACATCCATCTTTTTCCAGCGGCAGGCCACCTGGCTCCACAGCTCATCGAGCTCATCGGTGCGGCGCAGCGCGTCGGCCATGGTGAACTCCGGCCGCAGACGCAGGCAGAAGTCCACGGTGCCGGAATGGAAATCAAAATCCACGAGCAGGACTCGCCGGGCTGCTTCTTCTTCCTGCGACATGGCGTGGGCCACGTGCATAGCGACGGTGGTAGCTCCGCAGCCGGCCCGGGCGGGCAAGAAGCCGATCAGACGGCCTTTCGGCACATCCAGCGCCTCCGGCTTCACTTCGTGGCTTAAGGCTTTTTCCAGGTGTTCCACTTCGAAGGGCGGCCCCAGGTACTCCGAGGCGCCGGCGCGAATCGCGCCCAGAATCAAGTCTGAGGAATTCTCAGAGTTGGCGGCGATGATCGGCAGCACGGGATAGTTGGCACGCAGCTCCGAAATCAGCTCCAGGGCGGGGGCTGGATCCGCCAGCCCCACGACGACGGCATCGAATGGGCGCGACGCCATCAGGCTGCGCAACTGCGCGAGCGATGGATACTGTCGCAAGATGGCCGCCCGGCCGAAGGTCT
This sequence comes from Terriglobia bacterium, assembly GCA_041477005.1. GTDB lineage: Bacteria > Acidobacteriota > Terriglobia > Bryobacterales > JACQDG01 > JBGOUJ01. Next base: position 33,108 of record JBGOUJ010000008.1, on the reverse strand, counting down.
TGAGACGGGACATACTATTCTGGAAGTTGGCCAGCAACTTCTCTTGAGGGGAAATGATCAGCAACAAGCTCATCGTTTAGTCCTCGCTTGATCCTCAACTGCTCCGGACCTACAGTCGCGCGTCGGCCAGCGCGTCCGCCGGAACCCACGAAGATTTCAACCGGATCAGGACTTCGTCCAACTGCTCCAAGGCGGCGTCTCTCTCGACCTTGGCGGAACAGAGAGAGCGAAGCGCCTCGGCCTGGCGGTCGAGCCGCTCGGCCAGGGCGGCCACGCGGGGCGAAGTCTCGGAGACGGCCGGCTGAAGCGCCGATAGCTCCTGCTGTTGGGACTCCAGCCGGGCGGAAACTGCATCCAGCCGGTCGGTGAAGCTGGCGGCGAGTTGTTGCGTTTCGCGCCGCAGGGTCTCCACCGACAATTCGTTACGGCTGTCGGTCTCGCGAAGCTCGAACAGTTTTGCGGCCAACTCCTCTTGTTTCTGGTGCATGTCGGCGTTCGCCAATTTCTGCTCGGAAACGGTCTCCACCAGCCGCTCCATGCGCTGGGTCAACTCGGCGAGCTGTCCGGCGGCGGACTCGACCTTCTGCTGTTGCTCCTGCAAAGCCCCGCGGAAGTCGGTGGCGCGCTTGGCGCTCTGGCAATCCAGGTCGCGGATGGCGACCACCAGGACGTTAGCCAGACTTGCGGCCAGCCCCTCTGCCACGCGAGCAACCGTGTCATCCGCTTCTTCGTTGGCTTGGTTGGTCACCGGCTGTGTGGCGGAAGCTTCCGCGCGAACCGGCCTTTCGGTGAAGGCTTCGGCGATCGCAGGCTTGGGCCGGGGAGGCTCGGTGAAAACCACCGCGGGTGATTCGTGGGGTGGCGGCTGGCTGCCGGACTTTTTTTCGACCGGGGCCGCAAAGATATCCAGCAGGTTTGATTCCAGGGACGTCGCCGGCGTCTGTTCCCGCTCCGGGGCGCGCACGACAACGGCAGACTCGGCAGGCATCTCGCGGCCGAACATTTCCGGAAGCAGGGGGCGCGGCCCGTCCTCGTGCAGGTCTGTCTCAGTCTCGCGCCGCCCGAAGGCGACCTCTTCAATCTGAAATCCATCTTGCTCTGTATAAGTGTTAAGCACTGGCGTTCCTTTCTCTAAGAGAACAGCGAGATGGTATCCGAAGGCGGATCATCTTGCTTGACCCCTGCGTCGGAGAGCATGATGTACAGGCCGGCCAGGAAGCCGTTCCCCTCTGGCTGGCAACTGCGGATCAGCGCCGTGTACGTGGCGCGGTCCATCTTGAGCCACACGACCTGGCCGACCGCAACGGGCTGCTCCAGCAAGATCGCCATTCCTTCCGCCGAGACATTCTTGACGGTGCCGATCAAGATGGAGCGGTGGGTGGAAGGGCCCTGCCAGGTCAGCATCGCGTCACCCTGTGCGAGGTACCGCCCGTGCTGGCGACGGTCCTCGGCCGAGGTTGTATCTGGCTGGTCCCGCTCTGTCGGGTCCCTATGCTGCTCGCTCATATCTGGACTATGACTCATTTTAGGCCCAGGATTCAATGGAGCGGTGGTTACAATCTTGGGGTACCAACGTAATGGCGAGTATTAAGAGGAACCTCCTAGAGTATTAGCCCGTTAGGTTCATGGGCCGGAGTCGGGACGCGGGAAACGCCTAGCGCGACGGCGGGAAGCGGGTGGAGGCAGACTTGGCCTGGAGGGAAGCAATCGGCGCACCCGGCCGGGCATATCCGCAGTCCGTCCGTAGGGCGTCTCGAGCGCGATGACGTTGCAGTGGTTGGCGTGTGAGGCCTCAGTTTCCGGCGCGCGTCTGGGGCAGGGCGCTCCCCAGCACGGAAAGGCGCAAGGCACAAGGCGAACAGCAAGGCAAAAGGCAAAGCGCAAAAGGCAAAAGGCAAAAATCGGGGAGGCGCCGCCTCGCGGCGCGGCACTTTGCCCGCCCCTCGGGGCAGCGCGTTGCGCTTGGCGGATTGCGGGCATAGCATATGGCCCGCCAGATACAGTTGTGCTATAAAAGGAAACTCTGTATCCAGTAAGAGATTTCTATGGGAAGTACCCCGTGGGAGGGAATCGAATGTCTTTTCTTGTGCCACCAGCAGTGCTGCTTCAGATAGGAGCGAGCGGCGAGGGGGGATCGTACCTTTCGCTCACGCTCGCCATTAGCGTTCTCTCGCTGCTGGTGGCGGTGGCGTTTTCACGGTACGTCCTGCGCCAGGATACCGGCACAGCCCAGATGCAGAAGATCTCCAACGCCATCAAGGAAGGGGCGGAGGCTTTTCTGCGGCGGCAGAATCGGACCATCATCGTTCTGGCCCTGGCGCTGGCGGTCATCATTTACCTGGGGTATGCGTTCGGCAAAGGCGACGCGACCCTGGCGTTTCGGATGACCGTCTCGTTCGTGATCGGCGCGTCGTGCTCGCTGGTGGCCGGCTTCAGCGGGATGTGGGTCTCGATCCGCAGCAACATCCGGGTGGCCTCGGCGGCGCGCACCGATTTGAACCGGGCGCTGCAAATCGCCCTGCGCGGGGGCGCGGTGACCGGTCTGAGCGTGGTCTCGCTTTCGCTGCTGGGCGTGGGCATCCTGTTCTGGGTTTTCGGAGGCCTGGAGAATCCGGAGCAGGTTCCCCACCAGATCATCGCCTTCGCCTTTGGGGCGAGTTTCGTGGCCCTCTTCGCCCAGTTGGGGGGCGGCATCTTCACCAAAGCCGCCGACGTGGGAGCCGACCTGGTGGGCAAAGTCGAGGCGGGTATACCGGAGGATGATCCGCGCAACCCCGCCGTGATCGCCGACCTGGTCGGTGACAACGTGGGAGACTGCGCCGGCCGCGGCGCGGACTTGTTCGAGTCGACGGCGGCCGAGAACATCGGGGCGATGATCCTCGGCGTGACGCTCTTTCCGGTGTTCGGTCTCAAGGGCGTGCTGTTCCCGCTGATGGCCCGCGCGTTCGGGTTGATCGCTTCGATCATCGGCGTGCTGATCGTTCGGGTGAAGGGCGAGGAGGACCCGATGAAGGCCCTCAATCGCGGGTATCTGGTGACCACGGTCATCGCCCTCGTAGGCTTCTACGTCGCCGTGCAGTTGCTGCTGCAGGGCAACATGATGCTCTTCCTGGCAGGCGTGATCGGCATTGTCACCAGCTTCCTGTTTGTGTGGATCACGCAGTACTATACCGAGTACCGATATCGGCCGGTGCTCTCGATCGCCAACAGTTGCAAGACGGGTCCGGCCACGACCATCATCACCGGATTCGCGGTGGGACTGGAGTGCACGGCGCTGCCAGTACTTGTGATTTCGGCGGCCATACTCGGGGCCTTCTACCTGGGCAGCCACGCGGGACTTTCGGCTTCGCCGCAGGCGGCCGGCCTTTACGGCACAGCCATCGCCACCATGGGCATGCTCTCGACGGCCGCTTACATCCTGGCGATGGACACGTTCGGACCGATCACCGACAACGCCGGCGGCATCGTGGAGATGTCGCGGCAGCCGGAGGAAATCCGCCGGCGCACCGACCGGCTGGACTCGGTGGGGAACACGACCAAGGCCCTGACCAAGGGATACGCCATCGGCAGCGCGGCCCTGGCGGCGTTCCTGCTCTTCTCGGCTTACATCGATGAGGTGAAGCTGCACCTCGGCATGCGGCCGGACGCACCCTTTCCCGTCGATATCGGCAACGTGCCCGTCTTTACCGCGGCGCTGCTGGGGGCGATGCTGGTGTTTCTCTTCAGCTCGCTCGCGATCCGGGCCGTGGGCCTGGCGGCGCAGACGGTGATCGAGGAGGTCCGGCGGCAGTTCCGCGAGAACAAGGGCATCATGGAGGGCACCTCCGATCCGGAGTACGGCACCTGCGTGGACATCGTGGCCAAGGGGGCGCTGAAGGCGATGGTGCTGCCCGGTATTCTGCCGGTGGCCGCTCCGGTGCTGGTAGGCGTGATCTTCAAGAATTTCGCCAGCGCCGGTGATCCGATCCCGGTGGGTGCGGTTTCCGTGGCCGCCATGCTGATGGTCGGCACGATTACCGGCATCCTGATGGCTACGATGATGAACAACGGCGGCGGCGCCTGGGACAACGCCAAGAAGTACATTGAGACCGGGGCGCTCGGCGGCAAAGGCTCCGACGCCCACAAGGCATCAGTCGTGGGCGATACGGTGGGCGACCCGTTCAAAGACACGGCCGGGCCCAGTTTGCATGTGCTGATCAAGCTGCTCAGCACGATCACTCTTGTCGCCGCGCCGCTATTCCTCTGACAACGTCCCGGGCCGCGACGGTAAAGGGGCGGCTTCCGGGTAGCGGGAAACCGCTCCCTTACGGTCGCGGCTCGGAAAATTTGCCACGTACCTTGTTGTAGTGGGCAATTGAGAAATTGAGGGATGGAGAAATGAAACGCGCGACGGCCGTGTTGCTTCTGCTGGCAGCTATGCCCGCGCTGGGCCAGAACGGCGGGCGCCGGCAGCTATTCAACGGCAAGAACCTGGACGGTTGGAAGTGGGTGGATAACGAGGGATTTCGTATCGAAGACGGGATGGTCCGCACGCAGTCGCGGAAGGGAATCCTCATTTACACCGGCGAGAAGCTCGGCAACGAGACCCTGCGGGTGGTCTATAAGATGACCAACGACCACGGCAACTCGGGCATCTTCATCCGGATTCCCGAGCCGCCGCCCACCGAGAGTTACGCCATCCACCACGGCATCGAGGTGCAGATCGACGACCGCGACAACGATTGGCACTGCACGGGAACTCTCTATTCGATGACCAAGGCCCTGGCGCGGCCGTCCAAGCCGGCCGGGGAATGGAACACCATGGACATCACCATGGACGGCTTACGCACGATCGTGCGCCTCAACAGCGTTCTGGTGACCGACTACGACGGGGTGTCGCCGGTTCCGCCGAAGGTAAAGCAATCCGAGCCGGAGCGCGGACCGCGGCCCGCCACCGGCTACATCGCCCTGCAGAACCACGACGAGGAAGCCATCATTTACTTCAAGGAAATCAGCGTAGCGCCCCTGCACTAGCGAAGGCCGAGCGCCCGCATGGCCTCCTGCAAGCGGTGCTGGTCCTCTTCCAATAAGCGCTTGATTGGCAAGCTGGAACAGGCGGCCGTGCGGTCCATGGCCGTAGGGTGGGCTATGTTCGGTCTGTGGGCAGCGGCGTCTTGGCCGTGGTGCTTCGGGGCGTGGCCACTCTTTGAAGGGAAGGGAAGCGACCTCTGTTGCCTATTGGAAGCTGACCTTGACCGGGTTGGATGGCTGGCCGTCTACGGTCATCGTCACGTTTAGTTCACCGGCTCCTTGCAGGCTGCGCGGCACTTGCACGTTGACCTGATCGAGACCCTCGAACCCTCCTTGCGGGCCGGCGAAGAGAACGGGAAGGCTGGTCCCGCCGATCTGGACGGAAACGCCCGCCAAGCTGGTGCGACCGCGAATTCCAGTCCCGTAGAACACCAGAAAGAGCTGGTCGGACGGCGCGCCCAAGTCGATGGGCTTGGGAGAGCAGCCGGAGGATGCATCGCAGCGGAAGACGACATCGTTGTCGAGCGAGCCGTCGGCGTGGGCACGCTGAAGCTGCGCCGCGGCAACCCCCTGGCCGCTGGCGTTGGCGGTGAAGACGGCCGGGGCGACGGCGCGAATCTGCATGGTTCCGGCGGCGGTCTTGCCGGCGGGGTTGGTGACCGTCATGGCGGCCGTTCCGGCGGCGGCGCCGGAAGGCACGAGAAAATTCACCTGGCTCGGAGAGACGAAGAACAGCGGCGCGGAGCGCTCCACCCCGGCCGAGTCCTTCACCTTGAGCGCAGTGCCCAGCAGCGACAGCGGCAGCGGAGTGCTTGTGGCGCCAAGGGCGCCGGTGGCCAAATCGGAGCCAAAGGCGGAAGCGATCGATTGGGGAGCCAGCGCCGGGCCCACAAAGCTGGCGGCGCTGACCGCCGTGACGGCGCCGGCGGGCGCCGCCTTGCTCGCCACAGCCTTCAGCGTTTTGTTCAGGTCGGTGGAGGGGAAGTAGGAGCGGTCCGCGACCAGATCCACCAGGTTGGCGTAAGCCAAATTCGTGCTCTTGGCGGAATCGGCCGGCAGCACGTATCCCAGGAAGCCGGCGTAACCCACCTTGCCGTCATAGGGCTTGAAGGCCAGATCGCCGCTGGCTCCCACGGGCGCTCGCGTGCAAAGCTCGCAAGGATCGGTGCTCAGGCGCAGCTTCCCACTCTGGGTGTCGCGAAGCACGAACAGGGGCAATGAGTTTGCCACCGGCTCGGCGAAGGCGTAAAGAACCGGCGACTGGTTTCCCTGGGGATCGGTGGTCATTACGGTCTGGTCATTGGCGATCTGTGTATAAAGCGGAACCAGGTCGGCGCCGTCTTCCGTGAAGCTGAGCTGGCCCCAGCCGGCACTGCCCGCCAGCGTGTTGGCCGCAGCCTGCGCCGCGCCCAGCGTCCCGATCACGAGGTACACACGGAAGTACATCGCCTGCCCTTGGGCCAGGTTGACACTCGGCCGAATTTCGCCGACCTCGAAGTCGTCGGCCGTGGGCCCCGTTCCGTAGCGCCAGCTCGCGAGAGCGTATTGAAAGCTCGGCCGAGGGGTCTTGTCCTTGCCGAAGACCTCGAGCAGGGTGGGGCTGGAAGTGTCTGCAGCGTTGACGGTCCACCCTGCCCAGCCGCCGGTACCGCTCAGGGTGACGGTCAGCGCATCGCCAAACTTGCCGGTAACGGGCTTGGCCGAGCCGTCGGGGTTGGCGATGAGCGTCGCGCCGAGCACCGACTTGCGAACGCCGCCCCAGGGCGCATCCAGGAAATCGATCAGGTCCGAGCCGAAGTTGTAAATGACATAGGAGACTTCGACGATGCCGCCTCCGAGATCCTTGAGGCGCTCGTAATAGAGCAGGCCGGCGCGGTTGACGTTGGGGATGTGCGCCTGCTGTCCCCAGTTGAGAGCGGAGGCGGTGCGGGCGCCGGCGTCAAAATCGCTGGCCAGCATCGGCGAGAAAAACGTGGTCCTCAGGATGGGGTCGTCCAGGTAATCGCCGGCCTGATGAATGAAATAGGCATGGCCGGGGCTATCCAGATTGAGGGCGCGATTGACGCCGACCAACTGAAAGATCTGGTCGATCCAGTGGGCGTTGGGCTGATGCTGCGGAGCAGCGGCTTCGCCGAACGGTCCGCGAATGGAATAGAGCTGGCCCCCTTTGCCGATGCGGATCTGCCAGCTCCGGCTGGCATCCTCCGCGTGGAGCAGCGCGGCAAAAAACGCCTCGTGTTCATCGAGGCCGGCGGCCCACTGCGAGCCGGATGGGGTGTAGGTCTGAGTAAAACTGAAAGAGCCGCTGTACTGCAAGCCTGGGACCGCGGGGCTGACAGGGAAGACGCTCAGAAACGGCGAAGCTGCAAACAGGGGGCTGCCCGCCCACAGAAGCAACGAAAGGACGCGTTTCGGGAGCCGATCGGCGAGCATTGTCAACCGCTAAGTCGAGGGGGGCATTCTAGCATGCTCCCGGCCCGCATCACCGGCGCTTGACCTGACCGCCCGCGAGAGAGCAATCCTTCGGGGCCTATCGCTGGGACGTAACCCCAACGATGTTGCCGATCAACTGCACTTCAGCCGGGCTACTGTGCGGAATCACATTCAACACATCTTGTCCAGGCTACAGTGCCATTCCCGCCTGGAGGCTGTCGTGCGGGCGATGCCCGAGGGATTGACTTAGAAGCTGGATCAGGGGGAAGCCCAGTTCATCCGCTCGATAAAGGTGCGGGGCTCGTAGGTGTGGCCGCGGGCCAGCCGCTTTTCCTCGCGGCGGCTGGTGAAGAGCAGGACGGGGCCGAAGAGGCCGGCGGCCAGGCGGGCGAGCAGGCCGAATTCCTTGTCAATTTCGCGGCGCAGGGCGTGGATTTGGGTGCTGACGGCTGGGTTGGTTTTCTTCAGGCGACGCTCCATAGCCCAGAGGCAGCCGTTGTAACGAGGCGGCACATCTCCCGCACCTTGCCGACGTTCACGATGATCGAAGAGATGCCGACAATGTCGTAGTGATGTCTGGTCAGTTCGCGCTCGAAGGCCTCGCGAGTGGGCAAGTCGAGCAGAGTGCAGGGGGCGGAGATGTTGGACGGGATCATCAGGATGCCGCTGGAGCGGTGGTGCTTGCGCAGCGAGTAGGTGCCCTGCGCGCGGGTCACCTGGTTGTGGTACAGCTCCATGGGGTTGATGGCGCGGCTGCCGAACTCGTCGTCGCGCGAGTAGGGTCCGAAAACAGAGGTCAATAAAACGCGGGCGTTCGTGCCCTTGGGGTGTTGGTTTGTCATCACGATTTAGCGGGGGCGGCCGGCCAGGTACGAGTCGAGCGGCGCGAGGGCTCTAGCGGGATCCGGGGAGCCGTCCCATCCTTCCCAGAAACGAGACAGCAGGGTTTCCTCGGAATGCATCTTGCGCTGTACGTCCCCCTCCGCAACGCTTCCTTTGGGTTTCCATTCGCTTCCTAAGGCTTGGCGGGCGGCGGCGAGCAGCTCCCGCGCCTCGCTGGTTTTTCCGCGTTTCCAGGCGAGATAGCCGCGCAGGAAGAAGCCGCCGACGGAACGCGGGTTGGTCCGGCAGGCCCACTCCAGACGCTGCGCCGCGGCATTGCGATCCCCCTGAAGCAGATCGACTTCTCCCAGCACGAGAAGGGTTCCGGTTTCCTCGGGATTGATGGCGGCCGCTTTTTTGAGCCTCTCCCTGGCCGAGTCGAGATCCCAGCGCGAGGAAGCTGCGGCGGCGCGCAGCACGCCCCAGCGGCGATAGGCCCGCTGGCTCTGCGGATTGAGGCGCATCAGCTCCTCGAACTCGGCCAGCGCCCCCTGGCGGTCGTCCTGCATCGCGAGGCAGTTGCCCAAGTAGTAGCGAGCGTCCTCGTGAGCCGGGTTCAAAGCCAGCGCCTCTCGGAACAACTTTGTGGCGCGTGGAAGGTCGGCCTCGACCTGGAGGGCGTTCATAGCCTCGCGCTGCTTGGCCCAGAACTGAACGAGCTTCTCCTTTTCGTTTGCGGCGCTCGAGGTCGGGTGGGCCGCGTGACGGGGCGTGGGGTCGCCCTGGGTGATTTCCCAGATGGCATTGGCCTCGAGGTTGGCATACGTTTCGGGCTTCCCGCCGAGCCAGCGCACTTCGAGTTGGTCGACGCGCGCGGCCTTGCCAAGTCCGAAATGAACGCGGCGGCTGCTCTGGGAAAGATACGAGGCGCTGGTGACGGTGCGGCGCAGTTCGGCGCCGCCGGCATGCGCGATCACCTTGGCGCCGTCGCCGAACCCGAGCGCCCGGCCGGCCCGGCTACGCAGCCGCAGCTCGATCCAGTTTCCCTGCTGCATGTCGTTGCGCAGCAGCCGGACGCCGCCGTCGTGGTCCACGATCAGGATATCGAGATCCCCGTCATTGTCATAATCGGCTACGGCCAGGCCACGGCTCACGTGCGGGGTGGAAAGCGCCGGGTTCAGGGGGGCCAGGTCGTAAAAATACTCGCCGCGCCGATTCCAGAACAGAAAAGCGGGCTGCCCGATCAGGCGCCGGGGCGGCTTCTCGGTCTCGAAGGTGCTGCCGTTGGCAATGGCCAGATCGAGCCAGCCGTCGCCGTCGAAGTCGGCGAATTCAACGCCCCATCCGATCGACTGCAAAGAAACCTGGCCGATGCCCTTTTCCTCGGCCACGTCCATGAAATGCAGCTCCCGCTTACCCGAAGCCGAGACGCTGCGCGCGTCCTGGAGCAGCGAATCGTAAAGCGCGTACTGCTGAGCGATCCAGTGGGTGATGAACAAGTCGTCATCGCCGTCGCGGTTCCAATCACCCGCGGCCAGGCCCATGGCGCCGCGATAGTCGGCGACCCAGGCGGCGTGGCTCTGGTCGCGGAACTTGCCCCGGTCGTTGCGGTAGAGAATATTTTCGGAGATGTCGTTGGCGATGTAGAGGTCGAGCCAGCCGTCATCGTCGAAATCGTGCCAGAGGGCGCTCAGGCTGCGCCCTTCGGGGTTGGCCACGCCCATTTTTTTAGCGACCTCGGTGAAGGTGCCGTCGCCGTTGTTGTGGAAGAGGAGGTTGCGCTCCGGCTCGTAGGAGGCGGGGTTGAGGGTGAAGGGCACAGCCTTGCCGTATTGCTCGGAGGCGCGGGCGCGGTCGGCCGCGTTCTCGGCGTAGCGGACGTAGCCGCAGACGTAGAGGTCGAGCCAGCCATCGTTGTCGAAGTCGCCCCAGGCAGCGCCGGTCCAGAAGCCCTTGGGCTCGGGAAAGCGCGTATCGCGGACGAATTTCCCGTGGTCGTTGCGGTACAGGATGAGGGTGTTGTAGCCGGTGACGACCAGGTCGAGCCAGCCGTCGTTGTTGTAGTCGCCCCAGGCAGCGCCCATGCCGATGATGCGGGTATCGGGGAAGCTTTCGACCTTGCGGAACGCGCCGTTGCCAAGGTTCTCGTAGAGCAGCGACGGGGCGCGCTCGCCGGGAGGGCCGTTGAGCGGGCCGCCGTTGCTCACCAGGAACAGGTCGTCGTAGCCGTCGTTGTTGAAGTCACCCCAGGCAGCGCCGGATCCCATGTCCTCGGGTAGTTGCGAAGTGCGCTCGCCGCGGAAGGTCCGGAACTCGGCGAGGCCCGCTTGGTGCGTGACGTCGGTGAAGCGCGGAACGGGGGCGTCCGAGGGGAGGCCTCGGGAGAGGGTGCGGGTGATCTCCGGGTTGTCTTCGCCGGGGCGGTAGATCTCCGGGCGATGGGCGAGGTAGAGGAACACGCCTGCCGCCGCGCCGCACAGTCCCGTACCCGTCAAGAACGCGATGGCCCGGAGCACACGACGCCGTCGCCGCCCGAGGCGGTTTTTCCCCGAGGTTCCAACCGCACTGGATACCATCGTCAGATCGAGCCCGTCTTGCGAGGCCTCCCTTTCACCTTGATCGTTGCCGTGGCGCGAGCCACTTCCACCACCGGGGCGGTGACGCCAGAATCCTTGCCCAGCAGAAAGTTCACCAGGAATTGATCCACCTTGCGGTACTCGAGGGTGGCGAGGACGTGAAGCCTGCCGCCGGTTCCCGCGGGGACCTGGAATTGCTGGTCTGCCGCGGCCTGGCGCGGGCGTGCGAGGTTGGTGGGGCAGCTTGCCACGTACTCGACCATGTCGGAGTAGCCGGGAAACAGCGCGCGGCGATAGCGCACGCCCACCATCTCCCAAAGGTTGTGGCGATCGATCAGGTTGCCGTACTGATCGACCGGCTCGGCCTTGAAGAGGAACGAGCCCGGCTCGATGAAGTTGTTCTGGTCGCGCCGGCCGGAGGCGTAGACGAGGTTGCCGTTTTCATCGGTGACGCGAAACTCGACCCAGCTTTGAATCAGATCGAGGGGGCCGGTGGGGTAGTCGTGGCCCACCTTATTAGAGGTGAGAATGACGCGAATCGGGAGCCGCTCGCCCGCGGACACGCTCTCCGGGGCCTGGATGGCCAGGCGCACGATCGGCCCTTCCGACCACTTGTCGCGGATTTCGGGAATCTCGTACTTGCCTTGCAGCCAGCGCTCGGTGAGGCGGGCCTGCTCCTCGCCGCCTTCAAGCTTCAGCAATACCGGCATCATGCCGTTGGCGGCCAGGAACCGGTGACTGCGGTGCTTTCCGTCATGCGGGCTGCGGTTGTAGTCGCTGGCGTCGCCGGCGGCGGGGTCGGTCGAGTGGTCCACCAGCGGCATGTGGCACTCGCGGCACTCGATGGTCTTGCGCGGGTTGCCTTTCTGGTTCCAGTGGCTGGCGGCCCAGTTGTCGTACTGATTCTGAAGCTGCACCCAGCCGACGCGGTTCACTTCCCGGTCGACAAACTGCTTGTGGCAGGCGGCGCAATACTCGGGAGCTTTGAACATCCGCTTGCTGAGCTTGTTGTGCTGGGCGGGATAAGCGCGGATCAGGAAATCACGAGCGAGCTTGCCGATGCCAGCCTGGCTCCACTGCCACAGATACTCTTTGGGCTGGATGATGGTGTAATTGGCGTTGCCTTGCAGGTCCGTTTTCTGGATGGAGTGGCAGGCCAGGCAGGAAACGCCCTCGTTGTATCCCTGGAGGCTGGTGAGGTCCTCGACAAAGATGTTTTTGGTTCCGGAGAACAGCGAGATCGGGTCGTGGCAGCCGCCGCAGTAGCGGGTGGACTCCGGGCCGTTCTGTTTGGCCATGACGCTCTGAACGCCCTGAAAGAGAGTGTCACGGGCGGCGTAGCGGTGGGCGCTGGGTTTCCATTCCGTCAGGATCTGGGTGTGGCAGCCGGAGGAGCCGCAAGTTTCGGAGCCGGAAAGGGAACGGGCATCGAAGGCGCCGCCGCTCGAGGTGCGTGAAAGGCTCGGGGCGAAGGGGCGGTCTTTGCCGTAGAGGAAGCTGTAGTCCTTCGGGAATTCGTTGACGTAGCGGGCGCCGGAGTACCAGAGCGTCAGCCCAGGGATCAGCAGCAGTGGTACGGCGGCGGCGCCGAATGCGTAGCGCAGATAGGCCCGCGCCGGGCGCAGCGCTTCCCCTTTCCAGCCGCGGACCAGGATCAGAATCAGATGGGGCGCCCCGGCTCCCAGGGTGGCGAACGTCGAGATGAGATGGATGTTCCGCCACAGCGGGGAGGTGCCGACTGTGAGCAACCCCTGCCACGTGACGACCACTCCGGAAAGGGAGCAGACCAACAGCGCCACCAGCCCCGCGTAGCCGAGCACGACCACATCGGAAATCGCGTTGCGGCGGTAATCGAGCCAGTGGGTCGCGTAATACCAGGCGAGTGGCAGCAGAAGAAGGCCCCCCACAATCGTGTGCAGCAGGAGGCCCCACTCCACGGTCGCATGAAAGGGGAAAAACGTGACGGCCAGTCCGCTGATCGCTTCAAATAGAAGCGCGGCCATGGAGATACGGGCAAGCCAGGACACCCATCCGGTCCGAATCTGCCGGGCGGGGGTCGGAGCTGATTCGTTCGGTGAAAGCATAAAACCGGAGAAGCCGCGCGCATGAGCCGGCACCTGACATCCTCAAGGCGGACTCTCATCCCTCCAGGTAGTGAGGTTCTTCAACTTCTGCGAAGGTTGGCGTGCCGAGATAGCGTTCGCCAGTATCGGGTAAGACCACAACGATTAGCTTGCCGCGATGTGCCTCTCGCCCCGCGATGTCGACTGCCGCCGCTGCGGCCGCACCGGAGGAAATCCCGACGAACAGCCCTTCCTCCCTCGCGAGGCGCCGGGTCATAGTGATGGCCGCATCCGTTTCGACGCGGTAGATCTCATCCATCAATTCCACGCGCATGATGCTGGGGATAAACCCGGCGCCGATGCCCTGGATCGGATGAGGGCCCTTCGGTTGGCCCGACATAACGGCCGAGGCCGCCGGTTCCACGGCAATCACCTGCAAGCCCACCTTCTTTGGTTTGAGAACCTCCGCGCAGGCCGTGACGGTGCCCCCTGTTCCGACACCGCCGACGATTATGTCCACCTGGCCATCCGTGTCTCTCCAGATCTCCAGAGCCGTGGTCTCTCGATGGATGGCTGGGTTGGCCGGATTCTTGAACTGCTGCGGCATGAACGCGTTGGATGTGCGGGCCACGATCTGTTCGGCCACCTGCACCGCTTCGCTCATCCCGCCGGGTCCCGAGGTCAGAACCAGTTGCGCACCCAAGGCTTTAAGGATGCTGCGCCGCTCCACGCTCATCGTCTCCGGCATGGTCAACACCAACTTGTAGCCCTTAGCCGCGCACACGAATGCCAAGGCGATCCCCGTATTCCCGCTGGTCGGTTCGACGATGATGGCCTCCGAGTTGATCTTGCCTTCACGTTCGGCCGCTTCGATCATGGCTACCCCGATGCGGTCCTTCACGCTGCCCAAAGGATTGAACGTCTCCAACTTCGCCGCCACCGTCGCGTCGATCCCCGCGGTGATCCGATTGAGACGCACCAATGGGGTGCTCCCGATCAGTTTCGTGACGTCACTCGCAATCTTCATTTATCCCCTGCCTCACTTGAGCGGTTTCTCCTTCGTCATCATGCGATAGCGCTCTTGCCGCAAGCCACTGCTCAGTGAACCTCTTACGCTCAAAGGGAAAAACCCCATTTCCTTTTTCCGTGCGCTTCTCCTTGAAGGGCGCGGATGCCGGCCGACGCTCGCCTTTTACGGGCAGGCGGAGTCGACCGGCGGCTTAGGCGGCAGTCCGAAAAGCTGGGCCAGCATGCGTTCGGCGGCGTTCACGCGCCCGGCGACGATTTCCAGCAGCCGCCGCAGGACCTGCACGCCGAGCCCCGGGTCTTGCTGGCACGCCGCCGAGAGCTGTTCCCCATCCAGGCAGACCGCCGTCGACGCCTCCCGCGCCCGTACCTGAAACAGCGTGTGATGCAGCGACAGCAGCGCAGACCAACCGAAGGCCTCGCCAGGGCCGACCGACTGGATGCAGATGGCATGGACAGGGGTCCGGACTTCCACGCACACACTGCCGTCGAGAAGCAGGTAGAAGTGCCTGGAGGGCTCGTGGGATCTCAAGACGACTTGATCCTCGAGGAGCGATACCACTCGGCTGCACGCGGCCAGTTTCTGGATCTGGTCTTCGGCCAGGCCCCGGGTGAACGGGTGGCCTAGTAAGGCCTGATAGGGTTCGACAGTCGGCATTTGCCCCACCGCCTGCGTGAAGTCCCCCACGGCAAAGCCGCTATCTGGCGGCTGCGAAGTCATTACGACACCTCGGGTGGATGGGTGAGCAATCGAGGGACCAGTGGGACAGGTCTTCAGCCTAAGTACGGCCGCGCCCGGCTCACCCGCAGGGAACACACGCGACCGATTGTATGACGTGCGACTTCGTTTCGGCGAGTTCTATGGGCGAAAATAGCCCGCGACTACATCCAGGGCGCGCCACCCGCGGTCCATAACGCGCGAGGAGATGGGCTCTCGACCTGCTAGCCCCTGGCAGAAGAGTTCCCCAACCCACCCCGCCGTTCGGAAGACCCTCTTGAATTGGGCGGGGGAGAATGGTGGCCCAACGAAAAGGGTTACCGACCGCCCGTAAGTTGTTAGAAACATGTGTTTTCCGAACGCCTGTTAGGGGCGGCAAGAAACGGCGCAATTTTGAGCGGTTTCCGGCGGAGCCAGAAATCTCCGGCGCCGGAGCGTCGCAATCGCGTAATGGCGACGCTTCGGCAACTGCGGAATGCGGACGGTTGGCAACCTGCTTGCTCAGACCTGCACCGCAGGTAGACTAGCGTCGCGCCACTTCGCGGATTAGCAGGAGGCTGATCGATGTTTCGAGGCGTTGCCTTGCTCGCCGCCGTTTTGGGAATGAGCTCCCTGTCGTTCGGAAGCGGACCCCACACAGATTCCTCCGATGCCACAGTGACCGTGGTGATGCGCTTCGAGGAGGCCTTCCCTCCCGTCACGATGCACGTGATGAAAACCGAGCTCCAGCACATCCTTCATCGGAGCGGTGTGCGGTTGGATTGGCGTGTGTATCCGGAGATGCTGGGCAAGGAGCTTTCGAACAGCTTCGCCGTCGTGCACTTCAAAGGAAAGTGCGAAGTCGATGATTCCGTGCCGGTGGCATCGGCGATTCTGGCTCAGACCGACACCCTGGACGGCAACATTATTCCCTACGCCGAGGTGCACTGCGATCGGATTCAGGAGATGCTTCACGGCACCCTGACGGACGAAGGGTTTCCCCAACGCGAGGCCCTCCTGGGCCGGGCCCTGGCCCGCGTTCTCGCCCACGAGTTGTATCACATTCTCACCCGAACCAAAGAGCACGGGCAGAACGGCATCGCCAAGCCCAGTCTTAGGCCGAGAGATCTCGTCGACGCCATCCTGGAGTTCGACAAGTCGGAGTTGGATGAGATCCGGGAGAGCGTGGCCTCTTGGGCGGGCTTGAAGCCGCCGCGCCGGGAGTAAGAAGATACAAAAACTAGGAAGCGGGTCGAAAGGCACGCGGGACGCGACCGTCCAGGTTGTAGCCGATCACGATTTCGCCGGGTCGGCGGCGGACCTGGCGGCAATTGGTAAGCGGGCCGACCCTGTCAAAGCCTTACGATTCAAACATTTCTGGCAGATTCTGCTTGCTTGTGGGCACGCCCTGGAGTGATGAACGCGTCCGCGGGAAGCGGTGAGCCGCTTGATGGCATCGAGTTCCTTTGCGTTTTCGGCTTCGGCATTCCTACAGAGTGTAAATCGCAACTGGCCGTCGTCTTTTCGGTTGCGCCTGTCGCGCCCGACGGACGGAACCCGGCGCGGAACCGCAACAACCTATGGAAGCCGTGGGGATACTTAACGGGTGACCGCCGGCCTGCGAAAGATGCCGGCTAACAATTGACGGATTTTGCTCGGCATTTGACTGGCCCAAAGATTTATTTGTTCCGCCCTCCCGGCCGCGTGGTAAGCTGCATCTTACCAGGAGGGTGCCGATGCCGTTTCCAATCGTTCTCGCGCAGGGAATAGCCAGATTCGACGTCCTAACGGAGAAATTGAAGAAACTGTTTTCCCCCGGGGCCGATGCCGATGGTTTGCATTATTTCAGAAACATCAAGACTTTCTTGGAATCGAACGGGTACGTGGTATTTCACTCGAACGTGAGTTTTGCCGGCTCCGTAGAGAAGAGGGCGCAAGAGTTGGCCACGCAGATCGATGACATTGTGAAGAACGGGCCCCAGAAGGTTCACATCATTGGGCACAGCATGGGTGGGTTGGATGCCCGCCACATGATCGTGGACTTGCCGACCATGGTGGACAAGGTTGCAAGCCTGACGACCATTGGCACGCCGCACCTGGGAACCGTCTTCGCCGATCGGGCACTCGAGCATGGAGGAAATGAGCTCGTCAGAGCATTTAGGAACATCCTGGACTTGCAGGGATTTCAAGATCTGTCGACGGCCCGCTGCGACGCCTTCAACCAGCGCGCGATGGAAGCAGAGGCGACCAACCCCGTTGTGTACCAAACTTACGCCAGCCACGAAAAGAAATCTCGCGTTCTTCCTTTTCTTTGGCCGTCATGGGACATAATTAACGAGAGCAAGGGAGAAAGCGACGGCCTGGTGCCGGTAGAATCGCAAGAATGGCGCGCGGAATTAACGGCCTCCAACGGTGCGAGGAAAGCCGTCCGGCAGAAGCAATTTCCCGTGCCTGCCGATCATTTGAATCAGGTGGGCTGGTGGGATCCCGGTGACGGTTTGTTCGACCGAGCGGCGTACGAGGCAAGTATCAAGAACGTCTATCTGGAGATAGCCCAAAGCGCCGGTTGAAACCCGGAACGAAGTTCATCGGCGTCGCTTATCCGGAGCCCGGCGCGAGGTGATTACGCCGGTGTTCAGGCCGATCGTGCTCAACCCGCCGAAGAAGCGGGCGTGCTCGATCTTCATGCAGCGGTCCATCACCACTTCCAGGCCGGCCTGGCGGGCACGCTCGGCGGCCTCCTCGTGAATCACCCCTAGCTGCATCCATACCACCTTGGCGCCGATGCTGATGGCTTCTTCGACAAGGGCCGGCACGGCCGAGCGCTCGCGGAAGATGTCCACCACTTCGATCGGGGCGGGGACATCGCGCAAGGAAGGGTAACAAGGGCGCCCCAGGACCTGCTTTTCGCCCGGATTCACCCCGATCACGTCGTAGCCCTCGGCGAGCAGATAGATGGCCGCGAAGTGGCTCGGCCGGAAAGGATTCGACGAGAGGCCGACCATGGCGATGTGCCGGTAGCGCTCCAGAATCCGCAGGCGGTGGTAAGCCGTGGTGGCGAAGCGGCTGCGATTCACCGGGGAGTTGGCGGCGACGCCGTCGACGAGCGGCATTGGACATGCGTTCGTGGTGCTCATTTTTGTGAGGCGTTGAGGGCCTGGTCGAGGTCCCAGATAATGTCTTCGATGTCCTCGAGACCGACCGAGAGCCGGATCATATCGTCGGTGACGCCGCAGGCGACCTTTTCTTCATCGCTCAATTGCTGATGAGTGGTCGAGGCCGGATGAATCACCAAGCTCTTGGCGTCGCCCACGTTGGCCAGGTGGGAGAACATCTGAAGCGATTCGATGCAGCGCCGCCCGGCTTCCAGGCCTCCGTGAATGCCGAAAGTGAAGATGGCCCCGCAGCCGCGCGGCAGGTAGCGCTCGGCCAGGGCCTGATAGGGGCTGGACGGCAGGGCGGGGTGGTTCACCCAGCTCACGGCGGGGTGCTCCTCGAGGAAGCGCGCAGCGGCCAGGGCGTTGTGGCTGTGGCGTTCCATGCGCAGGCCGAGGGTCTCCAGGCCCTGCAGAAACAGAAACGAGTTGAACGGACTCACGGCCGGGCCGAAATCCCGCAAGCCTTCGACCCGCGCTTTGATGATGAAGGCGAAATCGCCGAAAGTTTCGTAGAACCGGATGCCGTGATAGCCCTTGCTCGGCTCGAGCAGTTGCGGAAACACGCCTTGGTCCCAGGGGAACCGGCCGCTATCGACGATCACGCCGCCGATCGAGGTGCCGTGGCCGCCGATGAACTTGGTGGCGGAGTGCAGCACGATGTCGGCGCCGTGCTCGATGGGACGGCAGAGATAGGGCGAGGCGAACGTGTTGTCTATCACCAGCGGAATCCCGGCCTGGTGGGCGATCTGGGCGACCGCGGCAATGTCGAGCACGTTCATCCGCGGGTTGGCGACGGTCTCGGCGTAAAGGACGCGGGTGCGCGGGGTGATGGCGCGGCGGAAGTTCTCGGGATCGTCGGGATCCACGAAGGTCGTGTTGATGCCCAAGCGGCGGAAGCTCACGTCGAACTGGGTATAGGTGCCGCCGTAGAGGGTGCCGGCGGCCACAATCTCGTCGCCCTGGCCGAGCAGGCTGGTGAGGCAGATGAACTGAGCGGCCTGTCCGCTGGCCACCGCCAGCGCCCCCACGCCGCGCTCGAGCGCGGCCATGCGCTCTTCGAACACCGCCGTGGTCGGGTTCATAATTCGCGTGTAGATGTTCCCGAAGCGCTGGAGGTTGAACAGGTTCGCCGCGTGCTCGGTGTCCTCGAAGACGTAGGATGTCGTCTGGTAAATGGGAACGGCCCGCGCGCCGGTGGTGGGGTCAGGACGATGGCCGGCGTGCAGGGCGCGGGTGTTGAAACCAAAGACGTGATCCTGGCCGGCATCGCTCGTGCCGGCCGGCGCAGAGCTCAAGGCGTCCGCCATGGGACCCTCCTGGGTGGCTTCCTCTCAATTAGGGTAGCAGCTAGAGCGGCCAGGGGCCCCGCCGACCGGTCTACTCGCGTTATCCTGCAAGAGGAGGACCGAGGGAACCTATTGTGGAAAGAATCCTATTAGGCGCAACTCTCCTGGCGTGCAGGCTGGCGCTCAGCCCGAATCTCGCGGCTGAAACCCACACCATCTATGCCCAGGAGTATCATCACGTCTTTTCCGCGCACAAGGAGCCGCTGCTGCGGATCAAGCCCGGAGACACGGTGGTGACACGCACCGTCGACTCCAGCGGCAAGGACTACGCGGGCAAGGCGCTTTCCGGTATCGGCAACCCTCTCACCGGACCTTTCTATATCGAAGGGGCTGAGCCCGGCGACGCCATCGGCGTCCACCTCGACCAGCTTCGTCTGAACCGCAACTGGGGCTATAGCTCCTACCGCTTGTCACCCGGGGTGCTCAGCCCCGACGAGGCTGAGAGGCTGTACAAAAATGAATACAAGCTGGGCGCGCTGTTGCCCGGCCGGGCCGATTTGATCCCGTGGGATCTTGATTTGACGCGGCAGGTGGCCAACCCCCGGTTGCTGGCAAGCTCGGGGTTCCAGTTCGATCTGCCAGTGAAGCCCATGCTCGGTTGCATCGGTGTGGCGACGCGGGGGGAAACGGTGTTGACATCCGGACCCGCCGCCGCGCACGGCGGCAACATGGATTACAACGACGTGGCCGAGGGAGCGACGCTCTATTTTCCGGTGTACCACAAAGGCGCCTATTTCTATTTGGGCGATGGACACGGGCTGCAAGGCGATGGCGAGGGCTTGGGTTCGGGGATTGAAACGTCGCTCGACGTGCAGTTCACTTTGAGACTCCACAAAGGGAAGGCGCTCTCGAATCCGCGCCTGGTCAACGATGAGTACCTGATCTCGATTGCCGCGCAGCCGGAGTTTTCGAGCAGCATGGACCAGGGCTTGAGGGCCGCTAACACGGACATGCTCCAGTGGCTTACCAGCGAGTACAAGCTCACCGAGCCCGAGGCGCACCTGCTGATGGGCACCGTGGTGAAGCACAAGATCGTGACTTATTTTGGCACTATGGCCACACTAATGCCCAGGAAATACCTTCCAAAACGGTGAAGATTGCCGATCGCGTTTTCCTTGCTTTCGAAAGTTCCGTGCCGGCGCTGTGACCTTTGGGTCAAGGGCGTCTCCGGTGGCCCTCAAGAGCTGCAGTACGCGGCTGGGGGCCCCGGCCTCCTTGTCATGCTGGTTCCAGGTTTAGCTTTCGGGTGAGATCCAAATTGTACTCGTAGGTCTTGAAGTCCACCTTGCGTCCGTAAGCGATCAGCGGCACCTGCGCTTCGTAGCGCGAACCGTGCGAGCGGACCTTGGCCGGCTCGCGGGGCTGCCCCAACTCGCCGAAAGCGACATCTTTGGGGGCGAGCAGAAAAAGATCGCCGATGCGGCTCAAGTTTAAGTGGAAAAGGCGGGCCGCTTCCGGAGCCTCGTAAATTTCTTCCACTTCGGGAGTGCTCTTCAACACTTCAAAAGCCTTGGGCAGGTCGGCCTGTCGGCGAAGAAATACATAGCACGATCCGCCCAGGTTCTGATGATGCACGGTGTGTTTGTCGCGGATGATCGGCTCGACGTAGGCATCGATCGAGTTCGCCTTGAGTATCCGCGCCGTGTCCACAGCTCTGCGCTTGGCGTTCATGCCGTGGTCGGCGGTAAGGTAGAGCTCCAGTCTCGGATGATCGTCGACGATGTCGCCGAACAGCTTGTCCAGGACGTGGAGGTGCTCGAGAGAGGGGGCATCCTCGGGAGCGTAGGTGTGCATCATGTAGTCCGTCGTGGAGAGGTACATCAGGTCGATCGCGTCGTTTTTCAGGATGTGGCGGGCGGCCCGCAACGACCAGTAGTTCCCCTCCGGCGAGTAGATGCTCTCCTGCTTGCCGACCTTTCGTACGTACTCCGGCAGAGGGTTCTCAGCGGAGATTGCGATGTCGGCTCCACGGCTGCAAAGCGTCCGCACCTTGTCCTTGGAAGCGACGAGAGCGCTCCGCAGCCCGAGGGCGCGCGCCTTCTCGAAGAGGGTCGGCCTCAACAGGAAATCCGCCGACTCCATCTCGGTGGCGGTCTTTTTTTCGCGGTCATAGTAAAAGTTCGTCGTGATCCCGTGCTCGCTGGGAAAGCACCCCGTGATCAATGAGGCGTTGTTGACATTGGTGACCGAAGGGATGACGGATCGGCCGATTTTGAAAGCTCCTTCGCGGCACAGGCGCTTCAGGTTGGGCAGGTCGCTCTTTTCGAGATACTCCGGACCGAAGCCGTCAACGAGCACGATGAGAATCTTGCGTTTCGGGGCGGCACGGGCTTTGCCGGCAAGCGTCGAAATAGCCAAGGAGTGGAGCACCAGGCGCCGGCGTGTCATCATAGGTTTCGGCCCGTGCGCTTTCCAGGCCGCAAGCTCCATCTTAGCGGACTTGTTCGGGAGGTGTCCCTTGGAGTCAAACAGGAAGGATTTTCTGAGAATGCTGGCGGCCGGCGCCGCTGGTGCGGCGTTGGCGCCCGCTGCACTGTCCTCAGCTCAGCAAACAGCGACCGCTCCTTCGACGGCGGAGCAGTTCGCGGGACGTGTGCTGGAAGATTTCGCCACTTCTTGCCGCGGAGCGCTGTGTTACATGGGCGACCGGCTTGGTGTCTTCAAAGCTATGGTCGCCGCGGGTCCCGTGACCTCCGTCGAACTCGGCCGCAAGACCAAGCTCAACGCCCGGATGCTTCGCGAATGGCTGAATGCCATGGCGGCGGCAGAGTACATCGAGTACCGCCCGGCGGACAAACGGTATGTTTTGTCGAAGGAGCATGCGCTCGTGCTCACCGATGAAGAGAATTCACCGCTCTTTCTGGGCGGCATGCTGGAGTTGCTGGTCCCGATGGTGGCGGCCGCCAACAAGGTTGCCGGCGCGTTCCAGACCGGCATACCGATCACGATGGATGACTTCGGGCCAGAGTTGTTTGAGGGAATGGAGCGGGCGTCTGCGCCCGCCTTCAAGCACAGTCTCGTGCAGAAGTGGATAGCCGGGCTGCCCCAGGTCGAGGCCAAGCTGCGCGCTGGCGGGACCGCCGTGGACGTGGGCTGTGGCAGCGGGCTGGCGTCGATCGTTTTGGCAAAGGCATTCCCGAAAGCACGCTGTTTCGGGTACGACCCCCACGCGCCATCCATCGAGAGGGCGCGAGCCAACGCCCGGAAAGCGGGTGTCGGCGACCGTGCTCAATTTCTGGCGGCGGATTCTTCCAAGCTGCCCACCGGCCGGTTTGATTTGCTGACGATCTTCAACGCGCTCCACCATTTCAGCGATCCGGTCGGCTTGCTGGCGCATTGCCGGATGGCGCTCGCGCCTGAGGGAACCTGCTTTATCGTCGATGGCGACCTGTCCCCGAAGGTCGAAGAAAACATGAACATGGGTGGACGACTGTCGTATGGAGCGACGACCCTGTGGTGTCTGCAAGACTCTATGGCGAACAACGGCGCCGGCCTGGGGTCCGAGCTTGGCGAGGCGGTCGTGCGAGATCTGGCCCGCAAGAGCGGCTTCAACCAGTTCAAAAAGCTGCCGGACAGCATCCCATTGGAAGCGTATTACGAGCTGAGAGCGTAGAAACGCTCGCAGTACGGTATGTTTGGGAGAGCGGCCAATGAAACGACTGGATGCCGTCATTGTCGGCGCGGGGGCGAGCGGCGGCATTGTTGCCAAGGAGCTGGCGACCGCAGGCTGGAACGTGGTCCTGCTGGAACGGGGGCCGTGGCTGAAAACGTTCGGCCACCTGGAAACGCGCGATTCCTGGAATACCGGCGTCGGCCGCGTGCCCTTCGGACCGGAGCGCAGCGAAGTCCGCACCGTGCGGGCCAGCGACCGGGACAAGGCGCGAGTGGTGGAACCCAAGGGCGCGCTTTACGGAGCGTTGCCCGCGGTCGTTGGCGGGGGGTCGGTCTACTACGGCGCCATGGCCTGGCGCTTCCGGCCGGAGACGTTTCGCCTGCGCTCGCTGCTCGGCTCCGTGCCGGGAGCGAATCTCGAAGACTGGCCACTGACCTACGAGGACCTGGAGCCGTTCTATGAGAAAGCCGAATACGAAATCGGCGTGAGCGGCGATGAGAATCCCCACGGCCCTGCGCGGCGAAAGCCGCTACCGTTGCCGCCGGTCGCGGAGAACCGCGAGGCGGCGGTTCTGTTTCCTGCCGCGCGGCGGCTCGGTTGGAACCCCTTCCACACGCCGCTAGCGATTCTGTCGCGGCCCTATCGCGGCCGGCCGGCTTGTAATGGCTGCTCCTACTGCAACGGTTTTGGCTGTGAGATCGGCGCCAAGTCTTCCACCCTCGTCAACGTCATCCCGGAGGCGATCCGGACCGGCCACTGCCGCGTGATCCCGCAGGCCTTCGCGTGTGAGATCACGGTGAACGCGCGGGGCACGCCGGACGGCGTGGTGTACCAGCGGGCCGGCTCGACGAAGAGGATCAAGATCGCGGCCCGCGTGATTGTCGTTTGCGCGTCGGCGACCGAAACACCGCGATTGTTGCTGAATTCGAAGTCGAAGTTCTTCCCGGCCGGGATCGGCAACGAGAAGGATCAGGTGGGCCGCAACATCGACAACGACGGCGGCACGTTCGTCTACGGCCTCTTCGATCGCGTGGTGACGGATCAGGTGGGGCCGGGCGTCTGCTTTGCCGTGGACGACTTTCAGTTCCGCCGCGAGGGCGCCGGCCGCCTGGGCGGCATTCTCAGCAACTACCACACGCGGCCGTCGTTGTCGTTTGTTCACCGGGTGAGAGTGCCGGGCGACGTGGCGCCATACGGGGAAGAGCTTAAGAAGTTTTACCGTACTTATTTCCTTCGATCGATCTGGATGTATGCCACCTGCCACACGCTCCCTCGCGCCCAGAACCGCGTGGATACCGATCCCGAAGTGCGCGACGGGCGGGGTGTGCCGGTCAGCCGCATCACCTACCGGCAGCACGGGCACAACGCCGAGGAGCAGCAGTTCATGGCGGATCGTTGCGCCGACCTGCTGAAAGAGGCTGGAGCAAAAACGATTTCGAAGCCGCGAATCGCGCGTGAATCGACATTCGGCATCTCGACCCATCAGCAGGGCAGTTGCCGGATGGGAAATGACCCGGCGTCTTCGGTCACCGATCGAACCGGCCGGGTGCACAATGTGCCCAACGTGTATGTCGCGGACGGAAGCCTGCTGGTCAACCCCGGAGGAGCGAATCCATCTCTCACCATTCAGGCGCTGGCGTATTGGGTCTCGGCGGGGATTCTACGGTCGCACCGGGTGTAGACCCGTCTAAAATGGGACCGTTGGCGCCGCCGCCCCTGCCGGCGTTGTCCAGGCCATGCGCCCAGGTCCAATTGCCCAGGAAGTACAACGCTCGGCCGAAGCGCTTCCCGAAGTTGGCCTGCATCGAGTGGTAGGAGGCGTTGCTCACGACCTCGGTCCAAGCAATGCCAATGACGGTCGGTGGGGTCGCCTTTTATGGCCGGCGTGCCTGAAGCCGGGAGTCCTGCGGTATCAAGTCGAGGGAGGGCGGCGCGGCAAGCCAGCGGCTCAACTCTCCATCACGTAACGGAGGTTGCAGCAGTCGTGGCCCTGCATGAGGGTCTTTATACGGATCAGTTTGAGCTTCGGGCTGAGGGCGCTCGCGACAGCAAAATCGGGATAACAGACGCTGGCGTATCCGATGTCGGCAGCGTCCTCTTCGCGGAACATCTTGGCCCAAAGGCACTGAGAGACATTGTATTCGAACGCGAGTGCGGTTTCCTCCACAATCTCGGCAACCAGAGCATGTTGATAGAGAGGGGGCATAGCTTTCATGCCGGCGACAAAACTAGCGAAGTCGAGCTTGGGTGTTGACCGTCCGGCGATTCCCTTTCTCGCTATCTCACTCGCGGTCTCTTGGAGCATCCTAACGAACTTCTCGTTTCCGATTTGCGCTGCGAGGGCCTTCATAATCGGAATGAAGTTTCTCTGGAAGGCGAAGCGAAAAACATTTTCCCAGGTCATATCGGCCTGCTCAGCCCAACTATGCGCCGGAGGCGGCCATCCAGCCCGGGCGGCGCACCGGGCAGCGCCCACGCAGCCGAGACATCCGGCGGCTCCGGCGGGAAGAATGGAAAGCAGCTTTCTGCGGCTCAGAGAAACCGGCGAATTCCTGATCACGTTCTCCTTCAGCTTCATCTGCAGCGCTTCCTCCTGCACTAGACGGGGGTCAGGCGTAGAGAGGATCTCTCGTCAACGGCAGCTCATTGTTGATACCGTTGGTCAGAACAAACTGGTGCAAGTCGAGGGCCCCTGCCGTCATCTGAGCGATGCTCCCCCGAAGGTAGACCCGCCACATGCGGATAAAGGACTCATCAAATCCCAGGGCCCGTACCTCGGGCAGGCGGGCTTCAAAACGCTCCGACCAATGGGACAGGGTGAGCGCATAGTGGCGGCGCAAACTCTCCACATCGATGAGATGAAAATTGAATTCGGGCAACACGTCTATAATCTCTCTCCAAGAGGGGATGTAAGCCCCTGGGAAAATATTCTGCCTCATCCAGCGACTCAGTTGCATCTCCCGCGGGCGGGTGATGGAGTGAAGGACGCAAACGCCTTGGGGCTTGAGCAGGCTTTTCACCGCACCCCAAAAGACCCGCAGGTTTGTCCGTCCTACATGCTCGAGCATGCCCACGCTGACAATTCGGTCAAAAGTCAGATTTCGAGCCGCGAGCTGGCGGTAATCCAGAAGATCCACTTGGGCACGGCTCTCCAGGCTAGCGCTACGGATCGTGTTTCGCGTAAATTCGTATTGAGCACGGCTGACGGTAATCCCGTGCGCACGGACCCCGTAGTGTTGGGAGGCCCGCAGGATCAGGGCGCCCCACCCTGATCCAATGTCGAGAAGGGACTGGCCGGGTTGAAGCTGTGCCTTGCGCAATACATGATCGATCTTGGCCGTCTGCGCCGTTTCAAGGTCGTCGGCAGCATCGCGAAAATAGGCGCAGGAGTACGTTCGGGACCGATCCAGCCAAAGGGAAAAGAAGGCGTCGCCGCGGTCATAATGTGCCTGACTGTCTTGATACTGGTGTGAAACGGACGTCGCTATAGAAAGCCACGGTGAAAGCAGAAACCGAGACAAACCCGAAAGTGTGACGCGGGCGTGGGCTTCCAGGAGGCGGTCCAAATTGTCAACTTCGATATGCCCCGCGACATAGGCGTTGCCCCATTCCGGATCGGGCGCGCGGATGATCCGCCAGGCCGTAGTAGGATCTTTAATACGGATGCAAAACTCCGGCTGGTTCCCCCCGTAACAGTGACTCGTCCCATCCCAATAGATAACGCGAAATGGAACATCTGCCAAATAGCGGCAGGCCCAACTAAGGAGATGGCGAATCAGGCCATGCTCATCGCCACGCGGAACAGGGGTGGGCGCAACAGAATCAAGCGACCCTTGGACCGTTACGTACTTGTGCATAAGCTCCTCCGCCTTTAGCTTACTGGATTGAGGAGCCAGTTGTGGTTTCGAGATCCCGTAAGCTTTGGTCAGAATGGGGCCACCGGCCCGGGTTGGCGAATCTGCGGGGGTGACGCCGCGAATCAGAGTAATCTGCGGGCCGCAGGAGCCGCGAACGATCGGACCGGTGGCATTCTCCCCAATACAGGTCCCTCCCTATCAGAAGTAGAACTTCAGACCGAACTGGATGTTTCGCTCACCCTGAGCGGCCCGGACCTCGCCGAAGGTTGCGCTGGTCACATTCCGGGTCGGGGCTCCGAATATCGGAGTGTTAGTCAGGTTGTAGATCTCACTTCGGAATTCGAACGACTTCCTTTCCGTGACCGGGAACTTCTTCTGCACCGCCAGTGAGAATGTGGAGAGGCCAGGCCCCCGTACCACGCCCACGCCGGAGTTGCCCAAGGTGCCGGCTCGGGTCGGCTTGAACGCATTCACATCGAACCACTTCACGCCCGGCCCGACTTGCTCGGGACCCGCACCGTTGCCGACCCGGTCGGCTCGTGCACCACGCGAGACGGTTCCGGAGCGATCGTTGTCCTGGATGGTGATCGGGAAGCCCGTGTGCAGCGTCAGGATGCCGCCCATCTGCCAGTTCCCCAGGACCTGATTGGCCACCGGGTGCAAGGAGCTGGCGAACTTCTTACCCTTGCCAACCGGCAGGTCGTATACGTAGGAGGCGACGAACATGTGCTGCAGGTCGAAGTAGGTCGGACCCCACTCCGACTTCCGGTCGTAGAGATACTGCCAGTAGGCTGATTGCGAGCCGGCCTGGCCGCCCTCGCCGTAGTACCCTATGGCGTCGCTCATCCCGTGGGACCAGGTGTAGGAAACGTTGTATTCGAGACCGGCGCTCATACGCTTGCGCAGGTTGACTTGCAGCGAGTCGTAGCGTTGGTTGCCGTCTGCTTCGGTCCCCGAGATCTGTGCAATATTGGCCAGCAGCGGATTGCCGGACAGATAGGGGCTTGGCCGGGTCGTGCCGTCGGGGAGCAACTGCCTCTGGAAGTACGGCATCGGTACGATCAAGTGGGTCCCATGCTGGCCGACGTAGCCGGCCGAAAGAATGTTGTTGAAGGGTATCTGCTCTTCGATGGTGAAATTCCACTGCTGGACGTTGGCCGGGCGCACGTTCGGATCCCACAAGCGAACGTTGATGCCCTTGTAGGGATCGGCCGCCTTCAGCACGCTCAAGCCCTGGTCGGTGGTGGAGCCTGGTGCTGCCACATACTGCGGCAAACCTTCGTAGATCGTTTCGAACTCGGTGTTGAACGGTGGGTTCAACGGCAGCCGAAGGTTCGTCCCGGTGCCTTCCATGAATGAGGAGATGGTATACGCGCCGCGGACAACCGTCTTCTTGTTCAGGAACGACGGCGTCCAGGCGAAGCCGACGCGCGGCTGGAAGTCCTTCTTGAACCCGTTATAGAGCGCGCGGCTGTTGCCATTCTGGCCGGCCAGCAGCAGCGTGCCGGTAAACGGAGAAAAGTTGGACTGCCGATCTTTGACCTCGACCAGCGGCGTGTGGTACTCCCAGCGCAGCCCGAGGTTCAAGGTGAGGTTGTCGGTGACGCGCCAGTCATCCTGGAAGTAGAAACCGTAGATTGTCTTGCGGTGGCCCCAAGTCCCGGTGCTCAGACCGCGCTGCAGGCGGGAGGGGTCTCCCAGGAAGAAGTCGGCCTCTGCCAGGCCCTTTGACGTCGGGGAGTTGGCATTGGGACCGGTGGTGTACTGGCCGTTGAAAAGGATATTGCCTGTGCGGCCGTTGTTGCCGGCATAGAAGGTATTCATCCACTGCCGCAAAACGTTGCCGCCGGTTTTCATCATGTGCCGGCCGCGGACGAGGGTAACGTTGTCCGCGTAGTGGAACGTGGTGTTGGCGAAAAGCTGCTGGGTGCCGATGTTCGCGTTGCCGATCGTGCCGGCCAAGCCGTTGGTGAATTGGATGGCCATCAGGCCGAAGGGAACACCCTGGATGCCGAGTTTCTGGGCCAGGTTTCCAAGACCCTTATCCTCGCCACCGTTGTTCAGCATGATGTTGTTCACGCCGAAGCGGAACTCGTTGACGAGGTTGGGGTTCACGGTCCGGGTCCAGTTAATCACGCCGGCTTGAAAGGGCGCGATGTTGAAGGTGTTGTAGAGCAGCGGGAAGGCGTTGGTGCCCGGCTGGTCCTGGCGGCCGTTGGAATAGCGCGCCGTGAAGTAGTCCTTGTCGGCGGGCTTGTAGTCGAGCTTGATGTCGCCCTGGTCCGTCTTGATATAACTGCTGGCCACGTTGATCTGGTTGTTGTCCAGGCCGTTGTTGATGGGCAGCGGGTACAGGTCAGGCGAATTGAACAGATTCCTTGCCACGGAGTTCATCAGGCTCTGCGGAATCTGGTTGTTGGGGAAAGGCTGCCGCACGCCGTTCGGATCCGTGGTGTACGGGTTGTAAAGCTGGATGCCTTTCTCCGAGAGCAGGCGCGAGAAATCGCCCTGGCGAAACGCCGCCGGGATCACGCTGAAGCTGGTAGGCGCTCCTGGCTGGGCGCGGCGGATGGCCTGGTAGTCGGCGAAGAAGAACAGCTTGTCCTTCTTGATGGGCCCGCCTATCGTTCCGCCGAACTCGTTCCAACGCAGGAATTGCCGGGACGCTTTGCCGGTGGCGGGGTCCGGCGCCAGGCTCCAGTTGCGTTGCCAGCTATTGGCATTGAGCTTGTCGTTGCGGAAGAACTCGAACACGGTGCCGTGAAAATCATTGGCGCCCGACTTGATGGTCACGTTGATGATGCCGCCCTGGAAGTTGCCGAACTCGGCGGAGGCGTTGCTGGTGATCATCTTGAATTCTTCGATAGCGTCCAGGTTCGGCTGATAGGCGGTCAGGTTATCGGAAACCTGGTTGTTGTCGATGCCGTCCAGCAGGAAGTTGTTGGCTTCCTTGCGGTTGCCGTTCACGTAGGGCCGGCCGCCGCCGCCGGTGCGCGCTCCGCTGATGAAACTCGATGGATCGGCCGTGGTCACCCCGGGAGCGAGCAGCGTCAGGGCGATGAAATTCCGGGTGATCAACGGGGTGTTGACGATGGTGGTGGGAGCAATCACCGATCCCACTTGCGTCGTCTCGGTCTGGAGGATAGCGCCTCCGGCCGTGACCTCGACGCGCTCCGTGACCGCCCCGAGCTCCATCTGCACGTCGCGCCGGGCGCGCTGGTTCATCTCCAGCCGGATGCTGGGCTCTACAAATGCCTTAAAGCCGGGCGCCTCGATCCTCAGCTCATAGAGACCGATGGGAATGCGGGGAAAGGCGTAGATCCCGTCCTCGTTCGTTTTGGTCGGGAAGACGGTGCCTCGGTCCTGATCCAGCACGGTGACACTGGCGTTGACGATGGCCCCGCCGGATGGGTCGGTGACGCGGCCGGTGATCCCCGCGCTCACCTCCTGGGCGCCTACGGGCTGAACGATCAACAGTGTAGACAAAAGCAACAGCAGGGCGCCGAGGGGCAACCCAAAGAAGAGTGTTCCTTTGCGAATCATGAGAATACCTCCCTTTAAATTTTTCATAACCCCCAAAGCTGTATCTCGTAGTAGGTTAGAGTCAACCTTGACGTTGTGCTCTTACCCGGCTTAGTCCTGCAACTCTTGCCGATCATATCCTGAGACCGACGGGGGTTGTTTCGCTTTGCTCCTGCGCCAAAGCGCTCGCATGGGGCGCCTTGTTGAGCGGCATCCCCCGCATTACTGTTGGAGCCAGAGTGCGCCCAAGATCACCCTTTTGCTCGCGTTGAACAGGATCGTTGGCATCGAATACCCAAGCCACATACTCGGAGCCGCCCGCCCCAGCGGGTTCCCGCCTGGGCCCCCGCCGGGCACGCATTTCCTGCTCCTCAAGATCTGGTTACGCGACCTACCACAGCACGCGGCTTGCCAGGCCGACGGGTCGGAACGCGGACCTCGAGGACCACGATGATCCGAACAAGACACTGTCCCGAACTTTGGCCGCCCAGTTGACTGTCCTCTCTTAGCCTCAAGAAGACTCGGACCGTAGCGTGGTATGTGCCTTCGGCTAGGGCCACCTTTTCACCCACTTGAAGTCCGGGGTTGTTCATAGAACGAGCGCTGATCAGTTGGTGCGCTCCTTCATCGTGGAGACGGGATATCCGTAAGGGGATATTCCACGATTCTCTGTTCCCTATCTGGGCAGTTGGGCCAGAGAACGTTTCGTTCTCGAAGGCCAGTAAGCTTTGCCTTGTGGCCTGTGGACCGCAGCCATCGCCTGAGCAACCTCCTCTTCGCAATTCATCCACACGCCCAGTTCCTCAGTTGGCAAATTGTATTGGTTCCTCGACCCCACTGCCAGCAGGTAACGGGAGTCGTGTGGGCTGCATCGTGGGGACGGGATGTCCGTAAGGGGATATTCCACGATTTTCTGTTCCCTATCTGGGCAGTCGGGACAGAGAACGTTTCGTTCCTGAAGCCAGTAAGCTTTGCCTTTTGGCCTGTGGACCGCAGCCATCGCCTGAGCAACCTGCCCTTCGCTATTCATCCACACGCTCAGTTCCTCAGTTCCGTTCTCGTGAACAATTCTGACCTGATATTCATTACCGTGGTTGCACGCCATGTGCTTTCTCCCGGATGGCTTCGGATTTCCTAGAGGGGCTCCACAACGTTTCCAAGCCGCGATCGGCTCTCACCTGGCTTATTCCTGGAACTCTGGGCCATGCCATCCTGAGACCGACGGGAGTTGTTCGCTCTACTCCCGCACCAAACTACTGTCGTGGGCGCCTTGTTGAGTGAAATCCCCCACACTCTGTTGCAGCCAAAGTGTGCCGAAAATCACCGTTTGCTGGCGTTGAACAGGATTGTTGGCATCTAGAGAGCGCTCCATCCAATACCGAAGCCAAGTATTCGGAGTGGCTCGCACCAGCGAGTTCGCGCGTCGACCCACGCCAAGTGCGCACATCCGGCTCTTCTAGATTTGGTTACCCAACATCCCACAGCACGCGGCTTGCCAGGCCGACGGGTCGGAACGCGGGCCTTGAAGACCAAGATGATCCGATATCGCGACGCTTGAGCAACCGCGGAACGTAAAAGCCTGGCAGCCTGTTTGCTCAGGCGTACAACCCAGGTAGAGTAACCTCGCACCGTCTTGGGGATCAACAGGAGGCTGATGGATGTTCCGAAAGGTCGTTTTACTAGCCACGAGTTTTGGAATTAGCCTGCCGTCATTCGGAAGTGGACCCGCCCCGGATTCTTCCGAAGTCACGGTGACTGTGGTGATGCGCTTCGAAGACGCCTTTTCGCGAAACAGTATGGAAGTGATGAAAAGGGAGTTGGACCACATCTTTCATCGGAGCGCTGTGCGGCTGGATTGGCGATTCTGCCCAGAGCCGCTGGGCAAGGAGTTTGCGAACAATCTCGCGGTCGTGGACTTCAAAGGAAAGTGCCGGACCGAGGATGTTTCGTCAGCCGGGTCGAGGACTCTGGGGATTACCCATATCTTGGGCGGCCATGTTACTCCCTACGCCGAGGTGCACTGCGATCAGATCCAGGAGGTGCTTCATAATGCCGTGGGGGGCGAAGGGTTTCCGCAGCGTGAGATCCTTCTGGGCCGGGCGCTTGCCCGTGTTCTCGCCCACGAGCTGTATCACATTCTCACTCGAACCCAAAAACACGGGCAAAGCGGTATCACCAGACGTGTCCTGACGCCGCAAGACCTGGTCGGCAATGGCCTGGAATTCGACCGAGCGGAGCTGGACGAAATCCAGGAGAACACCGCCTCGTCGGCGGGTCGAACGGTCTTGGGAGCAAAGCAGTAAGAAAGGAATCACCAGGAGAAAGCGTATCACTCACGTGCTGTTCGAGTTTGCCCCTGAAACTGACACTTGGGCTGCTCGTCGGCGTGATGCTAAGCGATTGCAGCGCGGCAGAGGTGAATGGCGAAACTGGAACGACCGAAAAGTTGCCGCACACGGAGGCAAATCATGAAGGCGGAACGGCTCAGAAGGATGAAGTGGATCCTGGAAGCCAGCCGCGCCGAGTTGGTGGACCGAATGGCCGCGTACAAGCAAATCGGCATCGGGGAACGCGCCGACTGGCTGGAAGAGATGCGACTGGATACCGAGCGCGAGCTGGGCATCCGAACCCTGGACCGGGGAATCCGCTCCTTGCGCGACATCAACGCGGCGCTGCGCCGCATCGAGGACGGAACTTTCGGCATCTGCATGTACTGCGAGGGCGAGATCGGAGAGAGGCGTTTGGCCGCACTGCCGTGGAGTCCACTTTGTCTTTACTGCCAGCAGGCCGCCGAGCAAGAGAATGGGGGACGAAGCGGTCGTCATGAGGAGTTTCGGCCCCGAGCTGCCTGAGCACCCCTGCCCCGAAAGGAGTGCACCATGAACGCTAAGCGGTTTATCGCTTTCCAGCCGCGCTGTTTTTGTGGTGGGCCAAGTCCTCGGATTCTTTGGGGATCGTGGTAGTCTTGATTTACAGACCGGCCAG
>JBGOUJ010000007.1:0-38597 GCA_041477005.1 Terriglobia bacterium | reverse complement strand
CCTGTCGGCCCAGGCGACCGTTCGGTCGACACGGCGCAGGACGGCGCCCCCTGAGTCTCTGGGTTTTCGGCGTGCCTTAGCCACGGCCGTCAGTTCCTTTTCGAAGTTGTGCGTCCATGTACCTTTATTGTAACCCCGTTCGGTTCGTTTACATTCTTCTATAATCGAGCGTTTGGCGACGGCTGGTGATGTTGGCGATGGGGTGTTGGCGACGCCCGGCGATGACAGCCCTTCTTCGTTACGTTAGACTGATAGCCAGGAGGTTCCGCCCCATGGCGAGCGCCAAGTCGGGAGTTCAGGCCCGCGATTTTACATTGCCGGATATGGCCGGCAAGCAGCAATCGTTGAAGGAGTGGCTGGCCCACGGCCCGGTCCTGGTGGCCTTTTTCAAGGTCTCCTGCCCTACTTGCCAATACATCTTCCCGTTCCTGGAGCGGCTGCACCAGCAGTTGAGCGGCTCCGGACTCAGGCTGTTGGGCATCTCGCAGGACGTCGGGCAGAAAACTGAGCAGTTCAACCGTCAATTCGGCGTCAGCTTCCCCGTGCTGCTGGATTCCGAAGACGACAACTACCCGGTCTCCAACGCCTACGGCATCACCCATGTTCCCTCGCTGTTTGTGATCGAACCGGACGGACGGATCGGGCTCTCCAGCGTAGGTTTCGTCAAAACAGATCTCGAGGAGATCGCCGGCCGCGCGGGTCCGGTCACCCTGTTCCACCGCGACGAAAGAGTCGAGGCCTTTCGCGCTGGTTGAGGGTCCAAGAACTAAACTCCGGTTCGGAGTCGATCGATGGCCAACAGACCGGCACGGCGGCGGAACGTATTCCGGGCCGCCAAGGAAGTGCGCAAGCTGGCGCGGGAGCGAATCGGCAAGGTCCCGGCGGGCCAGGTCATCCAGCCCAAGGCCCGGCGCAAGACCCCCAAGCATCCGAAAAAAGAGCAGGAAAGCTGGTTCGAGGCTTAAGCACCTCTCGAACTGATGTCAAACCGAATTCATACTCTTCTCTTGCTCTTAGCGCTGGGCGCAACCTCAGCCGCGGCTTCGGAAATGGACGCCCTTCGGATCTCCACCAATATTCAGGCCCGGCACCTGCCGTTCGGAACGATCCTCGATCCGGTGTTCGCTGCCCCCAACAGCCAAAACATTGTGAGCTACACACGTTGCGGCGACTCCGCCATTTGGACAGGTCATTACCTGGCGGCGGAGGCATTTCGTTACAAAGTGACGGGGTCTCCGGAGGCGCTGGCGAATGTGAAGCGGGCGCTGGCCGGCATCGGCTCGCTGGCCGATGTGACGGGGACGAACCTGCTGGCGCGCTGCCTGGTTCCGATCGATTCGCCTTACGCCCAGGCGATCACCCAAGAGGAGCAGCACCACGGCATATTCACGAGCACGACGGGCAGCCAGGGCTGGTATTGGGTGGGGAATACGTCACGCGATCAGTATTCGGGCGTCTTCTTCGGATTGGGCGTGGCGTATGACATGTTCTAGCTGACCTTTACTTTCCGCGCGGCGCTGAGGATGTCGCGGAGCCGCTTTCCCACGATCAGATCTTCGCCCGGCTGCAGCGTCATCGAGATGATGCGGAGCTGGTCGGTCCGGGCGCCCTTAGTCGAAGACTTGGGGTCTCCCTCGATCACCGCCGGGACCAAGCTCGGATTGTTCGACGTCAGCACTTCGATCCTCGGCTCGCCGTCGCGGAGCTTCTTGTCGCAGTCGGCCACCGTGAATCCCCACGCCTGCTCGTCCCAGTTTACGGTTAGCGTGGGGTAGCGATTGCCTCCCTTCGGTATCTGAATTTCGGTGGTCACGCCCGGTACGGTCTCGACCACCTTGGCAATGCGCTTGACCTTGGCGTTCCATTCCTTATCGAGCGCCTCGAGGTCCCTTTTCTTCCACGCCTCCACCGCCGCCAGGCATCCCATGATCTCTTCTTTGCCGACCTTCATGGGGCGGCAGACGGAGCCCTCCCACGGGCTGCTGTTGGCGAGGGCCGCTTCGATCAGGTCCTTGCGCCCCAGCAGCAATCCCGAGCACTGCGGCCCACACAGACCTTTGCCGCCGCTGAAAGTGTAAAGGTCGCAACCCATCTTGGCGTAAAGCGAGAGGTTCTCGATCGGCGGAATGCCGGCGGCCTGATCGAGCAGCAGCGGCACTTTGGCATTCTTGGCGACCACCAGCGCCCGCTCCAGCCGCTCGCCCGTCGCCGTGGTGTAAATCATCGCCGTGTTGGCGTTGATTGCGGCTTCGAATTCTTCCTGGCCGCGCACCAGCACCAACTTTCCACCGACCAGCCGTATGGCGCTGTCGAACGCGCTGCGCCCGCCAAGCATGATGACCTCGTGCTTGAGGCCGGTGGTGTCCGGGAGCTGCCACACCTTGGCCGGGTCGGTACCGGCGATGCAGGCCGCCGTGCCCGCGGCCATGGCGCCGGCGGCGCCGGTGGTGACCATCCCGGATTCGGCGCCGGAAAGCTCGGCCAGCCGCTTCCCGACGCCGCGCTGCAGCTCGAGGACATCAACGAAATGCATAGCCGCCTGCTGCTTGGCGGCCCGCACTTCGGGCAGCTCGAGCGAGCCGCTCAAATAGGTCCACGTGCCGCGAGCGTTGATGAACGGCCTGACGCCGATCCGCGCGTAGATGTTGTCCTTGGAGTTCTTGCCCACCGCCGCCCAGGCCTTGTGCCAGGCGTCCTGGCCGGCCAGATAGCCCAACAGCGGTGCAGCGCCGATCCACTTCATGAAAGAGCGACGATCCGCGACCATTTTGATTCCTCCTGTGGTGCTCAATCCTGCTGGCGACGCCGGCCTGGAAATACCGACCGCACCGCTAGGATGTGCGCCGTCTTGGCGCCCGGCTCATTGCTGTTGTAGAACCCCACGGTGGCGTTCAGCCGAAAGAAATAAGCGTCGCCGGGCTTGGCTGGGTGGCGGCCTTCGACGCCGTCCATGCCGCCGCCCGCTACCATGTCTCCCTTGCCGTCCATAAGCAGGTAGATTTCCTCCTCCCCCTCGTGGTGGTGCGGGAAGTTGGTTCCGCCCGGCTCGATGGTCATGATGAACAGGCTCGTCAGCACATGCCCGGCGGCGATCTTGTCCCGGGTGCTCTTCGTGTCGCCCATGAGGAGTTGGTAGAGGCACGAGGCGGGGTGGCCGCCGACAAGCTGTTTCTTCACGTCATCGATGTTGGCGATCATCGCCCTGGAGGGCGGCGAGACCGGCTCCCCGGCCGAGAGCTTGAAGCCCATGACGATCAGGCGGCAGGCTTTGCCCGAGGGGTTCGAGACGCCATGCTGCACCCCCGCCGGCAGATAGAGGAAGTCGTTTGTCTTGACCGGAACCTTGTCTTCGCCATAGAAAACGACGCCGGTTCCTTCCATGACCACGTAGACCTGCTCCTCGCGTGGGTAGTTGACGAGTTTGCCGGCCCCCTGGGGATCGACCGTGATCTCTCCAAACCGGGCCACGCCTCGCACAATGCGCGTCTCGGCATCACCCTCGCCGAAGAGCGGCTTGTAGTGGCAGCTCGCCGTAGCGACATCGGAGGCCTTCTCCTGTACAGCGGGAATAGACCGGCGCAGGAAGGTGGGGTCCACTTCCCGCTCGGCCGCAGCCGCCCAGCTAGCTGTTAGGGTGAGGATGATTATGCTAGCCGCTAGGCCGAAGCAGCCGGCGGCTAGTTTTCGCAGTCCGAGTTTCCTTGGTTGACGAGCCGGGCGCTCAGCCACTTCCAAAGAACTGAGCGATCCGAGCCAGGATATTGAATTCATGTCGCTGCCCCTCGGTCAGAATGCATATCTTAGCCCAAACTGAATCTGGCGGTTGCTGGCGCTCGTGCCGGTCACCTTGCCGAACGAGCTGGTTCCCAATGAGGCGCCGGGGTTTGAGAACTGCGGCGTGTTGAAGGCGTTGAACATCTCGGTGCGGAACTGCAAAGAGTGTCCTTCTTTGTAAGGCATCTTGAACTGCTTTCCCAGCGACAAATCAAACGTATTCAAACCGGGGCCGGTGACCGGGTTCCTCGGCGTATTGCCGTAATGGAAAACGCTGGCGGTGAAGGCGGCCGTGTTGAACCAGAGGCTCGGGTCGCGGTGGGACAGGGTGATCGTCTGGCCGGGAACCAGATCGGGTCGCGCGGCCCCGACCGAATCGTTGTTCTGGGTGTCGGCGGATTGCGTGATGCGGAACGGTGAGCCGCTCTGTAGGGTAACGATGCCGCCGAACTGCCAGCCCCCCAGGACCGCCTGGGGCGCGCCGGTCAAGTGGTTGGTAAAGGGCAGCTCCCACACGTAGCCGATGACCAGCCGGTGGCGAATGTCTTGAATGCTGCTGCCCCGATCGTTCTTGCCCCGATGCCGGGGATCCTGGCACTGGCAGCGGGAGCCGTTGGTCTCATCTTCCTGATCGTCGATCATGTGCGCCCAGTTGTAGGCGGCCGTAAGGCTGAGGCCTTTTGCCAAGCGGTGCTCGAATCGCGACTGCAGGGAGTGATAGATGCTGTTGCCATCGGTCGTCAGCAGCCGGATGCGCCCAAACGCGGAATAGGGCCGCCGCGGTTGAATGTCCCCCGGCCCGGGATCGGGGCTATTGAAGTTCAGTTGGCTGGTGTCCAGGAAGGTCCCCTTGTTTCCCATGTAGCCTACCTCCAGTGCGTCGTTCCGGCTCAATTGCCGAGACACTTGCAAGTTCCAGTTCTGGAAGTAGGCGTTAATGTGCTTTCGGTCCGGCCCGATGGAGACGATGTTGAAAACCGCTTGCTGCAGATACAGATCTCGTGGAACCGGGTTCTGGATGGTAGCCACGGGAATGGCCGAGTTGATGACCGTGAGGCTTCCCGCCGCGGGCGGATTCAACTGCAGGACGTTCAGGTTGTCCGCCTGGTTGGTCATCGTAAAGATCCCGTAGCCGCCGCGAATGGTGGTCTTGTCGTTGTATCGATAGGCGAAGCCGAAGCGCGGGGCGATGTGCCAGTGCTCGATTTCCCACATATCCGCTATCGGGCCTTTGGTCGCAGCCGAAGGCCGGCTATCGGGCGGCCACAACTGCGCGCCGCCCGGGAGGTCAAACCGCAGCGTCCGGGTGTTGCCGTTGATGTCATGGGGAAGCGTCAACAGGTCGTACCGCACGCCCAGGTTCAGCGTCAGGTTCGGCCGGACCTTCCAGTCATCCTGGAAGTAGAAAAAATCCCTCCATTGGCGAACGGCCGAGACGGGCTGGCCCTCCGGGGTGAGGGTGTCGCGGGGGAAGCCCAACATCCAGGCCGCCGCCGCATTGCCGCTGATGTCGTTGGTGAATTCGATTTGGCCGTAGGGCCAGTTGATGGTGTTGGCGTCGGCCATCGCTTTGCGGATGTCCACGCCCATCTTCAGCGCATGGTTGCCGTGAAAAAGGCTGAAGTTATCGACGACCTGGAATGTGCGGCTGAAGTCATAGTCCGAGCCTCCGGATTCTCCCAGTCCCAGGAAACCGGAGATCGCGATGGTGGGGAAGCCCGCCTCGGTCTTGGTCAGTTCCCGGCCATCGGGCCCGCCCTGCAACAGGCCGTTGATTCCGATGTCGGAGGCTTTGAAATTGGTACCCTTACGAGGATTGAGTGCCGTTCGGTATCCCCGGTGGTAGCCGAAGCGAACCTCGTTGAGCCGCGTGGGGCTGAAGGTGTGCACTTCCTGCACGGCGATGTTTTGGTTCAGGTAATCCGACTCCGATGTGAACGCCGGGATCGCCCCGATAATGGGCCGCGCATAGTTCTGAATAATGTAGTGCCCGGAGACCTGGTCTCTGTCGCTGAAGCGGTGATCGATTCGCGTCAGGAACTGGTCCCAATTCGTGGTGGGCCTGCTGACGAAGGCGTAATTGACAGACCCGGCCTGATTGGGCAAGGGCAAGTAAGTATTTGTGAGGTTTACTGAGACGGGATTCAAGCGGCTGGAGGGGATGATGTTGCCCGGGAACTGTGTGCCGTTCAGCGGATCGATGATCCTGGTGGAAACCGCCGAAAAGTCGCCTTGCCGCTGCGCCTGCGTCAGCACGGTGTTGGTGCCGGCGCTGTCCTGGATGTTGCGCTGGCTCTCCCAGCCCGCCATGAAGAAGGTCTTGTCCTTGATGATGCGGCCGGAAACGACCGCCCCAAACTGATTCCGGCGCAGGATGTCCTTCTGGAGCGGTGCCGGGCGGAAGTAGGCGCGGGCGTCCAGCTTGTCGTTCCGCAGGAACTCGTACAGGCTCCCATGAAAGTCGTTGGCGCCCGACTTGAACTGCACGTTTACGTTGGCCCCGGCGTTGCCGCCGTATTCGGCGGTGGCGTTACCCGTCTGAACCTTGAATTCCTGAATCGCGTCCAGGGTAGGGAAGACGGCCACAAAAGCCCAGCGGTTGGTCGTCGCCGTGACGCCGTCGAAGTTGAGCGCCATAGTAGTGTTGCGGGTGCCGTTGGTTTTGAGGATGCTGTACTGCGCCGACGTTGTCACGGTGACGCCGGGCGTGAGGGCGGCCAGGTCGAGGAACCGGCGTCCGTTCAGGGGCAGGTTCACGATCCGCTCGCGCGACACCACCTCGCCCAGGGCGGCGTTCTCCGTCTGCGTCAAGGGCGATTCGGCGACCACGTCGATCCGCTCTTCGACCGCCCCCACCTGAACAGCGAAGTTGATGCGTGCCTGCTGTCCGATTTGTATGACAACCCTGCTCTGGCGTTCGGAGCGAAAGCCGCTGGCGCGGACCTCCACCGCATACTCGCCCGGCAGGAGGTACCGCACCTCGTAGTAGCCTTCGGCGTTGGTAGTGACCGTGCGGGCGAACCCGGTGGCCGGCTGGGTGATGGTGACCGCTGCTCCGGCCACAACCCCGCCGGTGGCGTCCGTGACTGTCCCCAGGATCCCCGTGTCGATGGTTTGAGCGGAAAGCGTTGCAAAGGACAACACCAGCAAGACGGAATGGAGCAAAACCCGTGGAAAACGATTCATGGGGGAGCCTCCAGTGTTGTCTGCAAGAATACGGTGGAACCCGCCCGGAATCAATAGTGTATTGGCACTACGCGGACGCCGCGACCCTTGGCCCGCGCCGGCGCCGCCTCTCGTCTTCCAGTCGCGGCACGGAAAAGGGCGGATCGGGCGAACAGGCGCGGGCCCCGATTTCGAGATATATTGGTCTCTCCGGCGCTCCGATCCGAACGGTGTTGATTCGCGCGGCCGAAGCCGTTTTACGGGCAGGCCCGCCCAGGTGGCTTGGCGGCCTGCAAGTTCTCGACGGGCCGGGAACGCTCGCGCAACAAGGGGTTTCCGAGCCGGAGGATCTCGCGGACCGGCATGGGGATAGCATAGCAAGGCATTCATGAACATCGTCCACGGAAATATCGGCTGGTTGGAGCAGGACTTCGAGTTCGTCAAGCCGAAATCCGGAAAGGCGCCATAACCTTGCCCACTGCATCCCTTATGCGGATCAGTACCAAGGCGCCCTGCCGGGTGGACCTGGCCGGCGGCACCCTCGACATCTGGCCGCTCTACCTGTTCCACGAGCGCAGCATGACGGTGAATTTCGCCGTCGATCTCTACGCCACCTGCACGCTCCAGGAGCGCAAAGACGGCCGCATTCGCATCGCCTCCGGGGATCAGAAGTGCGAGGAGACGTTCCGATCCGTCGCTGACCTGGCCGGACGAAAGCAGTATCGGCTGCCCCTGGCGGCGCTGCTGGTCAAATTCTTCCAGCCTCCGCGCGGCTTGAACCTGGATGTCCACTGCGAGGCCCCGGCCGGGGCCGGCATCGCCGGCTCCTCGACTTTGAACATCGCCATCTGCGCGGCCCTCAACTGCTTCACCGGCCTGGAATACCCGCCGGAGAAGCTGCGCGAGATCGCCCAGAACGTCGAGGCGCAGGTGATCCGCGTGCCCACCGGATGCCAGGACTACTATCCGGCCCTCTACGGCGGCGTCAGTGCGATTCATCTCACGCCGGCCGGCATCCGCCGCGAGCCGCTCGAGGTGGACCTCGCCGAGCTCGAGCCGCGCATCGCGCTCGTCTACACCGGCGCCCCGCGCAACTCCGGCATCAACAATTGGCAGGTGATGAAGTCCCACATCGACGGCGACCGCCGCGTCCTCCGCAACTTCGAGCAGATTGCCGCCATCGCCGGGGCCATGCGGCGGGCCGTGGAAGCGGCCCGCTGGGGCGAGGTCGGCGAGCTGCTCGCCGCCGAGTGGCGCCATCGCAAGAAGAATGCCCCCGGCATCTCTACTCCCTTCATCGACCGGCTGGTCGAAGCAGCGCGACGCCGCGGCGCCCTCGCCGCCAAAGTGTGCGGCGCCGGCGGCGGAGGCTGCGTCCTGTTTTTTGTCGAGAAGGGGGCCAAGGGCGCCGTGGAGCAGGAGCTCACGCGCCTCGGCGGCCGGGTTCTGCCGGTCCGCGTCGCCCGCGTGGGACTCGAAGTGGCATGCTAGAGACGCCCTCCCCGCCTGTCGGACCGGCCCAGGCCGGCAGTCCGGCATCCACGCGAATCTTCCGCTCACTGCTTCGCCTCACCGTCTTCGCCCTGGTCACGGTCGTGCTGTGGTGGTTCGTGGCCGGCCTGATCACGCCGTTTTTCGAGACGCTGGTGGCGAGTGCCCTCTCGCTGGGCATCACGGTGCTGATCACCAGCGCCGGCATGATGCGGATCTACGAAGGGAAACCGTTCCATGTGGTTGGTTTGTTCTTCAACCGGACGGGCGCCATGCATCTGGGCATGGGCCTGGTGCTGGGCGCGGGATCCTCGATGCTGGTGGTCGGCGTCCAGTGGGCCTTCGGGTGGGCCCGGTTCGAGCGCGTCGCCCTGCTGTCGCACGGCCTGCTCACGCTTTCGTTCTGGTTCCTGGTTCTGTGGATCGGGGCCACCGGCGAGGAATTGCTGTTTCGCGGCTACGGTTTCCAACACTTGGTCCGCGCGTTCGGTCCGTGGCTTTCGATCCCCTCGACCTCGCTGCTGTTTGCCTGGGGCCACAGCGCCAACCCCGCCTTTGCCCGCCTGAGCCTCATCAATACGGCGATGTTCGGGTTGGTATTCGGCTATGCTTACTGGCGCACGCGGGATCTGTGGCTGCCGCTCGGCATGCACTTCGCCTGGAATTTCTCCCTCGCCACTATCGGCGCCAACGTAAGTGGGCTTAGAATTAAGCTGATGGGCATCTCTGTGATTTCGACCGGCCCGCCGCTGTGGAGCGGCGGCGACTACGGGCCCGAAGCCAGCCTGGTAACCACGGTCGTGCTGGCGGCCCTGGCCGTATTCTTATGGAGATTCCCGCTGGGCCGGCAGGAGCAGGGGATTCT
This sequence comes from Terriglobia bacterium, assembly GCA_041477005.1. Classification (GTDB taxonomy): domain Bacteria; phylum Acidobacteriota; class Terriglobia; order Bryobacterales; family JACQDG01; genus JBGOUJ01. Next base: position 29,302 of record JBGOUJ010000007.1, on the reverse strand, counting down.
CGCCCAGCCATGAGGCCGCCATGAAGCTTGCCGGCACTGCTTTACTCATCGTGCTTACCGTGCTCGCCGCGCTTACCGGCCGCCCAAACCTGCTGCTGGCCGGCGACAAGATGTCCTTCGAGCAGCGCACCGAGATCTTGCGCGGCCTCACGGCCGAATACGCGACGGTCAAGGTCGCATTGCCGCGGTCGAAGAAGCCGCTCGAAATCACCAAATCGGGCGAGCCTGACAGGGCCGCGTGGGCCGATGCCATGCAGCAGAACGGCCCCGCCGGCCGCGTCGGCGACCTGATCGAGATTACCAAGGTGGATATCGAGAGCGACCGTATTGTGCTCGAGATCAACAACGGCATGAAGGGCAAGCGGAGCTGGTTGCGCAACGTACAGGTGGGCGTCGGCAACCAGACCTCGCCCGTCGTCACCGGCCAGAACAGCAACGCCCCGAGTGGCACCACGATTGCCGTGGTCTTTGGTGGACCCGTTCCGTCGATCAAGGCGTCAGAGATCAAGAAGATGCTCCAGCCCGTGCTGGATTTTGAAAAGCACTCCGCCACCGAGCTCTATGTGGACACTCTGCCGAAGGAGATGCAGGACGCGATCAAGGCGAAAAAGGTCCTGGTGGGCATGGACCGCGACATGGTAGTGCTCGCCAGAGGCCGTCCCGCCAGCAAGTTGCGGGAGACAAAGGACGGCGTCGAGACCGAGGACTGGATTTACGGCAAGATCCCGGGCAACATCACGTTCGTGACCTTTCAGGGCAACAAGGTCATCCAGGTCAAGGAAATGTACGCCGGAGCGGAGTAGCCGCCAACCACCTCAAGGTGTTCAATACGCAACAAGCGGAGGAACCATGCCGGCAGTAAAAGTGGGGATTAACGGCTTCGGCCGGATTGGACGCAATATCTACCGGGCGGCCATGGGCCGCGACGACGTGGAAATCGTGGCCGCCAATGATATTACTGATACTAAGACACTGGCCTACCTGCTGAAGTACGACTCGGTGATGGGGAATCTGCACGCCGAGGTCAAGGCCGCCGGCAATTGCATCCAGGTGGACGGCAAGTCCTTCCAGGTATTTGCGCAGCGGGACCCGGCCCAGATCGACTGGCCCTCGGTCGGCGCCCAGGTTGTGGTCGAATCGACCGGTCTGTTCACCAAGGCCGAAGACGCCCGCAAGCACTTGCGCGACACGGTGAAGAAAGTCATCATCTCGGCCCCCGCAACCGGCGAGGATCTGACCGTGGTACTCGGCGTCAACGACGACAAGTACGATCCAGCCAGGCACAACATCCTCTCCAACGCTTCCTGCACCACCAACTGCCTGGCCCCGGTGGCCAAGGTGCTCAACGACAGCTTCGGCATCTCGAAGGGCACCATGACCACCATTCATAGCTACACCAACGACCAACACGTCCTCGATTTCCCCCACAAGGACCTGCGCCGGGCGCGCGCCGCGGCGCTCAACATGATCCCCACCAAGACCGGCGCGGCCGCCGCCATCGGGCTGGTGATTCCAGAGTTAAACAAGAAGCTCGACGGATTTGCCGTGCGCGTGCCAACTCCGAACGTCTCGGTGGTGGACCTGGTGGCGGTGCTCGATAGGGCGGCCACCGAGCAGGAGATCAACCAGAAGTTCCGCGAGGCGGCCGAGGGACCGATGCGCGGCATCCTCGGCTATACCGAAGATCCGGTCGTCTCGACCGACTTCCTGCATGATTCCCGCAGCTCGATTGTCGACGCCACGATGACCAAGGTGGTAGGCGGGAATCTCGTGAAGGTGCTTTCCTGGTACGACAACGAATGGGGCTTTTCGTGCCGGGTGTGTGACTTGATCCACCTGCTGGCGGAACGAGGACTCTGATGGCGCTCTCGCTGCGCGATCTCGATAGCTCGGGCTCGCTCAGGGGCAAGCGGGTCTTCCTGCGCGTGGATTTCAATGTGCCCCTCGACCCGACCGGCGCCCAGATCACGAGCGACAATCGTATCCGGGCCTCGCTGCCGAGTATTCGCCACGTGCTCGAGCAGGGCGCCGCGCTCATTCTGGCCTCGCACCTCGGCCGTCCCAAAGGCAAGCCGAATCCCCAGATGAGCCTCAAGCCGGTCGCCGCTCGCCTTTCTGAGCTGCTCGGCCGGCCGGTGATCCAATCACCGGATTGCGTGGGACCGTCGGTGCCGCCGGTCTCACCGGGCGAGGTTTTGCTGCTCGAAAATCTCCGCTTCCACCCCGAAGAAGAGAAGAACGATCCGGCCTTTTCGAGGCAGCTCGCCGATCTCTGCGACGTCTACGTCAATGACGCCTTCGGCTCGGCCCATCGCGCGCACGCTTCCACGGTCGGCATGGTGGCCTTCGTTCCGGTGGCCGCTGCCGGGTTCCTGATGGAGCAGGAGCTCAAGTACCTCTCCATGGCCGTGCAGAACCCGCACCGGCCTTACGTTGCAATTCTGGGCGGGGCAAAAGTCTCGGACAAAATCGAGGTGATCGTCAACCTTCTGAAGCTCGTCGACCGGCTCCTGATCGGCGGCGCCATGGCCTACACGTTTCTGAAATCCCTCGGATTTTCCGTCGGCAAGTCGCTCGTCGAGGAAGACAAGCTGGACCTGGCCAAGCAGTTGCTCCACGGCGCCTCCGACAAGCTGCGGCTGCCGTGTGATCACGTTATCGCGCGCGAGCTGAAAGCCGAGGCCGAATCGAAGATCGTCGACGGGGTGGAAGCGCCGATCCCCAAAGACTGGATGGGAGTCGATATCGGTCCCGAGACGATCTCCGGCTACACCTCCGAAATCCGAAGCGCCAGGATGATCGTCTGGAATGGCCCGATGGGCGTTTTCGAGATCCCGCCGTTTGCCAAGGGCACCGTCGAGTTGGCGAAGGCGGTGGCCGACTCGGGCGCCCTAAGCATCGTCGGCGGCGGTGACTCGGAAAAGGCGCTCAAGGTGGCCGGCGTCGCTGACCGCATCACCCACATCTCGACCGGCGGTGGCGCCTCGCTCGAGTTCCTGGCCGGCCGCACGCTGCCCGGGGTGGCCGCGCTTGAGAAGGCGGTCACTGTACAGCGATAGTGACGCCGCCGGGGCTCGACTCGCCGCCGATTTGCAACTGCACTTCGACCACGCCGGGGCTGGCGTTCGCCGGGACTCGGGCATTCACCTGCAAGACTCCCGCTGACTGCCCCGGCGCTCCACCCGCGTAGAGGACATCGGCCGGCTTGCCGTCGATCAGCACCTGGACCGCGCTGTGCGGCTTCGGCGGCGAGCCGGCGGCGAGCTTTCCATCCACTCCCGGCGGATCGGTCTGGCCCTCCCCCGAGCCGTAGATCACCACGACTGACCCCTTGACGGCCGAGTTGGAGGCGGAGTTGGCCGTGGAGTTCTGGTTCAGGATTGCGCCCTGACCCTTCCCCGAAGAATCGAGTGTGAAAATGCCGGGCTTGGCGGAAACCACGCGCACCGCCACAGCGTTCGATTTCACGCCCCTAAATTCAATCTGCACCCGCGTGCTGTCTTTGCCGGCGACCGCGTAGGGGACGATGGCGCCCGTCTGGCCGGCCTGCACGTAGAGGAGCGGAGCCGGGGCGCCGTCGAAGAGGACGCGAGTGTCGGCGAGCGTGGTGTCGACCAGGCCGGCGGCGTTGAGTTGCAGCGTGGCCAAACTGTCTGGGCCGATGCCGGCGCCGTAGAACGTGACGATTTCGCCGGGCGCAGCGGCGCCGCCGCTGTAGGTCGCGGCGTGCAACATGATGTTGAGCGCCGGCCGCTGGTCGAGCGAGTCGCTGACGCGGGCAAAGAAAGCGGCGCCGTGCGCGCTGCTCCCGCTCTGCAGAGCGCCGGGAACCACCGGGAAGTTCGAGGAGGCCGTGCGACCGGTGACCGCAGCGTTGCCCGAGAAATCGAGGGCGATCGCTACACCCGTGTCGGCATCTTGGCCGCCCAGGTAGGTCGAGTAGACCAGGGCCGAGCCGGCGGGGTTCAGCTTGGCCACGAAGGCATCCCGTCCCCCGAAAGCAAGTTGCAGCGGCCGCACGGTGGGAAAATCGGCGGAGTTGGTGAATCCTGTTACATAGGCGTTGCCGGCCGCGTCGACGGCGATGCCGTTACTTCCGTCTTCGCCGCTGCCGCCGAGGTAAGTGGAATAGACCAGGGCGGCGCCGGTCGTGTTGAGTTTGGCGACGAAGGCATCTCCACCGGAACCCGTCGCTCCGCCTTGAAAGGAGGTCCGGAAGGCGCCGGGCGTGGTCGGGAAGTTCGTGTAGGTGGTGTAACCGGTGACGTAGGCGCTGCCGGCGGCGTCGAGGGCGAGAAAAGTGGATTGTTCGTCATCACTGCCGCCCAGGAAAGTGGAGTAGACCAGGGCGCCGCCGGTCGGCCTGAGCTTGGCTACATAGATATCGCGGATGCCGCCGCCAAATTTTGTTTGGAAGGCTCCCGGCGTGGTGGGAAAATCGCCGGACCGCGTCGGCCCGGTGACATAGGCGTCGCCGGCCGCGTCCACGGCGATGCCCCAAGCCGGATCGCGGCTGGAGCCGCCGAGATAGGTCGAGTAGAGCAAGGCTGTGCCGGTGACGTTTAACTTGGTGATGAAGGCGTCGTTGTCGCCGCCGGCAAATCGAGGCTGGAAAGCGGCCGGTGTGGTTGGAAAATCCGTGGAGCCGGTCCCGCCGGCAGCGTAGGCGTTCCCGGCCAGGTCGACGGCCAGAGCGATGAGGATGTCGTCCTTGCTCCCGCCGAGGTACGTGGAGTAGAGCAGCGCCGAGCCCGAAGCATTCAATTTCAAAACCCAGGCATCATGGTCCGTGGGATTCCCGCTGCGGAAGCTCGCTTGAAAGGCTCCGGACGTCGTCGGAAAGTCGGTGGAAGTCGTGTATCCGCCGACGTAGGCATTGCCGGCCGCGTCGACGGCTATGGCGCCGCCCGTGTCGTCGCCGCTGCCGCCGAGATAGGTGGAGTAGACCACCCCGGTGCCCGCCGCGTTCATCTTCACCACAAACGCGTCGACGTCCTGACCCACCTTGCCCGCCCGATAAGCGCCGGGCGTGGTCGGGAAATTCGTTCCGCTGGTGCTGCCGGTAATGTAGGAGTTGCCGGCGCCGTCGACCGCCACGGCGTTGCCCCACTCCTCGCCGTTCCCGCCGAGGTAGGTCGAGTAGTCCAAAACCGGATCGATCGTGAGCGGCGCGGTCGGGTCATAACGGCCGACTTCAAAATGCGCCTGATCGCGCCCTGTCAGGACGTAACGGCCATCGATCGCCCGCCGGGCCGCCGCCGCTCCCTGGTAGAGGACGGGCTTGCGCTGGCGGATCTCGCCCCCTACCGTCTTAAGAATGAGGTCGCCCTGCGGGTCGAGGTGGGTCTCGGTCACGCCCCCGAAGCCGAGCTGGATGCGGCTCGGATCAGCCCCCGGCGCCACGATGAAGTCATATTCCAGCCGCTGCCGCCCGCCGTAGAAAACCAGGTCCACTCCGGGATAGAGGTCCCGATACCGTACCCGGCCGTAATGGGGGACGCTGGTGCGCCATCTCGCCGGATCTCTGCCGAGAAAGTAATGGCTCCGCCCCGGCAGCGGATCGAGCGCCTCGACCTGCGCTTCCGGGTTGGCCCCCAAGAAACGGACCTGCACGGCGTCCCCACTCAAACTGAGCACGGCCTCGCCGGCGCGCAGCGCCAGCCGGTACCCGTTGCCCCGGGAAACAAACTTCGCCAGCGAATCGCTTTGGCCCCAGTTGGGCTCGAAACAAAGGGGCAGCCCCCGGTAAGTCTCTCGCACCAGCGCCTGGGCATTCGAGTTGTGCCGGGGCCGCTTCGGCGTGCCGCCTTCCCAGATGAATAGTCCCGCCAGCAGGACCACAACTGCAAGGCCACTCCAAAGGTTCACCAGCCTTCGCATTCCAACCACCCTGCCCGGATTTTGGGCCGGCAGCAGTTGATCGGCAGAACCTGGGTAGGGGGTTAGTTGTTAGTGGTTGGTGAGGTCGACAGCCCGCGCCAACTTCCGAGCCGCGTCAAAGAGTGGGACGGGGCGCGTCGCGCACAGGATACCAAGTAGTATTAGGATAATTGGGGATTTGGGAACCTCTCGGCTTCTCCGCGGTTGATTGTGGGCCCCGCAGAATGGCTTGCTGTCCCGGCTCGGAAAATGGACGCTACTTTCGCCGCAGCGGCTTGATGCGGTATTTCAAGATGCACCACAAGGCCCGAAAGCCGTCGCGGAACCCGATTTTCTTTCCTTCCTCGTAAGTCCGGCCGTGATAGGCGATGCCCACCTCATAGATCCGGGCGCGGGCGCGCGCCAGCTTGCAGGTGATCTCGGGCTCGAAGCCGAAGCGGTCTTCTTCGAGTTCGATCGATTGGATCAGTTCCCGGCGGAAGACCTTGTAGCAGGTCTCCATGTCCGAGAGGTTCAGGTCGGTGGCCATGTTGGAAAGCAGCGTCAGCAGCTTGTTGCCCATGGAGTGCCAGAAGTAGAGAACGCGGTGTTCCTGGGTGCCGATGAAGCGTGAGCCGTAGACCGCGTCGGCCTGGCCCCGCTCGAGCGGTCCGATCAACTTGTAGTAATCCTCCGGATCGTACTCCAGGTCGGCGTCCTGCACGATCACATATTCGCCTGTGGCCGCCGCGAAGCCGGTGCGCAGCGCCTTGCCCTTGCCCATATTGTGCGGCTGCAGGATCACAACCAAGCCGGGGCGTGCGGCCCGGATCTGCTCCAGTCGCTCCCGGGTGCCGTCGGTCGAGCCGTCGTCGACTACGATGATCTCCTTGCTGATGTCCACCCGATCCACGCGGCGGAGGATCTCTTCGATGGTGGCGGGCTCGTTGTAGAGAGGGATCACCACCGAGAGCTTGATCGGGTTCATAAAGCTGTCAGTATACCGCCCCGGCCGAATCGATCAGCCCGCGGTCGGCTTCAATCCACTCCACCATGGCGCGGAAAGCCTGGCCGCGGTGGCTGTGGGTGAGCTTTTCCGGGGCGGCGAGCTCGGCAAAGGTGCGGGCGAGAGGCGGAAAGTAGAACAGCGGGTCGTAGCCGAAACCGCCATCGCCGCGGGGCTCTTCGAGGATCTCGCCCGCGGCCGTTCCGCGAAAGGTGGCCATCAAGCGCTGCGGCGCGGCGAGAGCAATGACGCAGACGAAGCGGGCCTGCGCCCCGCCCGGCGGACGCACCCGACCTAAATCTGCGAGGAGCAGCGCCCGGTTTTGCTCGTCGCTCGCCCTGGCGCCGGCATAGCGCGCCGAGTGAATGCCGGGCGCTCCGCCCAGCGCCTCTACTTCCAATCCGGAATCGTCGGCAAACACCAACCCGCCCACGTGCGCGGCATAGCAAAGCGCCTTCTGAACCGCGTTCTCTTCAAAGCTCTTTCCCGTTTCGGGGCAATCGAGCGGCCCGGTCGCGACCAGTTGCCAGTGGCGTGGGGCGGCGAGCCGAAACTCTGCCAGCTTGCCCGGATTGGAAGTGGCACAATGGATTACCAAGACACGACCTGGCGCTGGACCGCGACGAGCTCGCGGATGCCGGCCGCGGCCAGGGCCAGCAGCGCGTTCAACTGCTGGTCATCGAACACGGCGTGCTCGGCCGTGGCCTGGACCTCGACGAACTTGCCGCCGCCGGTCATGACCACGTTCATATCTACGCCGGCGCGGGAGTCCTCGTCGTAGCAAAGGTCGAGGATCGGAGCGCCGCCGAGGATGCCGACGCTGGTGGCCGCGACGTAGTCGGTCAGCGGAACCTTGGGGAGGCCTTTGGGGGAGCCGGCGAGCTTCTTCAACGCCAGGGCCAGGGCGACGAAAGCGCCGGTGATCGACGCCGTGCGAGTGCCGCCGTCGGCCTGTAAGACGTCGCAATCGACGATCACGGTTCGCTCCCCCAGAGCGGCCAGGTCGGTCACCGCCCGGAGGGAGCGGCCGATCAGCCGCTGGATCTCGTGGGTGCGGCCGGACATCTTTCCGCGCACCGATTCCCGCGCCGTGCGCTCGATCGTGGCGCGCGGCAGCATCGAGTACTCCGCGGTCACCCAGCCGCTTCCCGCGCCCCGCAGGAACGCGGGCACGCTGTCCCCGAGCGTGGCGGCGCAGACCACCCGCGTGTGGCCGACCTCGATCAACGCCGACCCCTCGGCCGTGAGCAGGTAGTCAGGCGTGATGCGTACCGGGCGAAGCTGGTTGGCGAGCCTTTGATCGTTGCGCATCCGTTATCCCGCTCCCGACTTGGCGATGGCATAGAACAGCCACATCACCAGCCCCATGGCGACGACAATCCAGAAGATGCAGCCGATCTGCCGGGCGCGGCTGATCGGAGGTTTCTTGCGGCCGCCCCGCACCGGCTTCCACCTGGACATAAATCAGATCGTAGCATCCTAGGGGAGGCGGAAGCGGCGGGCGACCTGCCGGAAGAAAGCCCGGAGCGCCCTCACGCTCTTAGAGGAAAGATCGGGAAAGGTGACCGCCACAACGGCGCGGCCGCGGTTTTCCAGGGCCAGCCTGGTGGCCAGCCACTGCGCCTGGTGATAGTCGGGGCGGTAGGAGATGGGGGCAATTGTGGTCTGCCGGCGGGCCAGCAGGACGATCGAAAAGCAGCGCCCGTGGCCGATGATCATCTCATGATAGGAATGGTTCATGGCCGGGCCTTCGTAGACGTCGGTGGACAGGTGCAACGGATCGCCAAAGGTGGAGACGGACGCTTCGTCTAACAGGGCGCGCAGGCCGCGGCCCTCCGTGCCGTAACGCGTATCGCCATAGAAGGTCAGCTCGGCGTATTCAATTCTTTTCGCGGCGAGGAGCTTTTGAACCGCCTGTGCCAGGATTTCTGCAGCGCCCGAGCGACTGCCCGGCAGATCGCCCGGCTCGAACAGGCCGGCGTTTAGGAGGGAATCATAGTGCAGCGCGATCCCACCGGGCGCGGTGGCTCGATAGCGGGAGGTGGCCATGGCACGCCATTCCCGGGTCCGCTCCACACGGCCAACCTTCTTCACCTGGGCGTAGAGCCGGTTGGTGATTGCCTTGTAGAGCTCCACGCTGGGCTGGGTAACGAAATTCATGTGGCGCAGGCAGCCCATGCCGAAAACCACGTGGTGCACCCACTGCATGTACCCCGAGACCTGGGCCCGAGCTCCGATGTCGAGCACGGCCACAGGATAGCCCGCCTCGCGCAGGTTCTTGACGGCAGCCGGGTCGGGGTTGTCGCAGCCGGTGGCGTTGACCGCCCAAAATACCCGCGGCTCGCTCCGGGCAGGCAGGTACCAGTCGGGGCGGAGAGGCTCCCCGGGGAAAATCTTGATGCCGCACTGCTCGCTCTTGCCAAGGCTCTCCTCGAAATCCTGTTTGGTCCAGATTCCCGCCCCCGCCCACTGTCGCGGCAGCAGCAGTACCACCTTGTCGCGCGAGTCCAGGCCATTGCCGTGAAAAAAAGCGGCCAGCCGGAAGGCCTCGTGGGCCTCCTCTTCAGCAAGCACGGCGCCCGAGATCCACGCCCCCAGATCCGCTCCGTTGAGAGCCAGGGGGTAAAGGCTGCCGCGCGTCAGCGGCCCGCTGTGCCGGCCGGCCACGGTGTTGTCGTTGTCAAGCTGCAATTCCACGCGCCGGTACCCGCGCGGGCCGGCAAAGCCGTCGAGCAGCGAGCGGGGCAGCGTCATGTACAGAAAATTCGCTGCGCTGGGGACCTTGTGCTTCTGGTAAAGCAGGTCGAGCTTTTCCAGGTTGACGACCGGCTCGTAGGAGGTCATCCCCATGGCCATTCCCACCACCAGGGTGCAGCGCAGCGCTTCCGCTATGGGGACGGCGCGGGTCATCTCACGGAGGATCGCCTGCAGTTTGGATGGATCGGTCGAGTCCAGAATGTAGACGCGGACGCCGCCCTCGAGCAGCCCCAGTTGGCCGTACATCGCTTTGTCTTCGGCCGACCCTCCCATGCCCGCCCAGATCAGGTTTTGAATCTCCAACCCGTGCGCCGTGCGAATGCCCGCCCGAATCTCTTCAATCTCGCCTCGGATCACGTCCTGCCACTCCGGATGCGCCCCCGCCTGCCAGGCCAGATCGAGCACACCGAGGGAATTCTTAGTCACCCGGCCGCGCTCATCGACTTCCATGGCAATCTCGACCAGCGGATCGGTCGAAGGCTTCAGCGCCCGCAAGCCTTTCTCGCGGGCCAGCCGCGTCAGACGGCGCGCGCGGCCGAGCACATCGTCGCGCAGCAAGGCCGCGTAGTGCCGATCTGTGTGGTGATTGAAGAGCGTGAGCGTGAGAGCAGACGCAGGCATTGGGCTTTTTAGCTATCGAGCCACGGAGAGACACCGAGCAAATCAGTCTTTCTCTGTGCCGATCCTTATTTGTCGAGACCCTGGGTCGGGAGCGCCGCTGCCGCATCGCGCGGAAACGTTCCCGGCGCCGGGGCTCTCGCGGTCACACGTGCAGCAGTCAGCCCTCCAGCCGCAGTCGTGAAGAAATCCCTGCGATTTGAGGCCGGTGTTGACATAAAAACCATCCTTGCTGCCTGGTTTGTAACACGTAACCGGAAGACAGGTCAAGCAGTTGAGCCGCTAGAGCCGTCCGACGACCGCTTCTGCGCGCTGGGGGTGGCCGGCCGTCAGGTCCTCCTGCTCTTCAAACAGGGAGGCACTACGCGGCCGGTTCCGATGCCCGGCGGCATCATCCCGCCGCACAACGGCTCGGGCGAATTGCACCTGGCCTTCGCCATCGCCGCCGCCGAGCTGGAAGCCTGGGAGCGCCGGCTGTCGGAGAAGGCAATTGCCATCGAAAGCCGCGTCACCTGGCCCGGCGGCGGCCGCAGCCTGTACTTCCGCGACCCAGATCGTCGCCTGGTGGAACTGCTTACCCCGGGTTGCTGGCCGATCTATTGATCAGGCCGCCTTCAGATCCGAGGTGCACTGCGGACAGCGAATCGCCTTCATTGGGATGCTGGAGGTGCAATAGGGGCAGTCCTTGGTGCTCGGCGGAGGCGCTTCGGCCGGCCGCTTCAGGCGGTTGACCTGGTGAATCAGCAGAAACACGGCAAACGACACAATCAAGAACTCCAGAAGGGTGTTCAGGAACACGCCGTAATTGACGGTGGCGGCGCCGAGCCGCTTCGCTTCGGCCAACGAGGCCGGATTCTTGCCCGAGAGGTCGATGAACAAGTTGGAGAAATCGACCCGGCCCAGCAGCAGTCCGATCGGCGGCATGAGCACATCGTTAACCAGCGAGCTGACGATCTTGCCGAAGGCGACACCGATAATCAGCCCGACGGCGAGATCGATCACGTTGCCTCGCATCACGAACTCTTTGAAGTCTTTCATCATTTTGGATCTCCTTTCGTTAGGCTGGCCGACATCCTGACCGCCCCTCCCGACCCCCGGGGCCTGCGGACCCCGCATCACGGAGCCGGTCCCCAAACCCGGTCCCCCAACTTCCGGCTTTCTACTTGACCGTGATCACCGCCGGGTTGCTGTTATGCCCGCCGACCGAGTGACAAGGTAGCACTGACCCGTCCGGCGGGGCAACCGTTCGGCCGCTACGTTCCTCAACTCCTGCCGTCTCGATCCGATAAGAGAAAGGAAGGAAGGAACGTGCCCATGCCATTGCACTTCGAAAATCATCCGCGCGCCCGGCGCGGCTTCGTTTTGTTTGCTACCGCCACCAGCGCGGTGGCCATCTTGGGAATGGTGGGCCTGTGCCTGGATTTGGCCCGGCTCTCTATAGCCAGGAATGAACTACAAAACTACGCCGACGCCGCCGCCATCGCGGCCACGGACCAGCTCGATGGGACCACTACGGGCATCGACAATGCGATCACCGAGGCCCGGACCAACGTCAACAAATGGCATTTCGACAACAACGCCGTGGGCACGGTGATTGTGGACTTCGCGACCTCGCCGGCGGGGACGTTTGTCGCCAACCCCAACCCGGCCGCCGATTATGCCTTTGCCCGCATCCGGGCGCGGGGCAGCGTGCCGGTCCATTTCTTGCCGATCTTTGCCGGTCTCGGCGTCTCGCGCACCGTGCAGGCCACGTCGGTGGCCGGTTCCCCTGACGCCCAGCCCCCGCAGGCGGAACACGGCGGAGCCGATATCGCTTCCGATTATGCTCCTCCCGCGCCAGACAAGCCTTTTGTCTCCCAGTAAATAGAGTCTTATTCTAAGCTAACACCTTAACTCAGAAAACCGGCTGGCAGACAAAACCCGCGGCGGCTTGTCGGCGACGATGCCCTCAGCTCGGGGAATCTGTAGCTCGTGCGAAGGCCGCCCGGACTCCGGAATGGCGCGGGCGCGTTAAGCGCGCCGGCCGTTGCTGAGGATTCCCACATCTCCGCTTCGTTGGCTTATCGGCTCCGTGGCGGAAAACTTTGTTTCCACGGTTGAACGCTCCCCCGAATTCCCGTAAGATCCTAGAAAGCCTATATGTCGATCTATACCGCCTCCAAGCACGATTCCGGACCCCAGGTCATCCACTTCCAAGGGCGCGTGACCTTCGGCCGCGAGACGGAACACTGTCGCCAGACCCTCAGGGACCTGATGGCCCAGGGCGACCGCCGCTTCATCTTCGATTTGAGCGGCGTCGAATACGTCGACAGCGCCGGGATAGGCTTCCTGGTCAGTTGCCTGATCACGCTGGGCAACGAGGGGGCCAAGCTGCGGCTGGCCGCCGCTCCGGAGCGCGTCCGCTACGTGCTCGGGATCACCAAGCTGGATACGGTGTTTGCCAGTTTTCCGACTCTGGAAGAGGCGGTTCAAGACTTCTGATATTCGGCCGCAGTTGGGTCGTTTTGCCGACCTGGTGGCAAATTTGCCACCAAGTCCCGCCGCCTTGCAAAACAAAGTGACCCACTACCCCCTGGAGGGGTCAGTTGCGGGCTGGCGGATAGATCAGGTAGCCGCGATTCTGGGTGCGGATCTTGTACAGGTTCTTGCCGGCCGTGACGTAAAGCGTTCGCAGGTCCGGACTGCCGAAGGTGCAGTTGGTCACCGCGTCCTCGGCAATCGGAATGCGCCCCAGCAGCTTGCCGGCGGGACTGATTACGTAGATGCCGGCGAGGTTGTCGGGAGGTCCGCCGTTCGAGCCGGCGGCTCCGTAAATATTGCCCTCCACGTCCATCACCATTCCATCCACGCCGCGGCCGGAGCCGAAACTGTAATGGATGCGCCCGTTGGTGACCCGGCCGTCGGGCAGGATGTCGAATTTCTTGATGGCCTGCTCCCTGCCATTGCGGCCGGTAAAGGTGTCGGCCACGAACAGGGTCTTGCCGTCGGGGGAGACCAGCAGGCCGTTGGGTTTCTCGATGTCCGGCTTGGTCAGCACCCGGCTGAGCCGGCCGTCGGTTCCGATGCGGTAGAGGTCCTCGGTCGCGAGCTCGCGGCCGGACTGGTCGCCGTAGCGCGGATCGCTGAAATAGATCCGCCCTTGCGGATCGAGGTCGAGGTCGTTGGGGCTGTTCAGCCGCTTGCCATCGTGGCGCTCGGCCAGCACCTCGATCTGCCCGGTCTTCATATCGGTCCGGGTGATGCGGCGTCCGCCGTCCTCGCCGGCGCCCTCGCAGGCGAGCAGCCTCCCTTGGGCGTCAAAGGCCAGGCCGTTGGCCCGATGGCTCGGCTCGCGGAACACACTCAGCTTGCCGTCCGGCGACAGCTTCAGAATACGGTTGCCGGTGATCTCGCTGAAGAAGACGTTGCCCTCGGCGTCAGCCGCCGGGCCCTCGGTGAAGACCAGCGATACCGCCGTCTGCAGCCTCGCGCCCGGTTCCACCAGTGGCAGCTCGGCGGCCTTCTGGGAGGGCGCCGGCGTGGAGCACCCAAACGACAGCCACAGAGCCGCAGAGACACAGAGAACGGCCCCTCTGTTCCTTCTCTGTGCCTCTGTAACTCTGTGGCTAACCAAGCTGTTAGCGCGACCTGGGGCGGCTTGTTTTTCGCCCCTGCTCGGCCCCCCGCGCTTCGTTCACCCGCAGGTTGCGGTCTTCGAGCGGCGCATGATTAAAGCGAGCGATGATCGCTTTGCAGTCCTCATCGGTGGCCGCTTCAATGAACGCGTAGCCCTTGGACTCCTGCGTCTCGAAATCGCGAATTACTTTGATGTCGTCGAAGGTAATGTTCTCGTGCCGCAGCCAGCTCTGAATATCTTCCGCGGTCACCCAAGTGGGGAGATTCCCCATGAACACTGTTCTGTTCATCGACCCTTTCGTTGCCATGGAGTAAATACTAAATTATAGCCTATTCGGGCGGGAACCCGATAGCAGCCGACCCATTTCATCGCTCGTCTGAACCCTCTCACGGGCCCCCAGGGACCCGGGTTCCGGATCCAGCAGGCTACCGGGCCAGACGCCGGTAAACGTTCTCCGCCTCCCGAAACATCGCCAGGGCTTTTTCATATGCCTCGCGGGAAGCGTAGTCCGCCGGGTCTACTGACGCCGGGAGTCCCCGGATAAAATCGGCCCACCGTTGTGCTGCCTGCATCTTGACCGGCAGCTTGCCGTTGCGCAGGAAGTAAAAAGGCGAGCTGTGGGCGTAGCGGATCGTGTCGGTCGCCGGCTCGAAGCAGCGCACGGCAAGCCAGCCAGGCTCGGGGATGGTGAGGTTCAGGGCGGCGTGGAATACGGGATTGCCGCCGCCCGGAAAGGTGCGGATCACCTCGCCGTTATAGACGATCTCGATCCGGTCCAGGATGCTCTGCGAGTGCGCCTCGATGGCCACAGTGGCGCTGGTCGGGCCCTCCCAAATCACCTGCGCGCCCGGTGGTTCGCCGTCCAGGTAGACCTCGAGTAGCGGGCCGTTGGTGGCGACGCTGCGCCCCGCTTTCAGGTCCGCGAACCACTGCTGGTAGCTGAAAGGACCGCTCAAATGGACGTAGACCCGCTCGTAGCCCGGCCAACTGGGCATCACCCCGGAGGCGGAGCCGGCCGAAACGGGAATGCGAAAACCGCAGTTCAGGAAGCTGTAATAGAGGTCCATCATCCACTGCGCGAAGCCGGCGGCGGTCTTGTAAACCGGCCGATCCCGCACCAGCGAGCCCCATTTTTCGGCGTCGAGCAGCATGGCCCTGGGGTGGAAATGGTTGTTGACCACTCCGATCGAGTCGATCACGCCGAACGCCGCGTTGACCGGAACGTTCTTCCAGATCGGCTTCTCGGCATCGACGAAGGCCCCCTGCTGCCGCGCCTGGCGGCAAAACTCCACATCGGCCGGGTGGAGGGGCGTCATGTCGGCATCGATCGGCCGCGGCATGTTCAGCAGCAGCACGGCCCCGTGGCCGTTGCCTAGCCTCTCTACTTCCTGGTTTTGCCCGCTGACAACATGGTTCTCATCGACCGGCTGGAGAGCGCTCGCGGGGAACGGCCTCGTTTCCTTCCTCGCGCCGCCCAGGTGCCGCGTGATGGCCGGGCCGATGTTGAGATCCTCGGCGCGCACCAGCAGCGGCATCTCCTGCGGGTCCCGGTGAATGTGCAGATCGCCGGAAAACCACCCCCGCTGATTCATCTCGTAGAAGCGCGGGATGTCGACCTCGAGGCGGGTTGTTTCGCCGGCCACGAGCGTTACGGTTTTCTCCACCGCGCGAAACTCCGCGCCCTTCTCGGCCCGCACCCGGTATGGTCCGGCCGCGATCTCCAAGGTCGCCTTCTGATCCACGATCGAATGCTCCTCGCTCCCCTTCGAGTAAGTCACCGCCCCCGGGACCAGATACGCCTTGCCGGTTTGATCGGTGATATAGACTCGGGCCGCCGTGGGCTTGCCCGCGCTGGTGAGGGAAAGATCGAGTGTCGCCGTGGAGGGGCTCTGCGCCTGGGCGCGAAACGAGCAGACCAATGCCAACAAGAATGCAGAGCGCACGAAGGGCAAGGAACCATTCTAACCCGCCGCCTTGCCTGGACCCCAGCCGTCTTCTTAGTTCATTGCCCTAGCCCAGTTGAGGGAAAAGCAGTCGGACTCTAAGGTGTTCCACGGTTCTCAGCGGCTAAAGCACTGCAATAGGATAGTCCTGAGCAGCCTGGGTCATATGCTGTCTGCCATAACGTTCGGTCCCAACCGGTTACTGGTCAACTCCATACAGGAGTTGTCCGCGTCGCTCGGAGATCTCTGGATCTACAAGACTCTGTACAGCTATCCAAGCGGGCATGAACTGGTTCAATTACTCAACATTTTCAGTCCGGAGGTCGTGTTCCTGGACATCGAATCCTCGCCGGCAGCCCTGGATCTGGCCCGGGAGATTCGGGCCAGCCAGCCCAAGACAGCCATCATCGGCTTCACTGGGTATTGGGATGAGGAAAGGAGCGCCGAGGCGACGCGGGCCGGTGTTAGCGAGGTGCTGTCGGCCCCTTGCTCCACCCAGACGTTTCAACAGGCGATCCTGAAGTCGATCCAGGCGCAGACAGCGGGAGTGCCGGATAACATCGTGGTGTTTGTGCCATCCAAGGCCGGCAGCGGGGCCACAACGACGGCCTTACATGTAGCGGCAGCGCTGGCGCAGGATTTGCACAAGAGGCCCCTGCTGCTGGAGGCCGATCTGCGTTCCGGGCCGCTGGCCCCGCTGCTGGGGCTGCGGCCGTCGAATTCGACCCTCGATGCGCTCGAGAGCTCTCAATGGATGACCGATGCCATCTGGCGGAGGCTGGTGACGCAAGCCCAGGGCCTGGATGTGCTGCTGATGCCGGGCGCCGGCAAGAGGGCGATGCTCTCGCGGTGGGAATACCAGCGGCTGCTGACCTTCGTGCGGACTCGCTATGACGCGGTCCTGGTGGATTTGCCCGAGTTGCTCGACGAGGCGACCGAGGCCATCCTCGGCCAGGCCAAGTTTGTTTACGTGGTGGTAGCGCCGGAACGCAGCTCGCTCTTCCTCGCTCGCCGCCGGATCAACGAGCTGAAGGCCGTCGGCGCGGCGGATACCCGCATTCGGATCGTGCTGAATCGCTGCTGGCAGGCCGAGCAGAACTCCCGGGAGGCGGAGGAGTTGCTCGGGCGGCCGGTCGCCGTGATGTTGCCGAATGACGAGTTGTTCTTGCGGCGGCCGATCTCCGATACCGGTTTGGTGAGCCGCGAATCCGATCTGGGTCGGGCGTTCTCCACGTTTGCCCGCACGATTTTCAGCTTGGAGTCGGCGCCGCCAGAACCGCCGGCGCCGGAGGCGAAGGCCAGCCTGCGGTCGTTGTTCCGTAGCCGGGTGCTACCCCAGCAGTCCTAGAGGCTCATGGTCAGACTCCCCAGTCCGGAGTTGCCGCTTGCCGGATTGCTTCCATCCGGAGTGTCGGCTATTGGCCGGCCGGCGGTGCTGGCCGAGTGTTTGATCGCCGTGTCTTGCTACTCGATTGCCGTCGCACTGGTTTACTTCGCCTACAAGAAGCGAGACATGCCGTTCCGCTGGCTATTTCGGCTGTTCGGGGCGTTCCTGCTGGCCTGCGGCTCGGCCCATCTTCTGGAAATTGGTCCTCTGGAAGGAAGCATCCAGCGGCTGCAAACTCCGCTGAGAATGCTGACCGCGGGCCTTGCCACGGCGGCCGCGGCGCTGCTGCTGCCCCTGATCCCCAAGGCGCTCACGCTGCAAAGCCCCATCGAGCTGGAAGAAGCCAAACGGCAACTGGAAAAACAGATCGGCGAGCGGCGACAGGCTGAAGAAAAGCTGATGCGCGCCGCCTCGTTTCCCAATCAGAACCCGAACCCCTTCATCGAGACCGATGCCACCGGCCGGGTCACCTATCTGAATCCCGCCGCGCAGCAGCGTTTTCCCGATCTGCCGGACACCGGCCCGGATCATCCGGTGCTCGCGGATCTGGAGCCGCTGCTTAAGTCTTTCCAGTGGGGCGAGAGGGAGTCGATGACCCGCGAGGTCGAGGTGGCGGGATCGAAATTCCAGCAGAACATCTCCTACGTGGCCCGGCGCAACCACATTCTGTTCTACATGGCCGACATCACCGACCTGAAGCGCGCTCAGGAGGCGGTGGGGCAAAGCGAGGAGCGGTACCGGCGGCTCTTCGAGGATGCGCCGGTAGCCTATCACGAGATCACGCGGGAAGGGATCGTGCAGCGAGTGAACCTGGCCGAGTGCGTCCTGCTCGGCTTTACCGCGGCCGATATGCTGGGTCGGCCCGTGTGGCAATTCCTCGCTCCGGCAGAGCGGGACCGCTACCGGGAAGCGGTGCTGCGCAAGACCTCGGCAGAGGAACCGTTGGTGCCGCACCCGCTTGAGTACGTGCGCCGGGGCGGCAGCCGCCTGACCGTTGAGATCCACGAAAACCTGATTCGGGAGGCGGATGGGACGATCGTCGGGATGCGTTGCGCCCTGCTCGACATCACCGAGCGCCGCCGGGCGGAGCAAGAGACGCAACGAGCGATCGAGGCCGCGGAAGCGGCCAGCCGCGCCAAGAGCGAGTTCGTGGCCAACATGAGCCACGAGATCCGCACGCCCTTGAACGGCATCATCGGCATGACGGAGCTGACCCTGGGAACCGATCTGACGGCCGAACAAAAGGAGTACCTCGCCGCGGTAAAGACCTCGGCGGATGCCCTGTTGACGGTCATCAACGACATTCTGGATTTTTCCAAGATCGAGGCCGGCCGCCTGCAGCTCGACCCGGCGGAATTCGATCTGCGCGACGCGTTGGGCGACGCCCTGGGCGTTCTGGCGCTGCGCGCGCAGCAAAAAGGCCTGGAACTGGCTTATCAGGTCGCGCCCGATGCTCCCGAGCGGCTGGTGGCCGATTCCGGCCGGCTGCGGCAGGTGGTCATCAATCTGGTCGGCAACGCCATCAAGTTCACCGACCGGGGCGAGGTGGTGGTGCGGGTGAAAGCCGAAGGGAAGCCTGCCGCGCAGGTCTCGCTGCATTTCTCGGTCACCGACACCGGCATCGGCATCCCGGTAGAGAAGCAACTGCTGATTTTCGAAGCCTTCCAGCAGGCTGACACGTCCACCACCCGCAAGTTTGGCGGCACCGGCCTCGGCCTCACCATCTCGTCACGGCTGGTCGATCTGATGGGAGGAAAGATCTGGGTCGAGAGCGAGCCGGGTAAGGGAAGCACCTTCCATTTCACCGCCCTCTGCGGCGTCCCGCAGGAGGCGTCCGCGCGGCCGGCGAGGATCGAGCACCTGCAGGGCCTGCCGGTGCTCGTCGTCGAGGACAATGCGACCAGCCGGAAGATTCTGGAAGAGATATTGGCCGGCTGGCAAATGAAGCCGGCGGCCGCGGACGGCGCTGAGTCCGCGCTGGCGGCCTTGAGCCGGGCCAGCAGCCAAGGCCAGCCGTTCCGCCTGGTTTTAATCGATAGCGCCCTAATGGACGGCGCCCTCATCAACCCCAAGGCGACGGGCGTCGATGGCTTCGCCCTGGCTGAGCAGATCCGCCGGCGGCCGGAGCTCGGATCGCCCCAGCTCTTACTCCTGGCGCCGGCGGGGCCCGCCGGCGATCGCGCCAGGCGCGCCGAGCTGCCCTACATCACCAAGCCCGTCAGGCACGCCAAGCTGCTCGAAGCCCTCCTGGCCGCCACCGGGGTCTCGGGAAGTCAAGCTGTCGCGGCGCCGCTCCGGCATGCTTCCAGGCCTTCGCGCCTCCGCGTCCTGCTGGCCGAGGACAACCCCATCAATCAAATGCTCTCCCGCAATCTTCTGGAAAAGCGGGGGCACGGAGTGGTGGTCGTCGGCACCGGCCGCGAAGCGGTGGACGCGGTTCAGAGGGAGTCCTTCGATCTGGTCCTCATGGACGTGCAAATGCCCGATATGGGCGGCTTCGAGGCCACGGCGAAGATTCGCGAGTGGGAGAGAAACAGCGGAGGGCACATCCCGATTGTGGCCATGACCGCCCACGCCATGCAGGGCGACCGCGACCGTTGCCTGGAGGCCGGCATGGATAGCTACGTTTCGAAGCCGATCGACGTAGAAACGCTGTTCCGAGCCATCGAGGTGGTGGTCCCCGCCCCCGCCGCTCCGGCGCCGTGGCCGGAAGCGGCCGCACTGAGGCCCGTCGAGCCGAAATCCATCGGGCTGGAATACGGCCGGAAATCAGCCGGGCAAAACGGCGCTGTGCCTCTCGACCAGGAAGGCCTGCTGGCTCGCGTCGATGGAAACAAGCGACTGATGCGAGACCTGGCTAAGCTGTTCTTGGCCGAGTGCCCCAAGTTCCTCTCCCGGATCGAAAGGGCGGTGGCCGAGCACGACAGTCACGGGCTGGCTTTCGCCGCCCACACGCTGAAAGGCTCGCTCAGCAACCTGGCGGCGAGACCGGCTTCGGACGTGGCACTGCAGCTCGAAAAGATGGCGCTTCAGGGCAACCTGAATAACGCTGCGGAAGTCTATGCCGTATTGGAAACGGAAATCGGGCGACTCGAGCCGGAGCTCGCAGCGCTCGGCAAGGAGATTTCATGATGAAGGTACTCATAGCGGAAGACGAACCGGTCAGCCGTACCCTGCTGGAAAAGCTCCTCACCCAGTGGGGCTTTGACGTCGTGGTGGCAAACGACGGCAACGAAGCCTGGTGGACTCTGCAGCAGGAGGACTCGCCCACCCTGGCCATTCTGGACTGGATGATGCCGGGCATGGACGGCGTTCAGATCTGCCGGGAGGTTCGCAAGCGCCACAGCGAGACCTACGTCTACATCCTGCTGCTGACGGCGAAGTCGCAGAAGCGGGACATCGTGGAAGGTCTGGAAGCCGGCGCTGACGATTACCTGACCAAGCCGTTCGATCCCGATGAACTGCGGGTCCGCCTGCGCGCGGGCCGGCGCATCCTCGATTTTCAGGAGCAGTTTCTCTCCATGCGCGAGGCGATGCGTTTCCCGACCACCCATGACTTCCTCACCGGCCTGTGGAACCGGGAGGCCGTTCTCGGAATGCTGCGCCAGAGGCTGGCCCGGGACCGGCGCGAGGGAGTCCCGGTGGGGGTCATTCTGACCCACGTGGATTACTTCAAGCAAATAAACAAGACCTACGGCCCCACCGCCGGAGACGCGGTGCTGCGGGAAGCGGCGCGCCGCATGCGAAGCGTCGTCCGGCTCTACGATTCCGTCGGCCGTTATGGAAGCGGGGAGTTCCTGGTGATCGTTTCGGGCTGCTACTCGTCGGAGATCAGGGAGTCAGCCGAGAAGATCCGGTCGGCCATCAGCGGCGAGCCGGTGGACCTGCTGGGCGGCGCCGTTGAAGTGACGGTCAGTGTGGGCGTCGCCACCACCGATGAGATCCCCACCGCCGACGCCGACGTGCTGCTGCGCGCTGCCGACGAAGCCGTTCGCCGCGCGCAGACCGCCGGCCGCAACAAGGTCGAGCTGGCTACGGTCTCGGACGGCGAGGAAAAGGAACACACCCCAGCGCCCCGCTTCGACGAAACGTAGCCGGCACTCCGGCGGCGGCCCGGAGAGAAACCCCAAGGCAAAAGGCAAAAATGACGGAGCGCGCACTCCGTCCGCGGCCATCTTTGTCCGCGCGGCCATCTTTCCGTCCGCGCGGCCATCTTTCCGTCCGCGGCCATCTTTCCGTCCGCGGCCATCTTAAGAAAACGTCCTCTTCCTTGATTTTGGCCTTTTGCCCTTTGCAATTTGCCTTTTGTCTTGGTTTTTGATCACGTTCTAAAGTTTCTGCCCTCCCAGATAAACCGCGTGGATGGTCCGGGTGTTCCGGATGTCGTCCAACGGGCTCTTATCAAGCACTATCAGATCGGCGTCGTGGCCCTTCTCCAGCGTTCCGAGCTCCTTGGACACGCCCAAGTACGCCGCCGCGTTCTTGCTGGCCGTTTGAATCACCTGCAGAGGGGTGAGGCCCGCCTGCACCATAAGCTCCATCTCCCAATGCTCGAAAAAGCCCTGGAAGCGCGCTGGCGGGCCGGTATCGGTGCCGAAACCGATGCGAACGCCGGCGTCGAACAGCCGCTTTAAATTGCGCGAGGCAGTGGCGAAAAAGGTCTTGTACTTCTCAAAGTCCGGGTGGCCGGCGACCTTGTTGCGGTAAGCGTCGCTCTTCAACGTCGCGATGACGTCCGGCGTGGTGCACCGCTGGAAAAAGGGATCGTCGAGCCAAGCCGGTTTGTCGGCATAGACGAACGTGGACTGCTCACGCGTCAGGGTGGGGATGGCCGTGGCGTTGTTGCGCTTGAGCTTGGCGATCAGGTCCGCATCCACGTCCTTGTCGCGGACGCTGTGGGCCATGGCGTCCAGGCCGGCGTCGAGCAGGCGCTTGGCGTCGTCGAGGTAGAACAGGTGAGCGGCCACTTTGAGCTTGTGCTTGTGGGCCTGGTCGATGATGGAGGTGTATATTTCGGTAGAAAGTTTGGGATAGCGGCCCAGCTCATCGTCGACCCACATTTTGACCAGATCGACGCGCATCTTGGCCAACTGGTCCACGTAAGAGCGTGCCTGGGCGGAGGTCACGACTTCGAAGGGAACGCCCTGGTTGCCGGGCAGCACCGCCGGGTAGCCGCCCTTAGCGGTGAAGCCGCGGCCGGCGGTAAACATCCTGGCGCGGCCCTCCAGCCGGCCGTCGCGCTCCTGGTCGCGGATCCGGATACCGATCTCCGGATGAATCTCCGACCCCATGCTGACCACGCTCGTCACGCCGTAGGATGCGTAGTTGCGCAGTTGCGCTTCGACGTTGTCGGCCGTATCGTTCTCGGGCCCCGCGGTCAAGCCCTTGGCCGTCGCCAGGTGACCGTGGAGGTTCATAATGCCCGGCATGACGGTTTTACCCGAGAGGTCGACGACGTTGGCGCCGGCCGGCGTCTTGATCTGGGAGGCGGGGCCGATGTCGCGGATCTTTCCGCCGGAAATGATGATCGAAACGCCGCGCTTCAGCGCCGTGCCGGTGCCGTCGATCAGATCGACGTTCTTCAACACCGTCACCTGGGCGCGCAGCCCGGGCGCCAGGCTCGAGCACAGCAAGAGGACGCAGGGAAGAGACAGGTTCTTCATAGGCGGCAGCGATTCTAACACAGCCTCAAGCGAGTTGCTGTCCCCTGGTCTCGCGGGCAAACAGCAGCACCGCCATTCCGACGACATAAATCAGGGCGATGGAGCTGGCGGCGCGCGCGAATGTGCCCAGGTGCACCACCAGGTAGCCGGTGAGGAACGGGCTCGAAGCGGCCAGCACCCGCCCGGCGTTGAAGCAGAAACCGGATCCGGTGGCCCGCATGCGAGTGGGGTAGAGCTCCGGCAGGTAGACCGGAAAACCGCTGAAGATCCCGTTGGTGAAGAAGCCGAGCAGCGGCAGGATTAGCAACACCGTGCCGTAGGACTCCGGCCAATGGAACATCGCCGGCAAAGTGATCGCCGCTCCCACCATCATGAGCAGGAACGCGCCGCGCCGGCCGATCCATTCCGCCAGCGGTGGAAAGGCCAGATAGCCGAGAATGGCGCCGGCGTTGAGACTCATCACGGCGAAGCTGACCATCTTGGCCACCTCGGTCGAGGGCAGCCGCCGCGGCTCGAGCAGCTCTCGGATCAGGGACGGCGTCCAGTTCGTCGCCCCCCACAGCCCGAAGACGGCCACGAAGGCGAGGGCCGAGCCGACCAGCGTGTCGCGCCGATGGGCGGGCGTGAATAGATCCCACAGCGTCAGGCGGCTGGGAGCCGAGCCTTTCGCCGCCGTCCACTTCTCCGGCTCCCGCACTTTCAAGCGGGCAAAAAAAGCCACCAGGGCTGGAACGAGGCCGACATAGAACATGACCCGCCAGCCGTACTGGGCCAGCAACAGATAAAGCCCGGCAGCCAGAAAATAGCCCGCGCCCCAGGCCGATTGCAGCAACCCTGCCCCTTTCACGCGCAGCGACTCCGGCCACACCTCGGCCACCAGCGTCGCCCCGGCGGCCCATTCGCCGCCGATGCCCAGCGCCGTGAGGAAGCGGTAAAGGCCCAGCTCCCACCAGGTATGCGAAAAGCCGGCGAGGGCGGTGAACAGGGCGTAGATCAGGATGGTGAACGCGAGGGTGCGGGCACGCCCCAGGTAGTCGGCCAGGATGCCAAACAGCACGCCCCCCAGCGCCCACCCCACTAGAAAGATAGCCAGGATAATGCCGCCATACCAACCGACGTTCTCGGCCGAGCCGCGGCTGCCCAGAAGCTCCCTCAGCGCCGGTGTGAGCACCAGGTTGTAGATGGTGGCGTCCATCGAGTCGAACACCCAGCCCAGCCACGCCACGACCAGGACCAAGATCTGGTAGCGGCTGAGCTGCTGCCAAGCCGACTGCGCCGTGGATGGGGACCTGTCGGTCGCCGTGTTTCGCACCTCCGCATCATACGCCATTCTGGATTTTCTTCACAGGCCGCTCCCGCAACAGACAAGAACCGCTGCCGTGCTATCGATGTCCGTGATATAGTGCGGGTTTACATGTCGCGGTGATGGAGTCTCACCTCTAACCGTCCCGAGAGATTCGGGAATAATAGCTCCTACCCTTCCCGGTAGGAGCTATTCTCATTTGGGGGGGGACGTCCCGTGGAGGTTACTTTCCGTGCGAATGTTGACTCGCGCCGGCTCACTGCTGGCGTTCCTGGCAGTCCACGCTTTCGGCCAATCCACGTCGGGTCAGCTCAGTCTCGAGGACTGCGTGCGCCTGGCGCAATCGGCCCCGTCGTCCGTGAAACTGGCTCGGCAGCAGACGGAGATCGCTCGGTATGGGATCACGCAGGCGCGCGCCGGTTTTCTGCCGCAGGTTTCCGTCGGCAGCTCTTACATTTACAACAGCCCGCTTCTCTACGACCGGAGCACCTTTAGCTTCCTCCCACTGAACGGCATCCGGGAGTATTCCTCGCTCGCGACGACGGGGGTGGAGTTGGACACATCGGGTCGCCTGCGCGCGGCTCTGGACCGCGCACGGGCGGATCGCGATGCCGCCAATGCGAATCTGGGCCTTTCCGAACGGGATCTCAAGCGTGCCGTCGCAGCGAGTTATTACCACGTGCTCCTCGCGCGGAAGCTGGTCGAAGCGACGCGGGCCAACCTGACGGAAGCCCGAGCCTTCGAAGACCGGGTCCGCCGGCTTTCGGAGAATGGCGAAGCTTCCCTAGCAGACCTCGTCAAAGCATCTTCGCAGGTGGCAATTCTGGGTCAAGCACAGCAGGCGCTGGAACTCGAAGCGCGACTCGCCAATCACGATCTCGCATCCTTCTGGACTACCAATGTTGATACACCGTTGGGCCTAACGGATGTGATGGAACAGCCCCTGCCCCCACCGGAGGCTCCCGCCGCGGCAGCGCCCTTCTTGCGCCGGTTGGAATTCCGCCTGTTCGACGCTCAGCAGCGGGGCTTTCTCGCCGAGGCTCGACGGGCGCGAGCGGAACTCCTTCCGCAGGCGAGTCTCGCTTTCCAGTACGGCCTCGATGCGCAGCGCGTCAGCATCAGCGACCGCGGCTACGCAGGGTTCATTCACCTGAATATTCCGGTGTTCGATTGGTTTCGCGCCAGAAGCGCGTCCAGGCAGTTTCAAGTGCAAGCGCAGCAGGTTGACACCACCCGCCAGGTTGCCGAGCGGGTATTTTCCAAGGAATACCAGGATGCGCTCGCCCGGGTGCAACTCATCTACGCACAGATTGCCACGACGGAGGCACAAGTGAAGCTCTCAGAGGATAATCTGCGGCTGAGCCGCGTACGCTACGAGGGTGGAGAAGGGCCAGCCCTGGATGTGGTGGTGGCACAGGCTCAACCTGTACAAGCACGGACGAATTACTATGCCGTTCGAGCCAGCTATCTGAACGCGCGGGCGGATCTCGAGGTGGCAAGAGGCCAATGAAACAATTTCTCACGGTTTTTTTTGCCGTCTTCTTGTTTGGCTGTACCCATCGGGAAGAGGATCCACAGAAGCCCTTGGTGACAGTGAAGGTAGCCCGAGCGGAGACGGCGGACGTGCAACTCACGATCGAGGCTCCGGCGGTTATCTTCCCTCGCGAGCAAGCCAATATCTCGGCGCGCATAACGGCGCCGATTCTGAATCTGAAAGCACGAAAGGGCGACCACATCACAGCCGGCCAAGTGCTCGCCGTTCTCGAGAGCAAGGATGCAGAGGCGCAGCACGGAGAGGCTTCGGCCAATCTGGCGGACGCGGAGGCAACGTTGCAGAAGGCGTCAGCAGGCACTCTTCCCACCGATCTGGAGCGCGCCCGGGGGCAACTGCAATCAGCGGAAGCGGCACTGAACCAAGCTCAAAAGAACTACGACCGCCGCCGAGACCTCTTCTCGCAGGGGGCGATTCCGAATCGCGATTTGTTGTCGAGCGAGACGGAGTTAGCGCAGGCAAAAACCACCTACGAAGTGGCTCGCCGCACGCTGGAGTTGATCGAACAGCAATCCGGCAAAACAGACATCCGGATTGCCGAGAGCCGCGTGCAACAGGCGAAGGCGCGCCAGTCTCTCGCGGCGGCCCAACTGCAATTTACCGAATTGAGAAGTCCATTGAATGGAACGATCACGGAACAGTTCCTGTATCCGGGCGATATGGCCAAGCCGGATGCGCCGGTATTCACGGTGATGGACCTTTCGGTTGCCATCGCGCGCGCGCAGGTGCCCGAGTCTGGCGCTCGCCGCATCGCCCGGGGACAACAATGCATTTTCTCCCCGCCAGACCAACAGAGCAGTTCGGCGAAAGGAACCATCACGGTAGTGAATGAGGCGGTTGACCCCGCGCGCCGAACGGTTGAGGTCTGGTGCGAAATCCCGAACGCACAGCGGAGTCTGAAGGCGGGCGTGTTTGGTTCCGTCACTGTTTCCGTCGGAAGAGCAGAGCATGCCATCGTGCTGCCCGAGCCCGCTGTGCAATTCAAGGAAGGAAGCAGTAAGGGCGTCGCGCTCGTCGTCGACCAGCAACATGTTGCACACGTGCGCGAAGTAGATGCAACACCAATTCCCGGAGGAAAGCTTCAGATCACTCATGGGATTGAGGCCGGTGAGACCGTGGTCATCGAAGGCGGCTATGGTCTGCCGGATGGCGCGCAAGTGAATTTCGCGGAGGGTGGAAAGTGACCAGCCGTGTCGCGGACTTCGTGCAGGCACATAGCAGGGGGCTAGTCCTGGTGATTCTGAGTTTCGCCGTGGCGGGCGTGCTCATGATCCCCGGCATTCCGATTTCCATTTTTCCGCAGACCGACTTCCCGCGAGTCGTGATTCTCGTTGATAACGGTATTGCCCCGGTCAACGTGCAGATGTTGATGGTGACGCGACCCCTCGAAGAAGCGATTCGCCTGGTCCCAGGCATTACCACCATGCGGTCGGTCACCGGGCGAGGCTCCACCGAGATCAACGTATTCTTCCGTTGGGACGTGGACATTCTGAACGCGCTGCACCTGGTGCAGGGCCGCATTTCGCAGATCACGCCCAACCTGCCGCAGGGCGCGAGGTTTTATGTAAACCGGCTCACGTTCTCTGTGTTCCCGATGGTCGGCTTTAGCGTTACGTCGCCGACGCGCACTTTGGCGGACCTGTGGGATTTGACTTACTACAATCTCGCGCCCCGGCTGTATCGCCTTCCCGGTGTCGCGGAGACGCGAATCGTCGGCGGGCGGCCTCCCGAGTATCACATCGTGGTCGATCCCGAGAAACTGAACGGCTACGGCATGCCGCTCACCAAAGTGGTTGACGCAATCCGCGGCGCCAACATCATCCAACCTGCGGGGATGCTGCAGGAGAACTACCATCTCTACTTGACGACCGTGACGGGACTGCTCGAAAGCAAGGAGCAAGTCGAGAACACGGTCGTCGATGTTGTAAAGGGTACCCCCGTCGTGGTGAAGGACCTCGCGCACGTCGTTCCCGGCGAGCGGCCGGTTTACAACATCGTGACCGCGAACGGCCGCCCCGCGGTGCTGGTCAACGTCCTGCAACAACCGGATGGCAACGCCGTGGAAATCGCTGCCGCGGTGAACCGCGAACTCCGTGAGATTCGAAAGACGCTTCCGTCCGACATTGAGCTCTCCACTTACTACGACCAGTCCATCCTCGTTCGGGAATCGATCTCAGGAGTCACCGAGAGCATTATTATCGGCGTGTTTCTTTCCGTCGTGGTGCTCTTCTGCTTCTTAAAGAACTGGAGGACGACGATCGTCGCCGCCATCGTGATCCCCATCGCCACGTTCATCGCAATTGTCTTCATGCCGCTGTTTCATATGAGCTTCAACCTGATGACACTGGGCGGACTGGCAGCCTGCATCGGCGTAGTCATTGATGACGCGATCGTGATGGTGGAGAACATCATGGTCCATCTGTCCATGGGCAAGTCGCCGATGGTTGCGGCCAGGAACGCAATTGAGGAGCTGACGCCGGCTTTGATCGGATCGACCCTCACACCCATTGTCGTTTTCGTCCCGCTTGTTTTCCTGGGCGGGATCACGGCCGTATTCTTTCGCGCTCTGGCGATGACGCTCGTGACGGCGCTGTTTGCCTCGCTCATCCTTGCCATCTTCTTCACGCCGGTTCTGGCGGGACTGTTCGTTAAACCACGGGCTGGAGTGGTGGAGGCGGACTTCGAGCAAGCGGAGCGGTCGGGCGAGGGGCGGATTCTTCGATGGCTGACGGATAGGTACGAGGTGGTCTTGCACTGGGCACTCCTGCACACGAAAAGCATTCTGGCAATCGCGGCAGGCGTGCTGGGTGTCATTGTAGTGGTCTATCTTCAGTTAGGCACCGGCTTTCTTCCGGACATGGATGAAGGCGCCTTTGTGCTTGATTACCGGATGCCGCCGGGCACATCGCTGGTCGAGTCGAACCGGGTTCTCAGCCACATTGAGCAATTTCTTCGAGAGACTCCCGAGATCGAGAGTTACTCACGGCGCACCGGTGCACGCCTTGCCTTGGCGATCGCCGAGCCGAATACCGGCGATTTCCTGATCAAGTTGAAGCCAAAGAGGAGCCGCTCGCTCGAGGACGTCACATCCGAGCTACGCCGGAAGGTCGCCAGGTCGGAGCCGGCGATTGAGGTCGAGTTTCCGCATATTCTGGAGGATCTTGTGGGCGACCTCGCCTGGTCTCCGCAGCCCATTGAAATCAAGATCTACAACGAAGACCCGGAGAAGTTCAAGGCGGTTGGGCGGGCCGTCGAAGAATGGCTGCCGAAGGTCAAAGGGGTCGTCGATGTCGTCAACCAGACCATTGTGATCGGCCCGGCGATCAATTTCCGAGTGGACCCCGAAAATGCCCGCCGGGCCGGCTTCGGCGTCCGGGACGTCGCCGACCTGGAATCCGCAATTATCGACGGGGAGCTAGCGTCCAACATGATTCGTGGAGACAGGTTGATTGGTCTCCGCGTTCGATATCCGGCCGAGTACAGGTCCGGTTCGGCAAAACTCAAGAATCTCCTGATCACATCGCCTACGGGCCAGACCGTGCCCCTGTCAAGCGTGGCGCACGTAGAGATGCAGGAAGGCCAGACGGAGATCCGACGG